>CAYYMW010000111.1:0-17115 GCA_964472515.1 uncultured Verrucomicrobiota bacterium | reverse complement strand
GTACCTCTACGGCTTTTTCGCGCTCGGATGGACAGGCTCCAACCGCGGTTGGAGCAACTACGAGAAGGCCTACCTGTTGCTCGCCGGCCTCTCCACCCCGCTGGTGCTTTCCGTGCATAGCATCGTGTCGTTCGACTTCTCGGTTTCCCAGTTGCCCGGTTGGCATACGACGATCTTCCCGCCGTACTTTGTCGCGGGGGCGATTTTCTCCGGCTTCGGCATGGTGCTGACGCTCCTGATCCCGGTGCGCAAGCTGTGCCACTTGGAGGAGGTCATCACCGTGCGGCACATCGAACTGATGGGGAAGGTCATCCTCGCCACCGGTTCGATCGTGGGGTACGCCTACGCGATGGAGTTCTTCATCGCCTACTACGGCGGCAACCCCTACGAGCTCTTCACCTTCAAGAACCGCGCTTTCGGCCCTTACGCCTGGGCGTACTGGATCATGGTGAGCTGCAACGTGATCTCGCCGCAGCTCTTCTGGTTCAAGAAGATCCGGACCAACCTCGTGGCGGTGTTCATCTTGTCGATCTTCGTGAACATTGGCATGTGGTTTGAAAGGTTCGTCATCGTGGTCACGTCTCTCCACCGCGATTTCATTCCCGCCAACTGGGGCTACTACAAGCCCACCATTGTCGACGTGCTCACCTTTGTTGGCACCTTCGGGATGTTCATGACGCTGTTCCTGCTCTTCCTGCGGTTTGTGCCCCTCATCGCCATTGCGGAAGTCAAGAGCGTCATCCCTCAGGGGGACCCCGAGCACCCCTTGGGAGCCGCGCGTCCGCAGAGCTCCACAACGGACCAGGTGACGGAGCCCGTCAAGGCCACGCAACCGGTGGCCGGCAAAGCCTACGGGCTCCTGGCGGAATATGAAACGGCGGCGGAAATCAAGGAGGCGGCCGCGAAGGTGCGTGATGCAGGCTACAAGAAGTGGGACGTGTTCACCCCTTTCCCGATTCACGGCTTGGACGACGCGATGGGGCTGCGGCAGTCCCGGGTGGGTTGGTTCACCTTCTTTGGAGGCATTACCGGGCTCTGCACGGGCATGCTGATGATCTGGTTTATGAACGGCCTCGACTACCCGCTGGCGGTGGGGGGCAAGCCGCTGTTCAGTCCGGTCTATGCGTTCCCGGTCAGCTATGAGCTGACGATCCTGCTGGGGGCCATCGGTTCCCTGGCCGGCATGCTGCTCGTGAACCGGTTGCCGCGCTGGCACAACCCCATCTTCAACAGCGCGCGCTTTGCCCGCGCCACCCACGACCGCTTCTTTGTCCTGGTCGAGGCGCGTGATCCAAAGTACGGCGAAAGCCACACCCGGAAGTTCCTGGAATCCACCGGGGGCAAACGCGTCGAATTGGTCACCGAATAGGTCGCCTATGCGATACTTTTACATCAGCGTCTTTCTGATTGCGGCATTGGCAGTCAGCATTGCCGGGCTGCGGGGCACTACGTTTCACAAGCCCCCGTTGGAGGTGTTTCCAGACATGAAGCGGCAGCCCAAGCTGCGGCCGCAAAAGACCAGCGCGTTCTTTGCGGATCGTCGCAACTCCCGGCCGCCCGTGGCAGGCGCGGTGCCCATCAACGCGCTGCTGGACGACAATCCCGTCGCCACCGGACGCATCCCGGGTTCGACCAATTTCGTTGAGACCAGCCCCTTTCCAATGACCGCGGAGTTCCTGGCCCGCGGCAAGGAGCAGTTCACCATCTATTGCTCCCCCTGCCATAGCGCCGTGGGCGACGGCAACGGCATCATTACCAAGTACGGTTTGGTAAAGGCCGGCAATTTCCACGATCCACGACTGGTCCGGGCGACGGACGGCGAACTGTTCAACACGATCTCCTACGGGAAGAACCAGATGCCCGCCTACGCTTCGCAGGTTTCCGTGACCAACCGGTGGGCCGCCATCGCCTATCTGCGCGTGCTGCAACGCAGCCGGTTGGGTTCCGTCGACGACGTGCCCGCAGCCTATCGTTCCCAGCTCAAGCCATGAACAGCGACAACCATAGTCTGTCCGCAGTTGTATCCCGCTGGACCAAAATCCCCCTGGGCTTGATGGTAGCAGGCGGTGCCGGTGTCGCCGCAGGCTATGCCATGGACCCGCGCCAATTGGGCTTCTCCTACCTGTTGGCCTTCATGTTCTTCCTGAGCCTCTGCCTGGGTGGACTCTTCCTGGTGCTGGTGCATCACCTCTTTGACGCCAGTTGGTCGGTGCCCGTTCGTCGCATCGCGGAGCACATGGCCTGCGTTTCCATCGTGCTGGCGGTGCTCTACCTGCCGCTGGCCTTCCTGGCACCGCAAATCTACGCATGGATGGATCCGGCGCACGCGGACCACGCCCTCCATGCGAAGGCGGGCTATCTCAACAAGCCGTTTTTCTATGTGCGGGCCGTCGCCTTCTTCGCCGTTTGGATCTTCCTTTCCTTCCGGCTGCGGTACTGGTCGTTGCGGCAGGATCAAACGGGCGACGCCGAGTCCACGTTCAAAATGCGCCGACTGGCGGCCTTCGGCATCTTCCTCTTTGCCGTCACCCTGACGCTGGCGGGGATTGACTGGATGAAGTCACTGCAACACCAGTGGTTCTCGACCATGTACGGCGTGTACTATTTTGCCGGCAGCGTATGGCTGACGCTGGCCACGGTCTATCTGCTGGCAACCTGGCTCAAGCGCGCCGGCCCGCTGCGCGAGGTGGTTCATCCCCGTCACGTCAAGGATGTTGGCGTGCTGATGCTGGCTTTCACCGTTTTCTACGCCTACATCCACTTCTCGCAGTATCTGATCATCTGGAACGCCAACCTGCCGGAAGAGACCTTCTGGTACGCCATGCGCGAAAAGGGCTGGTGGTGGGGCGTCGGACTCGTGCTCGTGTTCGGCCATTTCGTGCTGCCCTTCCTCCTGTTGCTGCGCATCGACGCCAAGCTGACCCTGCCAGTGATGCTGCCGCTCTGCGTGTGGGCGTGGCTGATGCATTACATCGACATGTCCTACAATGTCCTGCCCCCGCTGCACCTCGAGGGCTTTCCGTGGCGTTGGACGGACCTGGCCAGCTTCGCCTTGGTGGGCGGCGCCGTTAGCTTCTTCTTCCTGAAGAACCTTGCCCGTCATCCGGCCTACCCGCTGAAAGACCCCAGGTTGAAGGAAGCGCTGACTATTCACGAAGTGCCGCCCCCGGCCATCGCCGAGGCCGTGCACAGTTCACAAGGCTAATCATGCAGGGACCTTCCGAAAACCGGATCAAAGTGGCGGTGAACGCCGTGGCGTTCATCGGCATGTTCTTCATCCTGGCCGGCCTGATATGGATCATGTACCACTACACCCAGCCGGGATCCGTGGACGAAGCGCGCTGGGCCGAGCGCAAGAAGAACCTCGCCGAACTCAACGCGCAGAATGTGGAGCGGCTCGAGAACTATGCCTGGATCGACGCCAAGCGCGGAGTGGTGTCGCTCGCAGTGGCCCGGGCCATGGAGTTGACCGTTCGCGAGTGGCAGAACCCGGCCGAGGGCCGCGCCCAGTTGCTCGCGCGTTTGGAGAAATATCTGCCGCCCCCCACCGCTGCGGTGGGGACCAACGCCCCGGCCGGCCTTTCCACGACCAATAGCGCGGCGCCCGTCGCGCCCAAATAGCCCGGCCATGAGCGTGATTTGGATCCTCTTCGTTTGCAGCGTGATCGTGCTGCCCGCCACCGCCCTGATGGCGTTGCGTTGGGCCATCCGCCATGGTGAGTTTCGGAACCTCCCCAAGACCGCCCTGTCCATTTTCGATGAGGAGGAACCGGTGGGGCAGCTCTCCGACCACTTTCCCGCCTCCCACCCTCGAGCCTTGGCCGGCCAACCCGGCGTGGCTGACGCGCCCCCTGCCAAATGAGCACCGCCAGTCCCAGCATTCTCAACGCCCTCTCCCCCTCCGATACGGAGGATGTCAGCCAACGCCGGGCCACCCTGGCTGAGATTGACGCCTCCTGTCGGGGCACGCTGATGCTCTTCTTTGGCGCGAGCCTGTTCTGGCTGATGGCAGGCACCGTGTTTGCCCTGCTGGCTTCCTGGAAGCTGCATTCTCCGAACGTGCTCGGCGACATCTCCTGGCTGACGTTCGGGCGCGTTCGCCCCGCGCATCTCAATGCGGTCATCTTCGGCTTCGCCTCCGAGGCCGCCATCGCCGTGAGCCTCTGGATGATGTGCCGGCTGTGCCGCACGCCCCTGATGCATGGGTGGATGGTCAACCTCGCCGGCGTCTTCTGGAACGTGGGCGTGGCAGTGGGGATTGTCGGCATTCTGGCGGGCGATAGCACCGGCATCGAGTGGCTGGAAATCCCGCCGTACGCGTCGCCGATCCTTTTCGTGACCTACGCCCTCATCGGCATCTGGGGGATCATCACGTTTCGGTTCCGGCGCGAGCCGCACCTGTATGTCTCGCAGTGGTACATCCTCTCCGCCCTCTTCTGGTTTCCATGGTTGTACTCCGCCGCCCAAATTCTGCTGGTGCTGGACCCCGTGCGCGGGAGCGTGCAGGCAGCCGTCAATTGGTGGTTTGCGCACAACGTACTGGGCCTGTGGTTCACGCCCATCGGCTTGGGAGCGATCTACTATTTCATCCCCAAGGTCCTGGGCAAACCGGTCTACAACTACTCCCTGTCGGTGATCGGATTCTGGGCGCTGGCCCTCTTCTACAACTGGAACGGGATGCACCACCTGGTGGGTGGTCCCCTGCCGGCCTGGCTCATCACCGTCAGCATCGTGGCCAGCGGGATGATGACCATTCCCGTAATCACTGTGGGACTAAACCACCATCTCACCATGTGGGGCAGCTTTCGCAAACTGAAGGAAAGCCCCGTGCTGAGGTTCATGGTGTTCGGCGGGATGAGCTACACCCTCACCAGCCTGCACGGCGTGCTCCTGGCTTTCCGGAACGTGAGCGAGGTGACTCACTTTACCCACTCGACCATTGCCCACGCGCACCAAGGCATGTACGCCTTTTTCACCATGGTGATGTTCGGCGCGATCTACTACATCGTGCCACGCATCACCCAGGTGGAGTGGCCCTCGGCCCGCCTCATCAGCATCCACTTTTGGGCCGCCGCCTTCGGCATCACCTTCTACGTCGTGCCGCTCACCATCGGCGGGACGCTGGAAGGTCTGGCCATGATCAACCCTGACATCCCGTTCCTGGATCCCGCCAAATACAGCGTGGTGGGTATGACCTTGCCCTATCTCCGCATGCGCACCTATTCCGGCATCTTCCTCCTGATCGGCCACCTGGCCTTCGCCACCAGCTTTGCCTGGCTGGCCTATCGCTGGCTGGCCGCCGCTTGGGGTCGCCAACCCGCCCGCGTGCTTTCCCCCGCTTCGGCATGAACTACGGACCGCTCTTATTTCTGGGCGCCTTTCTGACCATCGCCGCCTCGTGGTGCGGACTGGTGCTGCTGCCCCAACTGCAATTCGGCTCGCAACAGCCCGTCCGGATCGAGGAGACCGGTGAGCTCTACCCCCAGGCGCGGGCGGGGTTGGCGGCGCAAGGCCGCGAGGTCTATCGCGCCAACGGCTGCGTCTATTGTCATACCCAGCAGGTTCGCCCGGACGGCTTTGGCGCGGATATCGCCCGCAACTGGGGCCAGCGGCGCACCGTCTCCCGGGACTACCTGTACGACAAACCGGTGATGCTCGGCACCATGCGCACGGGCCCGGACCTGACCAACATCGGTCTCCGTCAATCCAGTGCCTCCTGGCACTTGCTGCACCTCTACGATCCGCAGATCACCTCCAAAGGGTCCGTCATGCCCCCGTTCCCCTTCCTTTTCGAGAAACGACGTGTTGGCGCCCAGTCCTCCACCAATGCCTTGGTGTTGCCTAAGGGGTTCGAGGTTGAGCCCGGTTACGAGGTGATCCCGGGACGCGAGGCGCAACTGCTGGTCCAGTATCTTCTGAGCCTGAAGGCCAACGCTCCCTTGCCTGAAGCCAAATGAAGCCGAAGCCGGTTCATTCGCCCACACCGTCCTCCTCCACCGGGTCCGCAGGCGTGCCGGATCTGGCCCCCCGCCACGCCAATGAACACGTGGAGCCGGGGGAGGCCCATCGGACGATGTCCGTGTGGTATGTCGTTCTCCTGTGCGCGTTCTTCGGCTGGGGCGGATATTACACGCAGCGTTACAGTTCGGGTTACACCCCCCTTGCCTACAACGAGAACGCCATGCCAGGCATGGTCAACACCAATGCCGCCGCGCCAATCGATCCCTATGTCTTGGGCCGGCGCATCTACGGGGATACCTGTGCCAAATGCCACCAACCCGACGGACTGGGCGTGGCGGGGCAGTACCCCCCGCTGGTGGGATCGGAGTGGGTATTGGCAGCCGGGCCCGCCCGCATGATCCGGATCGACCTCGACGGCCTCCAAGGGCCCATCAAAGTCAAGGGAGTCGAGTATGACAACACCATGACCCCGCATCGGGATTCACTGAACGATGTTCAGTTGGCGGCGGTAATCACTTACATTCGCACCCAGAAGGACTGGGGACACAACGCTTCCCCCGTCACTCCGGAGGAGGTCGCCGCCATCCGGGCCAAGACCAAGGACCGTGCCGCGCTCGGCTCCTGGACCGCGGCTGATTTGATGGCGATCCCGGAATATGAGCCGGTCAAGTAACCCGTCTGCGGTCCCGGGGACAACCCTGCCTCCCCGGGAGCACTGCGCCTATTGCGAGGCTCCCCTCCCACCGTTGGAGCAAATCACTTCAGGTGCGGCCAAGGAACTTCGCTTCTGTTGCTACGGGTGCCGGGTACTCCACGATGCCGGGCAGCGGCCTTTGGAAACCGGTGCGGAACCCGTCACCTCCTGGTTCAAGGTCGCGGTGGGTGCGGTGCTTGCCGGGCAGTCCATGCTGCTCGGCCTAGCCATCAACCTGACCCCGGCCGAGGGCCTCGCCCGCATGCTGCTGCACGCGGCGCTGATGCTCTCCAGCCTTGCCGCTCTGGTAGTGCTGGGAAAACCGTTGGTCCAGTCAGCACTCGAGGAGGTGCGGCAGCGCCGCATCTCCATCGAAATCCTCTTTGTCGCGGGGATTGCCGGGGCGCTGGGCGCCTCGCTTTACAGCAGTCTGGCGGGGGTCGGTGCCGTCTACTACGAAGTGGTGGCCGTGCTCGTGACGGTCTACTCGGTGGGAAAGACCCTTGGCGCCCACTCGCGCGCCCGTGCGCTGGCAGAAACCCGGCACTTGCAGCAGACCTTCGGCAAGTGTCAAAGAGTCGCCGCCGACGGGTCGGTTGACTCCATCCTCGTGACCGAAGTGCGCGCCGGAGACCAGATCCGGGTTCTGGCAGGCGAACCGATTCCCGTGGATGGCGTGGTGACGCAAGGACAAGCGTTCGTCTGCGAGACTCCGTTGACAGGTGAGCCCTTCCCCGTAGTCCGGAGGGCAGGCGACGCCGTCTACGCCGGCTCGTACTCGGAGGACGGCGAACTGCGAATCACCGCGAGCGTCCCGGGAACGGAGCGCCGGTTTGACCGCTTGGTGGCGGCGTTGGAGGACGCGCGCGCGCGTCCCTCACGGCTGCAAGCCCAGGCGGACCGCGTCGTCAGTTGGTTCCTGCCCCTCGTGCTGGTGGTGAGCCTCGGCACCTGGATCTACTGGACCTGGCACTCCGGTTGGTCTGCCGGGGTGTTCAACGCGCTGGCAGTGCTGTTGGTGGCCTGTCCCTGCGCCATGGGCCTGGCCACGCCCGTGGCTCTTTGGAGCGGCCTGGCAGCGCTGGCGGCCCGTGGCTTGGTGGTGCGGGGCGGCGATACCCTCGAGCGTCTGGCCAGCCTGAACCGGATCGTGTTCGACAAGACGGGAACCCTGAGCGAAGAGGAGTTTTCCCTGGTGGACTTGGTCACCACAGGCACCGCGCAGGATCGTGTGAAGGTGGCGGCCCAATTGGCGGCGGTGCAGGCGGCCTCCTCGCATCCCGTCGCCCGCGCCTTTCGCGGGAGCTCGAGTCCGTTGGTTTCGCTTTCGGACAGCACAGGCCGGTCAGCGAACAACTACACCACCCGGTCGATCAAAGCCGTTCCCGCCCTTGGAGTGGAGGCGTGGCTCGCGGCGGAATCGGGCGCCGAGCACCACCTGCGCGTCGGGCAACGCGAACTCATGAGCGAGCTTGCCGCCGAGTCGGAACTCTTGGCCCGGCTCCGGCGAATGCCTTCCGATCACCTGGTCTACGTTGAAAGCGACGGCCGGTTGCTGGCGATCGGCGCGGTTCGGGAGCGCTTGCGCTCGTCCACCCGGGAGGCAATGAGTGCCCTGGCCAGCCAGGGAATCGACTACCGGGTGATGACGGGCGACCGCATGGAACGCGCCGCCGAATTGCTCGGCCCGGACGGCATCGAGGGGGGGCTGACGCCGGATCGGAAGGCGGACCGGGTTGCCAGACTGGAGCAGGCCGGAGTCCGCGTGGGGTTTGTCGGGGATGGGGTCAACGATGCGCCGGCGATGCGGTCGGCTTCGCTCGGGATAGCCATGGCGCACGGAGCCGGAGTAACTACCACCGGGGCCGACGCTGTGCTCTATGGCGGTGACTTGAAGGTACTGCCCTACGCGGTGGCGGTGGCCCGGCAGGTGAAGGCCTCGATCCGTTCGAACCTGTTGTTCGCGGCCACCTACAACGTGGTGGGGATCGCACTGGCGGCGACCGGGCTGCTGCATCCGGTGGTATCGGCGCTGTTGATGGTGGTGTCGAGCTTCACGGTCTCCTGGCGCGCGCTGCGGAGCACGGAAGCCGCTGACAGTTGCTGTCTGCCGTCTGCCAAGGCAGTTGCGAAGGAAACGCCCCGATGGGAACGGCTGCCAGATGAAGTGCAAGGTCGTTGGACCCAACGCACCCTTGGCTTCCTGCTGGCCGCCCAAGCGCCGTTCCTTATCTATCTTGGCAGGCTCCCCCTCGCGACCTCCGCATGGGTTTGCGCGGTGTTCCTGATCTTGGGGATCATCACGGCGAGATACCATGCCCGCAACCCGGAGGTGGATCGCTTTGCCCGCATGACCTTCGCCATGCTCAGCCTCGGGAACTGGGGGATGATCCTGGGCTGGTGGGCGGACGCCGGGTTCGGTCCGGTCAGCATGGGTTGTCCGGGATGCGACGCGCGGGATTTCCACCTCACCACCTCCCTCGCCGCCATGCCATGGATGAATGTGGGCATGGTGCTCCTGGGCGTGCCGCCCATGCTCCTGGACCGCGATGCCGGACGAGGAGCATTGAGCCGGTTGGCGCTGGGGCTGCTCTCCACGGCAGGCATGATCGTCGGCATGGCGTTCGGCGGCTTCGTCTTTCTGCGCTGGCTGGGGTCCTTCGTACCCAGCCGGTTCCTGCTTTCCTTCTGCGGGATGACCGTGGGGATGCTGCTGGGCATGTTCCTCTGCTGCGAACTCGGGCGGGCGCTGACGCTCGCCTGGCGGCGGCGTTAGGCGACTGCCGCAGGGACGCCCGCCAGCAGCTTACTCGCCCAAGTGCTGTCGCAACAGCGCGGTCAACCGGACCGGGGCGACGACGGTGATCGACTTGCCCTGCACCTGCAGCAGGTTCTGTTCACGGAACTTCGCCAGCGTGCGCGAGAACGTCTCGCTCACCGTGCCCAGTTCGGCGGCCAGCACCCGTTTGGTCATCGAGAGTTCCACGGTATGCGGGGTGCTGCTCTCGCGATTTGGACACCGTTTCAGCAGCCAGTTAGCCAAGCGCGTCTCCACGTCCTTCAGGGTCAGGTCATCCAGCAGACCCACCAGTACGCGCAAGTGTTGGCTCATGGCGCCCAACATGCGCAGCGCCAGTTCGGGTTGGCGCCGAAGCAGG
This sequence comes from uncultured Verrucomicrobiota bacterium, assembly GCA_964472515.1. Classification (GTDB taxonomy): domain Bacteria; phylum Verrucomicrobiota; class Verrucomicrobiia; order Limisphaerales; family J093; genus CAYYMW01. Next base: position 7,302 of record CAYYMW010000111.1, on the reverse strand, counting down.
CCGATGAACTCGTTTTTCTGGATCAGCAGCACTTGGCTTGGTTCGAGGGCACGGGCATCCGCCGGGTATCCGGTTTCCGTCGCGAGCGTCGCCTCCGCAAATGACTCGCCCGGACGGAACACGTGAATCACCTGTTCCTTGCCCAGGGTACTCACCCGATGAACGTTCACCGAACCCTGTTGGACCACGTAGAAACCCTGCGAGGGGTCGCCCTCCCGGAACAGGTAGTCGCCCTTCTCCAGTGATTTGGGGATCGCGATGGCCGCCACGTTCTTGAGGTCCGGCAACGCCAACCCGCTGAACAACTGGCAGGAGCGCAGGGTGTTGAGCATCGCCGTCTGGCGGAATTCGGCAAAGCGATCAGTGTTCATGGCGGTTACGAAGGCATCGTATCCCGCCAGAAGAAGGTGGTCCAGCTTCCGTCAGCATTATGTTCAGCCCGGGAACGAAACCCGTCAGCCCCCAACTTCTCGATCAACGGCGAAGGCAGGAACGGCGATTTCACCGCCAGTCCCTCACCCGGTTTGAGAGCGTCCACCGCTTTCCGCACGTGGGAGAACGGTTCCTCGCCGCGGGCCAGCAATGCGCAGACGTCCAGGCGCTTGAACTTCATAGGAGGTGATGGGGGGTGCGATGCGCGATGCGGTCGACGTGCTGCGGCAGCAGGAAATTCGGGCCGCCCATGGCCGCCGCGCCCACGAAGATGGTAGCCGCCTTGTCCGCCGTCAACAGGCACTCCAGCACGCCGCGCATCGTGGCCCCCAACGCCATGATGCCGTGGTTCTGCAACACTACTAGGCGCGGCACAAAACCGTGGTCCTTGATGAACCCCGTAGTGCGATCCCGCACCTCCCGCGCCAGTAGGAGCCCAGGGTCTGCGTAGGGCACATACACCGACGCCGCGCCGCAGGCCAGCACTTCATCGGCGAACATGCGCCGCTCGGCAAAGTCGCGCGCCCGTGGCGAACAGAGAATCTGATTGGCCGTGACCGGGTGGCAGTGCCCGATGAACTGCACGCCTTCCAAGGTCATGAGCCAGGCGTGAATGACAGCTTCGAGGCAGGGACGGGCCGCCTGGGCGTCGGTCCGTGCGTCCAGCAAGCCCTGCTCCACGGCGGTATCGGGCGCCAGTTTCTTGTCCATCAAGGCGAGCAGCTTCTTCTGGTCGCAAACCGCGACCTCGCTGGCGGAAAGTCCCCCCAGCCGGCTGCCCGCGCTCGAAACCAGAAACTGGCCGGGCCCCACCCGGGCGGAGACACTACCTTCGCCCAAGAGGGCAAGGGTGCGCCCCTCCCGGCCGATCTCATGGGCCAATTCCAACAGGGCGGCGAGTTGCTCGTTCATGAGTGCCGCGCAGGTCAGTTGGCGCGCCGCTCGCGGATCGACGCCAGCAGGTCCGCCACCACTTCCGCGCGCGGCTTCACGCCCTGCATGCCTTTACCGTGCAGCCGGACGGCCACCGCATTCGCGTCCATCTCCCGCTGGCCGATCACCAGCATGGTGTGGACCTTCTCCTGCTCCGCGCGCTGGATCTTGCCGTTGATCTTGTCGCTGCCCGGGTCGATCTCCACCCGGACGCCCTGCGCCCGCAACTCCGCCAGCAGGCTGCGCGCATACGCCAGCGGCTCGTCGCCGATCGGGAGAATCCGCACCTGCTCCGGCGCCAGCCACAACGGGAAGTTGCCCGCGTAGTGCTCGATGAGAAAGCCGATGAACCGTTCGTGCGTCCCCAGCGGGGCGCGGTGGATGCACAACGGGGTGGCGTCGGTATTGTCGCGGGTTCGGTAGGTCAGCCCGAACCGCCGGGGCACGGCGAAATCCACCTGGTTGGTGGCGATGGTGAACTCGCGGCCGATGGCGCTCCAGACCTGCACGTCGATCTTCGGCCCGTAGAAGGCCGCTTCGTTCGCGACCTCCACATAGTTGATTCCCGATTCCTGGAGCACCCGCCGCACCATGTCCTCGGTCTGCTTCCACAGCTCGGGTTCATTCACGAACTTCTCGCCCAGCCGGGCCGGATCGTGCGTGCTGAACCGCATGACGTACTTCTCCAATCCAAAGATCTTGAAGTACTTCAGGTACATGTCGTTCACCGCCTTGAATTCGGCTGCGAAATCCTCGGGCGCGCAGTAGATGTGCGCGTCGTTCATGTTCAACGACCGCACGCGCATCAGCCCGAAGAGTTCGCCTGACTGCTCGTACCGGTAGCAGCAGCCGTACTCGGCCAATCGCAGCGGGAGGTCGCGGTAACTGCGCGGTTCGGCGGCAAAGATACGGTGATGATGCGGGCAATTCATCGCCTTCAGGTAGTAGCGCTCGGTCTGCTGGTTCTCCTCGCGGCTGATGGCGGACGCTTCCTGGATCAGGGCGTCGAGTTTGTCAGGGGTGACTTCCCCCGCAGCCAGTTTGCGCGACAACTCCTCGCGCAGGGCTGACTGCTTCGCGCTCGGGCTGTCCTGGGTCAGGAACATCGGCGGGAACATACTCTCCGCGTAGTACGGCAGATGGCCGGAGGTTTTGTACATCTTCTCCTTGGCCAGGTGCGGCGTGCGGACGCGGACGTAGCCCGCGGCGAATTCCGTCTCCTTGGCCAGTTTCTCCAACTCCTCCACCAGCACGGTGCCCTTGGGCAGCCACAGCGGCATGCCGGGGCCTACGTACTCGGCGTCGAGCGCAAATAGGCCCATCTCCGCGCCGATCTTCCGGTGGTCGCGCTTCTTGGCCTCCTCCTGCATCTTGAGCCAATTTTCCAGCTCTTCCTTGTTCTTGAACGCGGTGCCGTAGAGGCGCTGCAGTTGCGGGTTCTTCTCGTTGCCGCGGAAGTAGGCGCTGGCGATCGAGAGCAGCTTGAAGGCCTTCACGTTGCCGGTCCGCATGACGTGCGGGCCGCCGCAGAGGTCCACGAAATCGCCGTTCTGAAACAAGCTGATGGCCTCGCCCTCGGGGATGTCCGCCAGACGTTCGAGCTTGAAGTTCTGCCCCCGCCCCGCAAACAGCGCATGCGCCTCGTCCCGGGTCTTGATGGATTTCTCGAAGACCTGGTTTTCCTTGGTGATCTTGCGCATTTCCTCCTCGATCTTCGGGAGATCGTCGGGGGTGAAGCGGTGCGGCAGGTCGAAGTCGTAATAGAAGCCGTCCTTCGTGCAGGGCCCGATATCCAGTTTGGTGTCAGGCCAGAGACGGCAGACGGCCGCGGCCATGATGTGGGCGCAGGAATGACGGAGCCGATCGAGGTCGGTCAATTGCTGGCGTTCGTCGAGCGATTTGCGTTCAACTTCGTGTTTGGCAGCTTCCATAAAGCAAATGGTGGCGCGGCGCACGGGTCACAAACAAAAACGCCTCGAAAATCGAAATCGAGGCGTTGGCGTTCACGAATGAATCCGTGAACGCTTACAAAGTAGTCGTCGTGGCCAAGGCTACGCGCATGGAACTAAGCTAGGCGCGGGCCATGGATTTGGCAATCGAATTTCGGTGGCGCTGACGTCATCGATGCTGGCAGATCCGGACCCGGCGGCGCCACGGTCGGTTGAGCTCCCGGCGGAGCGACGCTCTATCAGCCCCGCAGCCTGGCGGCGATGGTGGCCACATGCCGGCCCTGGAACCGGGCTTGCGCCAGTTCCTTGGCGCTGGGCTGGCGCGAACCGTCGGCTCCGGCGATGGTAGCCGCCCCCCAAGGGGAGCCGCCTTTCACCTCACTGATGTCAGCGAGTTCCGGGCATGCGTAGGGCAGGCCAACGTAAACCATGCCGTGGTGCATCAAGGTGGTCACGAAACTGATGATGGTGCTTTCGTTGCCTCCTCCCGTCCCGGTGCTGGTGAAGACGCTTCCCACCTTGCCCACCAGCGCTCCCTTTGCCCAAAGACCGCCGGTCTGATCCAGGAAGCTGCGCATCTGGGCCGCCATGTTGCCGAACCGGGTGGGGGTTCCGAAGAGAATCGCGTCGTAGTCCCCCAACTCCTTGGGGGAGGCGATGGGCGCGGCTTGGTCCAGCTTGGCGCCGTACTGCCTGGCTACCTCGGGCGGCATCGTTTCGGGCACACGCTTCAGGGTGACTTCGACCCCGGGAACCGAGCGCGCCCCATCCGCAATAGCTTGGGCAAGCGTTTCAACGTGGCCATAGGTCGAATAGTAGAGGACGAGTAGTCGGGTCATAGAACCATGAGTGGGTTGGGTGTGGGGAGTTTGGTTTCAGTTGAGATCGAATAGCAGGAATTGAGCGCCGGTGCGGCTGTGCAGCTCCAGGGCGGTCGCGTGCTCGACGGCCGCGCCATCGCCAGCGCTCAGGACCGTGCCCAGCAACTCCACCTCTCCGGCGATGACATGCAGCCACTGGCTGCGCCCCGCCACCGGGCGGTAGCTCAGCCTGCCTCCGGCTTCCAGTCGGCCGAAGAACAGATCAGCATCGGCGCGGATGGCCGTCGCCCCCTCGCGGGGTTGGCCGGAAAAGAGCAACGTCAGTGCGTCAGCGGGAAGGGTCTTGCCGAGGGCCTTCTCGGCGTAGCGCGGCTCGCCCCCGCTGGTTTGCGGCTTCAGCCAGATCTGGAGAAAATGCACGCGACCATCGCCCGAGGGGTTGAATTCGCTATGCAGCACCCCCCGCCCGGCGCTCATGTACTGCAGGTCCCCGGCCTTGATGATGCGCCCATTGCCCATCGAGTCCTTGTGCTCCAGCTCTCCCTCGATCACATAGCTGAAGATCTCGGCATCGCGATGCGGGTGCTCGCCAAAGCCCGCGCCCGGTTCGACGATGTCGTCGTTGATCACCCGCAGGGAGCGAAACCCCATGTGATCCGGGTCAAAATAGTTGCCGAACGAGAAAGTGTGCCGGCTGTGCAACCATCCCAACTCGGTCTGCCCCCGGTCTGCCGCAGGGCGTTTCACCAGGCTGGGTCCGGTTCGGCGCGGCTCGCTTAAGCGTGTCGTTCTCATGCACGCAATATCCATCGGGGCCGCCCCGTTCGCTAATGCTTTGCGCCTTGGCCAGCCATGCTTTTCGGTTATAATGAGTTCAGCATGGAACTCCGGCACTTGCGGTACTTCGTCATGACGGCGGAAGAGTCGAACATCAGCCGCGCGGCGGCCCGCCTGCGCCTCTCGCAACCGGCGGTCAGCCGGCAGTTGCGCGATTTGGAGCAAGAGCTCGGAGTCGATCTGTTTCGACGCGAGAAATCGGGGCTGAAACTGACGGCAGCGGGAGAGGCCTTCCTGGTCCATGCCCGGGATTTGTTGCGTCGCGCTGGCGAGGCGGTCGGGCAAATGGCGGCGTTTCGGCAGCCGTCGAAGCCCAAGCTTACGGTGGGATACATCGCGTCCGCGCTCACCGGCATGCTCACGCCGGCGCTGCGCCGTTTTGCGGTGAAGCATCCCGAAGTGGAGGTCGTCCTGCGGGAACTGGCGCCGACCGAGCAGGTCAGGGAGTTGCGTGAGGGACGGATCGACCTCGCGTTCATCGGCACCGCCTGTCCGGAGGTGGAGCTGGAGTTCAGTGTGACCGTGCTCCGGAAGGTCCCTTTGCTGGCCGTGCTGCCGGACAACCACCTCTTCGCGTTGCGGAAGCGGATTGCTCTCTCAGAGCTGGAAGGAGAGCCGTTCATCGGTTTCGCGGAGGAGAAGTTCCCCGGACGGAACACCGCCATCCGCCACGCCTGCCAGACGGCGGGTTTCACACCCCATTTCCGGCATCGGGTAGAGAGCCAGGGGGCGCTCCTTGCGTTGGTCGACGCCGGCAAAGGGGTGACGCTGGCCCCCGCGGAAATGAGCCGCCTGCCACACCCGCAGGCCGTGATGATCCCCCTGAAGCCACCCACGCCGTACATCGTTTCCACCGCGGCCCGGCGCCGCCACGATTCCCCACCGCTCGCGATGGAACTGCTGGAGGAGGCATCTCAGCCCTCCTCGTTGCCTCAACTCTCCGAAGCGGAGTGACCGGCAGCACCGGCCCCTCACCCCTCGGGCAGCCTACTTCAACCGCGCGGCGATTTCCGCGCTGACGCGCAGCACCGTCCCGTGCCGGTGGCCGGGCGGAAACGTCATCTCCTTCGAGCAATCCTCCCAACGCACAAGGTCCTTCGAACGCACCGCCCCGTAGTAATGGGGGTTCGTGTAATGGTCGAAGTAGACCAGGTATTGGTCCTTGATCTTGATGGCGGACGGTCCTTCCACCCAATCGCCTGTGAACGGTTCCGTCACCCCGCCAAACGGCCCCTCGGGTGAGTCTGCCACCGCGCGGCGCAGGTTCTTCTTCACGGGGTTCTTCCGTTCGTCCTTGAAGATGAGGTGGAACTTGCCCTCCGCCGCCAGGAGGGTGGCGTCGATGGTGTTGTAGCCGGGATCGAAGAACAGGCGCGAGGGCGTGAACCGGGCAAAATCCTTGGTGGTCGTGACGTACGCCCGGTGGTTGTAGCCGTCGTCCCCGGTGGCGTCGGTCTGCGGAAACCGACCGGGGATGGTCGAAGACCAGAAGATCAGCCATTGAGCCTTGGCTGTGTCGTAGAACAGCTCGGGTGCCCAGATGTTGCGCGTCTGGGGCTCGTTCTCCATGACCTGGATGCCCTGCTGCTCCGACCACGTCAGCAGGTCCCGCGAGTAGGCGTGGCCGAGCAACTTGGCCTGGCCCGCCGTCCACCCGCAGGTCCAGACCAGGTGAAAGACACCGTCGGGTCCCTGAGCCAGGCAGGGATCGCGCATGAGCTTGTGCTCGCCGATGACCGGTTTGAGAAACGAACGATCCGATTGGAGCGCCGTCCAACGATAGCCGTCCTCGCTCAGGGCCAGATGCAGCCCATCCTCGCCATTGTTGCGAAAGGAAGTGAAGAGGAAGTGTTCGGCCGCCGCCAAGGGCCACGTCATCAGCGTCGCCACGCCTACCGCCGCCGCCCGGCGCAGCCTTGCCCGTCCCGTCTCAAGAGCTGTTCGTGAGTTCATGTGCTGGGTAAAACTGCCTCGTTTGGCGGTTGGCGACAAGGCCCGGCTTCCTCTTGGCGCGGCTGCGGCACGCTTGATCCGTCCGTCCGGCGGCTTCACAACGAAAAAGCCCCGACAACCTTGTGGGTTACCGGGGCTGGTCCAAAACTGGCGGAAGGGGTGGGATTCGAACCCACGGTACGGTTGCCCGTACGTCTGATTTCGAGTCAGGTGCCTTCAACCACTCAGCCACCCTTCCGTATGACTCATGATGAGCAACTTATGCGTACAGTCCAGGCTTGGCAGAATTCGTCTGGTATCCCGCGTTTCTATCCCGCCGCACACGCCGACCGCGGATGCGCAAGCCAGCTGCAAACCACGGCTCAACGGCCATCGCC
>CAYYMW010000110.1:0-17294 GCA_964472515.1 uncultured Verrucomicrobiota bacterium | reverse complement strand
GGATGCGCTCGGCGCCGAACTCGTCGATCTCGCGAGTCGTCTTCCCCGGCGCGACAAAGGCCGCCACATCCTCAAGCACGGCCGCCGCCACGGCGCCTGCCGCGCGCATAGCTTCCTGATCGCGTTCATTCTTGAGGACAATCATCGCCATGGTCCAACGTTCGTTGACTACGGCCTTCGTGCCGATCCGCTACTGGCCCGTATGCAGACTGTAAAAGAACATGCCCGTCCGGCTGCAAAAGGCCGAAGCGGGCCAAGATCCGTTCAAAACCGTCCCTTGATGCGGCCCTTCTTGAGGAAGCCGTCGTAATGCCGCATGAGCAAATGGGATTCCATCTGCCGCATCGTGTCGAGCATCACGCCCACGCTAATGAGCATGCTGGTGCCGCCAAAAAACTGGCCGACCTCGAAGGGGACTCCCGCCCACTTAAACATGAGGGTGGGAATCACCGCAATCACCGCCAAGAACACCGCTCCGGCCAAGGTGATGCGGCTCATCGCGCGGTGGAGGAAGTCACTCGTAGCCTGGCCGGGTCGCACCCCCGGGATATATCCTCCGTACTTCTTCAAGTCGTCCGCGATCTGGAGTTCGTTGAACTGAGTCGCCACCCAGAAGTACGAGAAGAACAGGATCATCAATCCTTCGAGCACGATGTAGACGAGCGTGCCGTGTTGCAGGTTGATCGCAATGTCCTCACAGATCTTCGAGAGTCCCGGTATGCTTTGCGTCGTCACCTTCGCCAAGGTGAAGAAGATCTTCTCCGGGAACATCAGGATCGCCTGGGCAAAGATGATTGGCATTACCCCGGAGTAATTCACGCGCAAGGGCATGAAGGAGGTGCCTCCGGCATAGACCTTCCGGCCGACCGCCCGTTGGGCGTACTGCACCGGCACCTTCCGTTGCGCCTGGGTCACGGCGATGACCGCCGCCACCACCGCCATGAGCAGCAGCACCAAGGCGATGCCGTGGAACATGTTGAAGCTGGTCTGGGCCCCCTTGGGCGGGAAGAACATCAACCAGACCGAAGTGGCCGCCATCGGCAGGCGCGAGAGAATGCCGATGGTGATCACCAGCGACACGCCGTTCCCGATGCCACGCTCGCTGATCTGCTCACCCAACCACATCAGCAGCAGAGTGCCGGTGGTCAACAACAGCACCGTCTGCAGCCGGTACAGCCACACATTCTCCACCAACACCAAGCCACCGGCGAATCCGCTGAACACCTTCTCGGGATTCTCCCATCCCAGCGCCATCACGAACCCCTGTCCGAGGCAGAGCAGCACGGTCAGATAGCGTCCATATTGGATGATCTTCGTCCGGCCGCCTTCCTCGCGCATCATCTTGCTCAACTGCGGAATCACCGCGCCCAGCAACTGAATGATGATGGTGGCGCTGATATAGGGCATGATGCCCAGGGAACCGATGGCGCACTTCTCGAGCGCGCCACCCGTAAACAGGCTGTACATCCCCAGCAGGCCGCCGGCCGCCTGGGCGTTCTGCTCGAAGTACTGCGCCAGCGCTGCCCCATCCAAACCTGGGATGGGGATCAAGGCAATCAAACGGCACACCGCCAAGATCAGGACGGTGAACAAGATTCGCGACTTGAGCTCGGGAATCTTGAAACAGTTGCCAAAAGTGTTGAGAATCGCCTTGAACATATCTGCGTCCCTGCCGCTCAGCTCTTCGCCGCCCCGATGACCTCGCAAGCACCGCCCAGCGCCTCAATCTTCGCCCGCGCCGAGGCGCTGAAGGCGTGCGCGCAAACGGTGAGTTTGCGCTTGAGTTCGCCGGTGCCGAGAATCTTGATCCCGTCTCCCGGGCCATTGGCCAAACCCGACTTCCGCAACTCGTCGCCGCCCACCTTCGCGCCATCGTCGAACTGGTTCAGGCTCGCCAGGTTCACGGGAATCAGGGTCTTCCGGTGGCGTCCGTTGGTGAAGCCGCGCTTCGGCATGCGGCGGATCAACGGCATCTGCCCGCCCTCGAAGCCAATGCGAATCGAACTGCCGGAACGCGCCGTCTGCCCCTTGCCGCCTCTGCCCGAGGTGCGGCCGTGGCCGCTGGACTCGCCCTGACCGAGGCGCTTCTTCGGGTGTTTCGCGCCCGGACGCGGTTTCAAATCGTGCAATCTCATAAGCTCAAGCCTTCACTGGTTCGGCCGCAGGGGCCGCTTTCACGCTCTGCCGGTCGGGCACTTCCAAGCCCCGCAACCGGAAGATGTCCGCCCGCAGCCGCAGTTGCTGCAGGGCCGACAAGGTGGCCTTGGCCACGTTGGCGGCGTTCTTCGAACCCAGGGACTTGGTCAGCACGTCTTTCACCCCAGCCGCCTCGACCACCGCGCGCACCGTCTTGCCCGCGATGATACCCGTGCCCGGCGACGCCGGCCGCAGCAGCACGCGAGCCCCGCCGTACACGGCCAGAACCTCGTGCGGAATCGTATTGTCGCGCAACGACATCTTCAGCAGGTTCCGCTTGGCGTTTTCGGTGCCCTTGCGGATGGCGTCGGCCACCTCGCCCGCCTTGCCCAGACCGAGCCCGACGCGTCCCTTCTTGTCGCCGGCCACGACCAAGGCGCTAAAGCTGAAGCGTCGCCCGCCCTTCACCACTTTGGCCGAGCGGTTGATGTAGACGACCTTGTCGCTCAGGTCTTCGCCCTGTTTGCCATCGCCTCCGTCGGCATCGCTCCCGGGGCGTCCGCGGCGTCCGCCACCCCGCCCGGGCCAACGGCCACCCGGACGACCTTCCCCGACATTGGACTTCGATTGTTCTGGCGCTGTCATCGCATGATTCGCTTAAATTTTGAGCCCACCTTCACGCGCGGCATCCGCCAGCGCCTTCACCTTGCCATGGTAACGGGCTCCGCTGCGGTCAAACACCGCCTCGCTGATGCCCTGCGCCTTGGCCGCCGCCGCCGCCAAAGCCCCGACCCGCTTGGCCCCGTTCACATTGGCCTTCAGCGGCCCGCCTTCGCCGGCCGCCTTCGCCCGGGAGGAAGCCGCCGCCAGCGTCTTGCCGGCCGCGTCGTCGACGAATTGAACGTAAATGTGCTGTCCGGTGAAGCGCACGCTCATCCGGGGCCGCACCGCCGTGCCTTGGACGACCTTGCGGATGCGCCAGCGCCGACGTTGCAGCAATGATTGTTTCTTTTCCGTTCTCATTTTCAGAAAGGGCCTCGGCCGCGCCGAGACCAGGAATCACATGGTCGGATTGGCGCGTTACTGCACCGTCTTGCCTTCCTTGCGGACGACCTTCTCGCCGACGTAGCGCACGCCCTTGCCCTTATAGGGCTCCGGCGGATAGTACGAACGCAGGTCGGCGGCCACTTGCCCCACGACCTGCCGGTCGGGCCCTTCGACGGTGATCTTGGTGTTCTCTTCCACGGTCACCTTGATCTGCGCCGGAATCTCGTGCACGATGGGATGCGAGTAACCGAGGCTCATATTCACCTGGTTCCCCACCACGGCGGCCTTGAAGCCGACGCCTTGGATCTCCAGTTTCTTCACATAGCCTTCGCTGACGCCCTTCACCATGTTGTTGAGGATGGCGCGGCCCAGCCCGTGCATCGCCTTGCTCCCCGCAGTGTCGTCCGCCCGGGTGACCAGTACGCGCCCATCCTTCACTTCGGCGGAGGTCTTTGGCGGGAGCTCGAACTCGAGCTTGCCCTTGGGCCCTTCCACCGCCACCGTGCGGTTCTGCACCCGCACGCTCACCGTGGGCGGCAACACTATCGGTTGTTTACCAATTCGCGACATACAAATATCTCCAGAAATGCCCGGGCCGTCCCGGTTACCAGACGTGGCAGAGAATCTCCCCGCCCACGTTCTGCTTGCGCGCCTCGACGCCCGTCATGACGCCTCGCGGGGTCGACATGATCGCCACCCCGCTGCCGCCGAGGACCGTCGGAATCTCGGTGGCCCCGGCATAGCGCCGCAGGCCCGGGCTGCTGATCCGCCGCAGGCCCGTGATGACGCCCCGGCGGCCGTTGTACTTGAGCTTCAGCTTCAGCCGCTTCTTGGTCGTGCCCTCGACGGCACACTCGCTGATGTACCCCTCGCGCTTGAGCAGCTTCGCGATGCTCTCCTTCATGCGGGAGTGCGGCATGTCCACCGTCGGCAGCAGCGCTCCGTTCGCGTTGCGAAGCCGGGTCAGAAAATCGGCAATAGGATCGGTCATAATGGCTACCAGCTCGCTTTGGTGACGCCCGGAATGAGTCCGTTGAGGGCCATTTCCCGGAATTGCAGGCGGGACACTCCGAACTTCCGGAGGTGCCCGTGCCGCCGGCCGGTCACCCGGCAGCGGTTCGTAAGCCGCACCGGGCTGGCATCCTTGGGCAGTTTGGTCAAGCCGGCGTAATCTTTCTTGGCCTTCAGCTCCGCCCGCAGGGCGGCGTACTTCTTTACGGTCTCGCGCTTGCGCTTGTCGCGCTCAATCCAGGAAACTTTCGACATACCTATTTCGTTTCGGCAAAGGGCATTCCCATCAGTTTCAGCAGCTCGAGCGCCTCGGCGTTCGTCCGCGCGGTCGTCACGATCGTCACGTCCATGCCTTGGTGCCGCTTGATCTTGTCCAGATCGATCTCGGGGAAAATCGTCTGCTCGTCCAAGCCCAGCGAGTAATTGCCGCGGCCGTCGAACGCCCGCGGACTGAGCCCCCGGAAGTCGCGGATGCGCGGCAGCGCCGTCGCGACCAACCGGTCGAAGAACTCGAACATGACCTCCCGCCGGAGGGTGACGTGGCAGCCGTTCACCTGGCCTTTGCGAAGTTTAAAATTCGCAACGCTCTTGCGCGCCTTGTCGACCACCGGCTTGCGTCCCGTGATCATCGTCAGGTCCCGGACGGCGTCCTCGATGGCTCCCTTCTCGAGGGCCGTGCCCACGCCCATGTGGATGACAATCTTGGCCATCCGGGGGACTTCGTGGACATTCTTCAGCTTGAGCTTCTCCATGAGGGCGGTCCTCACGGACTCCTCGAAATGCTTCTGCAAACGTGGCTTCATAGGGCGGATCAGGCGGCGGGCTTCGCGGTGGCGCGGCGGCTCTTGCGGGCGTCAAACCGGGCGGCAGACATGACGTTGGACAGGTGGATGCTTCCCTCGCGGGTGACAATCGCGCCCTGCGGATGCTGCTGGCTCTTCCGGGTATGGCGCTTGATCATCTTCAGCCCTTCGACGATGACCCGCTGCTTCTCGGGCAGGATGCTGATGACCTTGCCGCGGCGGCCGCGCTCGGTCCCGGCGATCACCACCACTTCCTCGCCGCGCTTGACATGAAATGTGTTCATACTCAGATGACCTCCGGCGCCAGCGAGATGATCTTCATGAACCGCTTCTGGCGCAGTTCGCGCGCGACCGGGCCGAAGATACGCGTGCCTTTGGGATTGTTCTCTTTGTCGATGATGACGATGGCGTTCCGGTCGAAGCGCAGATAGGAGCCGTCGTTCCGCCGGATGGCCTGCTTGGTCCGCACCACGACGGCGTCGACGACCTCGCCCTTCTTGACCACCCCGTCCGGAGCCGCCTCCTTGATGTGGGCCTTGATCACGTCGCCGATGCCGGCATACATCTGGTTGCGCCCCAGAACAGCGATCGCGGCGGCGCGTTTGGCGCCGGAATTATCCGCGACGTCCAAAATGGATCGTACCTGTAACATAGCCTTAAACTCCTGTAGCCACCGCCTCCGCCGGAGCGGCGCGCTCGATCACCTCGACCAACCGCCAGCTCTTGAGCTTGGAGAGCGGCCGCGTCTCCATGATGCGCACGCGGTCGCCCGGCCGGGCTTCGCTCTTTTCGTCATGCGCGTAAAACTTCCGGTAGCGCGTCACGACCTTCTTGAACTCCTGGTGCCGGAAGCGGCGCTCGACGCGGACGACAATCGTCTTGGCCATCTTGTTGGAGATGACTTCGCCGACGCGTTCCTTGCGTTGACTGCGGTCGGTATTCGTTTCGGACATAGCGAAATGGGTGGCTTAAGCTTTCTTGCGGCGCAACGCGGAGAGCTGGGTCTCGACCCGCGCGACGTCGCGGCGCAGCACGCGCAGGCGCGCCGGTTTTTCCAACTGGCTGCTGGCCTGCTGCAGGCGCAGGTTGAACAGTTCCTGCCGCAGGTCGCGGCCCAACGCGGCCAGTTCGACGGCCGACTTTTCTTTCAATTCCGAGATCTTCATGACAGCGGTTACGCCTCGCGGTTAGCCCACCATGCGGCGGCTGATCAGCTTGGTGCGGATGGGCAGCTTGGTCGCCGCCAGGCGAAACGCCTCGCGCGCCACCGTTTCCGTCACCCCATCGATTTCGAAGAGCACCGTGGCCGGACGGATCACCGCCACCCACGACTCCACCCCGCCCTTGCCGGTGCCCATGCGGACTTCCAGCGGCTTCTTGGTGAACGGTTTGTCGGGGAAAATCCGAATCCACATCTTCCCGCGGCGTTTCATGTAGCGGCTGATGGCCACGCGCGCGGCTTCGATCTGCTTGGTATCCATCCAGCAGCGCTCCATCGCCTGCAGCCCATACTGACCGTAAGCCACCGTGTTGCACCGGCTCGCCAGCCCGGTACGACTCCCGCGCTGTTGTTTCCGGTACTTAACCCGTGAAGGCATCATTGGCATAGCAAATCCTCTCGCGAATGGCGTTTAGTTGGCCGGCGCAAAGGCGGGGGCCGCCGCCGGCGCCGGGGCCGCAGCCGGGGCCGCGCCGCGCTGACTCTTGGTTTCGCCCTTGCAGATCCAGCATTTCACGCCGAGCTTGCCGTAGAGCGTTTTGGCTTCCGCGAACCCGTAATCGATCTTCGCCCGCAGGGTGTGCAGCGGCACGCGGCCTTCGTGATAGGACTCCTGCCGGGCCAGCTCCGCGCCGCCCAAGCGGCCGGCGCACCGGATCTTGATGCCCTCGGCGCCGAAGTCCATCGCGGTCTGCACCGCCTTCTTCATCGCGCGGCGGAAGGAGATGCGCCGCTCCAACTGGAGCGCGACATTCTCCGCCACCAACTGGGCGTCCAACTCCGGCGTCTTGACCTCCTGGATGTCGACGTAAATTTCTTTGCCGGTCATCCGGCTCAACTCTTCCTTGAGCTTGTCGATCTCGGCGCCTTTGCGCCCGATGACGACGCCGGGACGCGCCGTAAAAATGGTGATGCGGCAGCGATTCGCCGCGCGCTCGATGTGGATGCGGGGGACGGAGGCCGATTCGAGCTTCTTCTTCAAGATTTCCCGAATGCTCTGGTCCTCGACCAGCAGGCGGCCGAATTCCTTCTTCCCGGCGTACCACCGCGAGGCCCACTCCTTGTTGACCGCGATGCGCAGTCCGACTGGATTCGTTTTCTGGCCCATATGCTACTCGTCAGACAGAACAATGCGAACGTGACAATTGCGCTTGATGATCGGACCGGCCGATCCGCGCGCCTTCGGGGTGAATCGCCGGAAGCTGGTGGCCGTGCCCGCCACGGCCTCCTTGACCCGGAGGTTGGCCACCTTCAGGCCCTTGTTGTTTTCGGCGTTGGCGATGGCGCTCTTCAGCGTCTTCGCCACAGTGCGCGCGGACTTGCGGGGCACGTACCTGAGGACCGCCACGGCCTCTTCGGCCGCCAGGCCCTGTATCTGGCGCACCATCTCGCGCATCTTCTGCGCGGACATGCGCACGTTTCGAGTGATCGCTCGGACTTCCATATGCTTACTTCGCCTCCGCCTTCGCCGTATGGGCGCCGTGTTTCTTGAACGTCCGAGTCAGCGAGAACTCGCCTAGCCGGTGGCCCACCATGTTCTCCGTTACGAAGACCGGTTGGAACATCTTGCCGTTATGAACGTTGAACGTCAATCCGACAAAATCCGGCGTGATCATCGAGCGGCGCGACCATGTCTTGATCGGAGCCTTGGACTTAGCGTCCTTCGCCTTGAGGATCTTCTCCATCAAGTGCTGGTCGATAAACGGACCCTTCTTAATCGATCGTCCCATATGCGTCTTACTTCACCTTCAACGGACGGCCACTGCGC
Organism: uncultured Verrucomicrobiota bacterium; assembly: GCA_964472515.1. Lineage (GTDB taxonomy): Bacteria > Verrucomicrobiota > Verrucomicrobiia > Limisphaerales > J093 > CAYYMW01. Next base: position 9,310 of record CAYYMW010000110.1, on the reverse strand, counting down.
CGAAGCACGATGAAGCGGTTGGAATACTTGCGCCGTTTCCTGGTTTTGTAGCCCTTCGTAATGACACCCCACGGCGTTACCGGGTGTCCACCGCCGGAAGTCTTGCCCGCGCCGCCACCCATCGGGTGGTCCACCGGGTTTTTCGCCACACCGCGGCTCAGCGGGCGGATGCCCCGATGCCGCGCGCGGCCGGCTTTGCCCAGCACCACATTCTCGTGCTCGACATTGCCCACCTGGCCGATCGTGGCGTAGCAATTCTCGCTGACGCGCCGGATTTCGCCCGAGGGCAGTCGCACCAAGGCATAGCCCTGGTCACGCGACATCAGCGTCGCCGCCCCGCCCGCCGTGCGCACCATCTGCGCTCCGCGGCCCGGGGTGAGCTCGACGTTATGCAGCGGCAAGCCGACGGGAATAACCTTCAGGGGCAGACTGTTCCCGGTCTCGGGTGCCGCCGTAGGGCCGCTCACCACCTTGGTGCCAACGACCAATCCCAGCGGCGCCAGGATATAGCGCTTCTCGCCGTCCTTGTACTCGAGCAAGGCGAGGCGGGCGCTGCGCCGCGGATCGTATTCGATGGCTTTGACCACGGCTTCGACGCCGTGCCGTTCGCGCTTGAAGTCCACCAACCGGAGCTTCTGCTTGTGGCCGCCGCCAATGCCGCGGCTGGTGACGCGGCCGTAGGAGTTGCGGCCGCCGGTCCGCTTCCGGATCGTGACGAGGCGCTTCTCCGGCCGGGTCTTGGTGATCTCTTCGAAGCTCGCGACGGTAATGTAGCGAGTCGACGGTGTCAGTGGGCGAAAAGTCTTGACTGGCATAGGTCTACCTAGGGTTTAGGTGAGGACGATCTTGTCCCCTTCCTTGAGCGTCACCAAGGCTTTTTTCCAAGCCGGCGTGCGGCCCGCCTGATGGGTGCGCTGACGCCGCGCCTTGCCGCGCACGTTCATGGTCCGAACCTCCTCGACTTTGACCTTGAAGAGTTCCTCGACGGCTTTCTTGATCTCGATCTTGTTGGCCCGCCGATCCGCCACAACCGTGTACTGGTTGTGCTTTTCGGTCTGGATCGCGCCCTTCTCGGTCAGCCGCGCGGTTTTAATGATCTCGTAGGCTGTCATGTTACTGGAGACGCTGCTCGACCTGTTCGAAGGCCGGGCGGGTGAAAAGAATCTTGTCGTACCGCAGCACTTGGTAGGTGTTCAAGCCGGCGCTGCTGACCAGTTCGACGTTGGCGAGGTTGCGCGCCGCCAGCGCCACATTCCGCTCGGCCGCCGCATCGACCACCAGAACGCTTCCCTGCAACTGGAGGGCGGCCAGGAGCTTGGCGAACTCCTTGGTCTTGGGCTGGGCCACGCTCAGCTTGTCCACAATCGTCACGTCCCCGGCCTTCAGCCGTTCCCCCAAAGCCTTTACCAGCGCCAGGCGCCGCGTGCTTTGGTTGACCTTCTTGCCAAAATCCCGGGGCTTCGGCCCGAACACCACGCCACCACCCCGCCACAGGGGCGATTGAAAACTGCCCGCACGGGCACGGCCGGTGCCCTTCTGGCGCCAGGGCTTCTTGCCGGTGCCGTTCACCTCGCCCATGGTCTTGGTGCAGGCCGTTCCGGAGCGTTGGTTCGCCCGATAGGCCACCACGTAATCGTGGACCGCCTGCGTCCCCCGGCCATTCTCGACCAGGGCGAGCTTCACCTCGTACTCGCCGGCTTGGTTGCCTTGCGTATCTTTGACAGTCAGTTTCATGAATGCCTCTACTTAGCGGCCTTGCCGCCCTTGCCCTTGCCACCCGCTTCCGCCTTCTTCTTGGCCTCTTCCAGCTTCCTGGCCTGCGCTTCCATGGCGGCGCGGCTGCGCTTCTTGGCCTCGCGGACAACGATATAATCGCCCTCGGCCCCGGGGACAGCGCCCTTCAACAGCAACAGTTGGTCGTCCGCCAGGACTTGGATGACTTCCAGGTTCTGGGTGGTGCGGCTCACCTGCCCCATGTGGCCGGGCATCTTCATGCCCCGCATGACGGTGCCGGGGAACAGGCGTTGCCCAATGGCGCCCGAACGGCGGTGCCAGCCCTTCGCGCCGTGGGTGCTGTCGCCGCCGCGGAAACCGTGGCGTTTCACCACGCCCTCAAAACCGCGCCCTTTGGTCACCCCAATGGCGTCGACGTAGTCTCCGACCCGGAAAAGGTCGGCCCCCACGACATCGCCCGGCTTCACGGCGACGGAAAAGTCGCGAAATTCCTTCAACCGCTTGACGGGGGGCGCACTGAACTTCCGGAGGTGCCCCGCCACCGCCTTGGTCAGGCGTTGCTCCTTCTGCTCGTCAAAGCCCAATTGCACCGCGCAATACCCGTCCGACTCCTTGGTCTTGCACTGCACCACGCGGTTGGGACCGGCCTGGACCACCGTCACCGCCACGAGATTGCCGCGCGTGTCGTAGACACGCGTCTGGCCCAATTTCTTTCCCAGCAAGCCGATCATAAGCTAAATCTTGATGGTGATGTCCACGCCCGCGGGCAGGTTCAACTTCTTCAGTTCGTCCACCGTCTTGGCGGTGGGCTCGAGGATGTCGAGCAACCGCTTGTGCGTCCGCTGCTCGAAGGTCTCCATGGACTTCTTGTCCGAGTGGGGCGAGCGCTGCACGGTAAACCGCTCGACGCGCGTCGGCAGCGGGATGGGCCCTGCGACCATGGCGCCGGTGCGTTTGACCGTCTCCACGATGTCGCGAACCGATTGATCGATCACGCGGTGATCGTAAGCCTTCAGCCGAATGCGTATGCGTTGTCCTGCCATAAAAGAACGGGGATTGAGATTTTAGCTGCGCGCCGGTTTTCCCTTCACGTTTTCGAGGATGGCCTCGGCGATGTTGGCCGGCACGGGTTCAAAGCAATGGGGTTCCATCGAGTAGGCCGCGCGGCCCTTCGAGAGCGAGCGGATCGCCGTGGCGTATCCGAACATCTGCGCCAGCGGCACGTGCGCATACAGGCTCGTCGAGTTGTTCTTCGCCTCGATGCTGACAATCTTGCCGCGGCGGCGGTTGAGGTCGCCCAACAGATCGCCCTGGTATTCCTCCGGCGTGGTGCACTCGACCTTCATAATCGGCTCGAGCAGGATGGCGTTGGCCTTCTTGACCGCTTCCTTAAGCGCGAAGATGCCCGCCATCTTGAAGGCCAGTTCGTTCGAATCGACTTCGTGGAAGGTGCCGTCGATGATCGCCACTTTGATGTCGACCATCGGGTAACCCGCCACCACGCCGCCGGCGGCCGCTTCCTTCACCCCGGCGATCACCGCCGGAATGTACTCCTTGGGAATCGCGCCCCCGACGATCTTGTTCTCGATCTCGACGCCCTTGCCGCGCTCATTGGGCTCCAGGGTGACGATCGCATGCCCATACTGGCCGCGTCCACCGCTCTGCCGGATGAACTTGCCCTCGCCCTCGGCGGCTCTCGTGACCGTCTCCCGGTAGGCAATCTGGGGTGCGCCGGCGCTCGCTTCCACTTTGAACTCGCGGAACAGCCGGTCACGAATGATCTCCAAGTGGAGTTCGCCCATGCCGGCGATGATCAGCTGCCCGGTCTCCTCGTTCGTAAAGCAACGGAACGTCGGATCTTCTTCCGCGAGTCGCTGCAGGCCGTCGCCCAGCCGGTCGCGGTCCGCCGAGGTCTTTGGCTCGACGGCCATCGAGATCACCGGCTCGGGGAACGTCGGCGGCATCAAATGGACCTGCGCTTCCTCATCACAGAGGGTGTCGCCCGTGGTGATGTTGCGCACGCCAACCAGCGCCGCAATATCGCCCGCATAGACCCGCTCCACGTCGATGCGCTTGTCCGCCTGAATCATCATCACGCGACTGACCCGCTCGCGGCGGCGCGTCCGCGGATTGAAAAGCACATCGCCCTTGCCGATCTGCCCGCGGTAAACCCGGAAAAACACCAGCTTGCCGACATACGGGTCGGACCATAGCTTGAACGCCAAGGCGCAGAAATCCCCGTTGTCATCGGCCGGCACTTCGACCGTCTCCTGAAGGTCCTCAGGGTCATGGCCGGTCGCGGCGGGAATATCCAGCGGCGACGGCAGATAGTCGATCACGGCGTCCACCAACGGTTGAACCCCGCGCTTCTTGAAAGCGGACCCGCACAGCACCGGCACCAGCTCGATGCGGCAAGTCAGGCGGCGAATGGCCTGCTTCAGGATTTCCGGCGTGATTGGCTTGTCCTCGATCACCAGCTCGGCGATCTCGTCGTCCTTGTTGGAGACGGCGTCGATCAACTCCGCCAGCGCGATCTTGGCGCGCTCGACGTGCTCCTCCGGAATCGGCCCTACTTCATACTTCATGCCGAGCTCGTCGGCCCGGTCGTAGATGATGGCCTTCTGATTGACGACATCGATGACGCCGTCCAAATAGTCCTCTTTGCCGATCGGAATGACCACCGGATACGCGTACGCTCCGAGCTTCTTGCGCATCTCGGCGACCGCGTTCTCGAAATTGGCGCCCACGCGGTCCATCTTGTTGACGAACGCAATGCGCGGCACGCGGTACTTGGTCGCCTGGCGCCAGACCGTTTCGGACTGGGGTTGCACCCCCGCCACACCGCAGAACACCGCCACCGCGCCGTCCAACACGCGCATCGAGCGCTCCACCTCGGCGGTGAAATCCACGTGGCCCGGAGTATCGATGATGTTGACCCGGTGAGGCACACCCTCGAAAAGCTTGCAGACGCCTTCCTTCTTCTGGGTCCAGTAGCAGGTGGTCGCGGCCGAGGTGATCGTGATGCCGCGTTCCCGTTCCTGTTCCATCCAGTCCGTGACGGTATTGCCGTCATCCACATCGCCCATCCGATGGATGAGGCCGGTATAGAAGAGAATCCGCTCCGTCGTCGTGGTCTTGCCGGCGTCGATATGGGCCGCAATCCCGATGTTCCGGGTGCGTTCCATGCTATACTGCCGGTTGGGCGAGTTCACAGATTCGTGTTTGTCCGTCACAGATGGCATGCTCTTGTCCTGAAGACTAAAATCGCCCCGCGTAACCGCAGTCTACGGGGCGATGATCGAAATTATTGTTACCAGCGGAAGTGGGCGAACGCCTTGTTGGCTTGCGCCATTTTATGCACGTCGTCGCGTTTGCGAATGGCGTTGCCCTGCCCTTGATAGGCATCCATGATTTCCGAGGCCAGCGCCTTGCGCATCGGCGTGCCCTTGCGGGAATCCGCAAAGCCCACCAACCAGCGCATCGCGAGGGACACCTGGCGGTCCACCGGGACTTCAAGGGGCACCTGATAGGTGGCGCCACCCACGCGCCGGGGCTTCACTTCCAGCCGCGGCTTCGCGTTGTCGATCGCGCGCTGCAGAATCTCCAGCGGATTCGAGGCGGGATTCTTGGCGGCGATTTCGTCGAAAGCGCCGTAAACGATGCGTTGCGCCACGCTCTTCTTGCCGCAGCTCATCACCATGCTGACCAGCCGCGTTACCAGGGTCGAATGGTACTTCGGATCCTGGCTGACCGGCCGCTTGACTGCTTGACGTCGTCGAGACATAGAAATTCGCTTACTTGGCCGGGGCCGCGGCGGCAGCCGCAGCGGCAGGCTTGTTGGTCTTGGGCCGTTTGACACCGTACTTCGAGCGGCTCACGCGGCGCTTCTCCACACCGGCGGCATCCAGCGTGCCACGGACGATGTGATAGCGAACGCCGGGCAGGTCCTTCACGCGTCCACCGCGCACGAGCACAATCGAGTGCTCCTGCAGATTGTGACCCTCGTCGGGAATGTACGCAATCACTTCGAAGCCATTGGTCAAACGGACCTTGGCCACTTTGCGCATCGCCGAGTTCGGCTTCTTGGGCGTGCGCGTCATCACCTGCAGGCAGACGCCACGGCGGAAGGGCGCGTTCTCCAGCGCTGGCGCCTTGCTCTTGTAATTCAACTTTGATCGTCCATGACGGACGAGTTGGTTAATTGTCGGCATCGCAATTCGTCAATTTTGCCTGATTTTTCGCAGATATCCGCGCCTTGTGGCAAAAACGGAGCGCAGATATTAACAGCCATCGGGCAGACTGCAATTACTTTTTGGAAAATATTCGATGGCCCTCTAAGTTAGCTCGCCGCAGGTTCTTCGGTCGGCGCAACCTCTTCTGAAGGGGGCGGTTCCACCACCGGCCGCACTTGCACGTTGCGGTGCGTAGCAAAGCCTGTGCCAGCAGGAATGATGTGTCCCATGATCACGTTTTCCTTGAACCCGCGCAGATAATCGATCTTCCCCATCGTGGCCGCCTCCGTCAGCACCCGGGTCGTGTCCTGGAACGATGCGGCGCTCAGGAAGCTCTCCGTCTCCAAGGAGGCCTTGGTGATTCCCAACAGCACCGGTTGCGCCTCGGCGGGCTTGCCGCCCATCTGCTCGACGCGCTGGTTCTCCTCTTCGAAGGCCAGCTTGTCTGCGTGCTCGCCCCAAAGGAAGAGCGTGTCGCCCGGCTCGGTGATCCGAACCTTCCGAAGCATTTGGCGGACAATGATTTCGATATGCTTGTCGTTGATGGTCACCCCTTGCAGACGGTAGACCTCCTGAACCTCGTTCACCAAGTGTTCCTGCAGTTCCTGCGGTCCGCACACATCGAGAATCTCGTGCGGGACCACCGGACCTTCGGTCAACTGCTGGCCCTTCTTCACGAAGTCGCCCTTGAAGACAATGACGTGCTTGCCGATGGGGATCAGGTGTTCCTCTTCCACCCCCGTCTGCGGGTCGCGGATCAGAATGCAGCGACGACCGCGGACGCTCGGGCCGAAGTCCACCACCCCGTCGATCTTGGAAATCTCGGCGGCATCCTTCGGACGGCGCGCCTCGAACAACTCGGCCACCCGCGGCAGACCGCCAGTGATGTCCTTGGTCTTCGAACTCTTGCGCGGCGTCTTCGCCATCAGCGTGCCGGCCACAATCCGGTCGCCCTCGGACACCACGATGTGCGCCCCCGACGGAATCGGGTAGCTCGCGCTGGGCTCGCCATGCTCGTCCAGGATGACAATCTGCGGGTGCAGATCTTCCTTATGGTCGATGACCACCATGGCTTCCTGGCCGGTAGTCTCGTCCATTTCCTGCTTCATCGTAACCCCTTCGATGATGTCCTGGAACTGCACCCGGCCGGCTTTCTCGGAGAGAATCGGCACGTTGTACGGATCCCACTGCACGAAGGTGTCGCCCTTCTTGACGCGCCCGCCGTCCGTCACGGAAATGACCGCGCCGATGACCACCGTATGATTCTCGAGCTCCCGCCCGGTGTCGTCGGCGATGACCACCGTGCCGTTCTTGTTCAGCACGATGTTGTTGCCGTCTTCCAATTCCACGATGCGCAGGTCCGCATAGCGGACCACGCCGTCATACTTGGCCTTGATCTGCGGCTGCTTGAAGATCTGCGATGCGGTGCCGCCGATGTGGAAGGTACGCATCGTCAACTGCGTGCCGGGCTCGCCGATGGACTGCGCGGCGATGATGCCCACCGCCTCGCCCATCTTCACCAGGCCGCCCGTGGCCAGATTGCGGCCATAGCAGTTGATGCAGACGCCATGCTTGCTCTCGCAGGTGAGCACCGAGCGGATGCGCACGCGCTCCACCCCGGAGGCCTCGATTTCCTTGGCCAGCTTCTCGTCGATCAACTGGTTCGATTTCACCAGCTTCGTCGTGGCGTTGCGCGGGTCGGTGATGTCGTCGCAGGCGAACCGGCCCAGGATGCGTTCGCTGAGCTTCACCACTTCGTCCTCACCTTCGTAGATGGCCTGGACCCAGATGCCGTTGCCCGTGCCGCAATCGTCCTCGCGAATGATCACGTCCTGCGCCACATCGACCAGCTTGCGGGTCATGTAACCCGAGTCGGCGGTCTTGAGCGCGGTGTCGGCCAGACCCTTGCGCGCGCCGTGCGTGCTGATGAAGTACTCGAGCACGGTCAGGCCCTCGCGGAAGTTCGATAGAATCGGCTTCTCGATGATGTCGCCGGAAGGTTTCGCCATCAGCCCGCGCACGCCCGCCAACTGGCGCACCTGCGCCTTGTTGCCGCGCGCGCCGGAGTCCACCATCAGCCAGACGGGGTTGTACTCCCGTTTGCCCTGGTTCCCCTCGAGGGTCTTGATCATGACGTTCGAGATCTGGTCCGTGCAGTGCGTCCAGATGTCGATGACCTTGTTGTAACGCTCGCCCGGAGTGATGATACCCTTGCGGTACTGCTTCTCCACTTCGGCGATCTGCTTCTGGGCGCTCTCGATCTCCTGGTTCTTCTCCTTCGGAATCACCATGTCGTCGATGCCGATCGAGATGCCGGCCTTGGTGGCTTCACGGAAGCCCATCTCCTTGAGCTTGTCGAGCGCCACGATGGTCTTCTCGTGCCCGCAGAACTTGTAGCAATTGAAGATCAGCTCACCGAGCTGGCCCTTGCCCATGACCTTGTTCGGGAACCCGAGTTCCTCGGGCCAGATCTCGCTGAAGATGACGCGGCCGACGGTCGTTTCGATGGCGTGTTTGTCCAGCGAGCCATAAACGGTCTTGCGGCCCAGGTCGGGATTGGCCAACCGAATGCGCTCGTGCGTGCCGACGGCGCCGTCCATGTGCGCGAACACCACCTCGCTCTTCGAGCCGAAGAGCTTCAGCCGCCGCTTGGAGCTTTCCGCCGTTTCCCGCGGGTTGGCCGTCAGGTAGTAGCAGCCCAGGGTGATGTCCTGGGTGGGCGTCATGATCGGCTTGCCGCTGGAGGGACTGAAGATGTTCAGCGGCGCCATCATGAGCAGCCGGGCCTCCAGTTGGGCCTCGACCGACAGCGGCACGTGCACGGCCATCTGGTCGCCGTCGAAGTCCGCGTTGTAGGCGGTGCAGACCAGCGGATGGATGCGGATGGCCTCGCCTTCGATCAACACCGGCTCGAAAGCCTGGATCGAGAGGCGGTGCAGGGTCGGCGCGCGGTTCAGTAGCACCGGGTGCCCCTTGGTCACTTCTTCCAGAATGTCCCACACTTCGGGGGACTGGCGTTCGATCATCTTCTTGGCCGAACGCACCGTGTGGACATAGCCGAGTTCCTTGAGCCGGCGGATGATGAACGGCTCGAACAGGACGAGCGCCATCTTCTTGGGCAGACCGCACTGGTAGAGCTTCAGCTCCGGACCGATGACGATCACCGAGCGTCCGGAGTAGTCCACGCGCTTGCCGAGCAGGTTTTGCCGGAAGCGTCCGCTCTTGCCCTTGAGCATGTCGCTGAGCGACTTCAAGGGACGATTGCCGGCGCCAGTCACGGCGCGTCCGTGGCGGCCGTTGTCGAACAGCGCGTCGACGGCCTCCTGCAGCATCCGCTTCTCGTT
>CAYYMW010000109.1:0-17300 GCA_964472515.1 uncultured Verrucomicrobiota bacterium | reverse complement strand
GTTTCGGGTTGATCCTTGGGAAGGACTTGGAGGTCGCTGACCAGCATCTTGACCTCCATATAGGTCAACCGGAGCCCCAGCACGTCCGCCAGACGGCTCTGGATTTCGGACAGCTTCATACCCGCCTCGATCCAGCCTGCTACTTGCCGCTTTTGCTCGTCGCTCAGATTCATACTTTTTCGCTAGAGCTATTCCCTACCATCGGGGCGCGGGTTTCAACAGAAATCTCTCACGACGACACAGAACTTCTTGGGGACGGGCCGCCGTCCGGTGGGTCGTCTAGTGGGCGTTGAGCAGTTCGAGCATGGCGCGGTCAAGCTTGTGCCCGCGGTAATCCTCGTAGGTGACATCGCTGCGTCCGCTATCCAGGATGCCAAACGAGCCTCGGAAGTTCCAGAGGGACCACCCCCAGCCCGCTGCTTCCCACAGGCTCAGACAGTCGGTCATCCACGCCAGCGCCACTTTGTGGGGCGTGAACTGGAACGCGCCCCATTCGCCCACGTGGACGCCCACCCCCTGCCTTTCGAGCGCCTTCCAAGGCTCGATTTGCTCGCGGCGCAGCCGTTCCTTGTCGTACACGTCCCCTTCCTTGATCTGCAAAGGCCAGGATGGCTCCGGCCAGTCTTGACCGTTCACCCAACTGGCTTTGTGATGGCTGATGCGCATCGGGGCGTATCCGCGCGTGCTCTGAGCAAGGCCCAGTTCCTTTAGCTCCGGGACGGGCCGGTTGCCCCAGCGCAAGCCGTCGGCGATGACCAACCGGGCCGGGTCTTCCGCGCGGATCGCCTCGACCAACCGCTTGACCACCCGCACATAGGCGGTTACCGCCAGGTCGGCTGGTTCGTTCAGCAGGTCGAAACTGACGTGAGAGTTGGGGTGGCCTTTGTAGCGCTTGGCGAATTGGCCCCAGTGGAACGCGCAGGCGTCGAGGGCCTTTTCGTCGGTCCACAGATCCAGCGGTTCCTTGGGCGGGTTCACGCAATACCCGGGCGCGCGATGGAAGTTGAGGTTCACGTGAACGCCATACTGGCGGCCATACTCCACCGCCTGGTCGATGTGCTTCAGTTCGTCCTCCCGGAGTCTCAGCCAATCGGCTGGATCGGTCCAGCAGAGGTAGGACATCGGCAGGCGGACGAAGTTGAAGCCCCAGCCGGCCAGCATGTCGAAATCCGCCTCTTGGAACGGAGCGTTGCCGTCGCGCCGCTTGGTGAACTTCTCCAGCAAGTTGAATCCACGCCAGCGCGGCAACTTGGCGGCGGTGGGCATGGGCAGCGGCTTCCCGGCCGCCTGCACACCCGGCACGGCAAGGGCCAGGGCGGCGGTGGCGCTGGTGGTTAGGAACGTGCGGCGATTCAGGGCGCTCTTGTGCATGGCGAGTCGGGTTGTCGACGTTGTGAAGAGGAGACGTTGGCGCGGATGTGGCCATTCACAAGGAAGATGGAAGCCCGGAGGGAGGATCGGCGCTGGCTTTCAGGCCGCGCTTTGCCATTGACACCGCCGGCCTGGGTGTGGCGTCTGGCAGGGATGCGTTTGGCGCACGGTATCCATCTGGCCTATTGTACGAACATCCACCGGGGTGAAACCCTGGCGGAAATCCGAGCCAACCTGGCCCGGCATACCCTGGCGGTGCGTGAGCGCATTGCGCCCGGGCAACCTTACGCGATCGGCCTGCGACTGGGGTTTCAAGCTGCCCGCGAGTTGGCGCAACCCAATGCCCTTCAGTCCTTTGCCGACTGGCTGAACGCCCACGGAACCTACGTCTTTACCATCAACGGGTTCCCCTTTGGCCCCTTTCATGGCACCCGGGTCAAGGCGGAGGTTTACTTGCCCGACTGGGCCGCGCCCGAGCGGTTGGAGTATACGCAGGGCCTCTTCGACCTGCTGGCCCGGTTGCTGCCTGACGGCGTGCCGGGCAGCATCAGCACTTTGCCGGTCGGTTTCAAGCGGACCTTCCGCCGTCCCGAGCAATGGGCCAAAGCCCGCCAGCAGCTCTGGGCGTGCGTCGATCACATTGCCCGGCTCCGGGAAAGAACCGGCAAGGATTTGATGCTGGCGCTGGAACCTGAGCCGCTCTGCTGCCTGGAAACCACGCTGGAAGTCGCCGATTTCTTCGATGCCATGCGGGAGGATCGTCCCCATGACGGTCATTTGGATGAGTGTTTGGGGGTCAACTATGACACCTGCCACCTCGCGGTGGAGTACGAGGAGCCCATGCCGGCGTTTCGGCGACTCGAAGAGGCTGGGATTGCGATTACCAAGGTCCATCTTAGCTCGGCTCTCAAGGTGCGGCCGGGCGAACACGTGCGGGCTCTGCTGCGTGGTTTCGTGGAGCCCACCTATCTGCACCAAGTGGTGGCTCGCGATGCGGATGGGGGCTTGCGCCGGTACGAGGACCTCGATCAGGCTCTGAACGCTCCCGCGCGGGAGACGGCCCTGGACAAGGAATGGCGGATTCACTTTCACATCCCTCTGCATTGCCGGCCGAGTCAGTATTTTGATCCCGCCAGCCAGCGCGGCCAGATGGATTTCGCGGATACCCTCAGCCAAAGTGCCTTTGACAGTACGGCGGACCATTTGCGGGGCGTGCTCGATTTGATCGGCCAGCGCCCGCGCCGCTGCCGTCAGTTCGAAATGGAGACTTACACCTGGGAGGTGCTCCCGCCTGAGTTGCGCCAGCGCAGCGTAGTAGACCAATTGGCCGCCGAGTACGAATGGACCCTGGCGGAGTTCGCGCGGCGGGGGATCGGCCGGACGGAGGTTCCGGAAAGCGCGGAAAGCGAGCCGTGAGCGTTCGCACCTTCTGATTGCATTTTCCGGCCGTTATTGGCTTCCTTCCTGCCGATGTCGTCTGTGCGCCAAGATCCGCTCCGCAACCTGCGCCTGCTGCTGGTGCTGGGCCGCGTCTCGAATCTGCCCACCGTCTGGTCCAACTGCATCGCGGCCTGGTGGTTGAGCGGGGGGGGCGCTTGGGACCGACTGGCCATCGTGCTGCTGGCCGGCACGTTTTTCTATTTGGGGGGCATGTTCCTCAACGACGCCTTCGACGCGGTGTTTGATAGCCAGTATCGCCGGGACCGCCCGATCCCTTCCGGGCAGATCCGCCCGGGAGTGGTGTGGCAATGGGGTGGCCTATTCATCTTCCTTGGGCTGTTTTGGGCGGCGTGGCTGGGAAAGACCGGCGCCATCCTGGGCACCATGCTCGGCGGCGCGATTGTCGTCTACAACGCCGTCCACAAGACGATTACTTTCAGCGCCGGCTTGATGGCGGCCTGCCGCTTTCTGCTCTACCTGTTGGCGGGCACGGCTTCGATATATGGGCTGGGCGGTTGGACGGTGTGGGCGGGATTGGCTCTGGGAGTCTATACCATTGGAGTCAGCGCCTTGGCGCGGAATGAAACCCGAACCGCCCCCGTGGCTCCCTGGCCATTCGCCCTCCTGGCCGCCCCTTTGCTCCTGGCCCTGATCGGGAACGGGGTGAATTACAGCATCGTGGGGGCCTGTGCCACGGTGCTGGTTCTGCTGCTCTGGCGGGCCGCCCTGCTTTCCGGCCAGCCTGATCGTTTTCGCCGGCGCAGCGCCGTTTCGAGCCTGCTGGCGGGGATGATCATCGTCGATCTGCTGGCCCTGGCCTCGCCGTTGATTGCGCTCAATCTCTTCTTTGTCGCTCTCTTCGCCTTGGCGCTGCTCATGCAGCGGTTCATCCCTGCAACCTGACCCCGAGCCGCGTCTCAGGCCTTCTGCAGTCCGCTCAATCCGGTTTGCGTTTGTCGCGCCGGAACCGGTTCTTCTGCTCAGGGGTCATCTTCTCGGTGGCGTATTGGTAGATCAGCCGGGGACCCGTGGCGCGGAACTTCGTCAAAAAGGCCTCCACCGGCTTCGGGTTCGCTTTCCACGCTTCGCGCAGGAACCAGCCCAGGCCTTGATGCACCACCCGCTCCTCGTCATGCATCATCGGGGCCAGAAACTCCAGCAAAGAGGCCGTACGTTCGGGCTGCTTGGCCAGCTTCACGAGCGTCACCGGCACGGCGCGCCGCCGCCACTTGCTGGGGGAGGTCCGCCATTCCGCGAGGTCCTCGACCTTGGCCACACCATTCAAGAGGAACGGTGCCAGCACTTCTGAACAAAAGCAGTCGGTGTGGCCCCAGTTGCGGAACCCGTGCTCCAGCCAGCTTCCGAACCGGGCGAGCGTGGCCCACTCGTACTGGTCCTTGAACGCCGCCGCAAACCCCAGCGCGAAGGAACCATCCTCGTATTTGCCGGTCTGGATCAACCTCTCGCCCAGTTGCAGAAAGCCATCCATCCCCAGCGTCTCCCGGTATTCCGCTAGCCAGGCGTCGCGCTGCACCTCGTATTGCTCTGCGGACAAGCCGTAGGCATCGTATCCCTCCTTGAAATAGTAGGCATACTTGCGCACCCGGGCGGGATCGGCGTGCGCTTCGCAGTACGCGCGAATGTCCCCTTGGAGCTTGTCCAGGATGACGGCCAGGTTCTTTCGCGAGACGGACTTCGCGGTGGGAGGAGCAATGGGTTTTTTCATGACGACCGGCGGCTAACGTGCCATGTCGCCTCGGCCCCGTCCAGCCCGGTGCGCGAAAAAGAGGAAGCAGCCTCGCAGCCGCATCCGCTTCGGCGGCGGCCTCTCGCGAAGCCCGGTCTACCGCTTGGCCCCCAGGCAGTACAGATACTCGTGACCCCGCAGGAACAACTCGTCGCCCACCAAGGCGGGCGTGGCGTCGAAACCCTCGTCGAGCCGATTGGTCGCGAGCACCTCGTACTTCGGGCCCTGCTTGATGACTACGGTACCGCCGTCGCGGCCCACCAGGTAAACGCGCCCGGCCGCACCGCAGGCCGAGGCATAGACGCCCTGAATGCCCTCAAGCTTCTCGCCATCGACCACCCGGCTGCCGTTCGCGGCTTCGAACACCGTGAGGGTCGCATTGTTTCCGCTGAAGAGATACAACAGCCCCTCGTAGAGCAGCGGCGACGGTGCATAGGGCGTGTTCTTATTGTGGCTCCAGACGATGTTCTCCTTGCCCGTGAGATCCCCCGTGCCGCCCAACCGGATGGCCTGCAGGGCGCTGCCCCGGAAGCCGCTGGTCACATAGACCATGTCCCCGGCACCCACTGCGGAAGGGATGGCATTGGCGGTCTGGCCGGAGCACTCCCAGAGCAGCTTGCCGGTGGCCAGGTCATAGGATCGGACCCGGTTCGACCCGTTCACTACCGCCTGGGCCCGGCCTTGGTGCTCGATGATGAACGGGGTGGTCCAACCGGTGGGTTCATCACGCGTCGCCCGCCAGAGTTCCCTGCCATCGCGCTTGTCCAACGCGACGATAAAGTCGTCCCCCTCATGATCCCACAGCACCAAGACGGTGTTCCCGTGCAGGGCAGGGGAGGTGCCCTCGCCGAAGTTGTTCCGCGTCTTCTGATCGCCCAGGTCCTTTTCCCAAAGGAGCTTGCCTTTCAGATCGTACCCATAGGTGCCGTGCGACCCAAAATGCGCGATGAGATGCTCGCCGTCGGTGATTGGCGACCCCGAGGCGTAGGTGTTGTCCGGGTGATGCCCGGCGACCGGTACTTGCTCGCGGGGAGTGTGCTGCCAGAGTACCTTGCCGCTCTGGCGGTCCAAGGCCATCACGATGAACTGATAGGGTTCCGTGGGGGGCTGGCCGCGGGGCGGTACGCCTTGAGGAGGCGGACCGCCTGCGGAAGCGTTGTTGCTGGAGGGTCCTTTGGGGGCCGCCGTCTGGATGAACACCTGGTTCTCCCAGACGATCGGGGTGGCGTTGCCGCGTCCGGGGATCTTGACCTTCCAACGGACGTTCTTGGTCTCGCTCCACTCAACCGGAGGATTGGCCTCCGGCGCCACCCCAACGGCCAAGGGACCACGCCACTGGGGCCAATTCCGGAGCGCCTCCTTGGTCGGCTCCAAAGCCCGCGCGGTGACCGCAAGTACCGTGACCGCCAGCAACGTGCGATACATACTCGACTAGAGCATCTTCTTCACTTCGTCAGGCACGGTCAGCTTGGTGGTGCCCACGTCCTTGATCTCGACGGTGGTGGTGCGGTCAATTTCCCGTTCGTTACCGTCACGCCCGGCCATCTTGCCTTTGACCTGATACTGGTACTTCACCAGCGCGCCGTCCTTGATCCAGATCTTGATGGTCCCTTGAGCATCCTTTACCTCGGGGGCCTGCCCGGTGCGGCCACGCCCGCGGGTGAGCAATTCCTTCACACCTTCTTCAGTCAGCGCACTCGTAATGGCGTCGTCGGCCTTCTTCAGTTCTTTGGCTTTGGCAGTCAAAGTTTCGAGCTCGGCCGCCGGGGCCTTGTAGTTGCGCAGGGTGCGGGCCATGAACATGCCGCGCATCTGCCCCTGTTGTCCGCCGCCTTGGCTCGCCGTCAGTTCTTGAATGGATTTCCACCCTTCCTGGGTCTTGACCGCGCCCTTCTCGCCTTTGGCAAATCCTTCGCTGGTGTTCTCTCCCATGGTGGTCATGACGCAGATCGTGCCGTCCTTGTCTGCCTTGCCTTCGGTGGGGCCGAACCTGGGCGCGTTACCGCCGCCGCCACCCATCTCAATGGTAGTCTTCCAACTGTAGCTCTGGCCCGCCAACTTCTTCGCGGCGGCGGTCACGTCGGCCTTCGGTCCGGATTCCGCGGCAATAAGGCTGCCTGCCAACAAAAGAGCTGTGCTCAGAAAGATCGCGCTTTTCATAATGTTAACGTAATGGAGACTGATTGGGTTGGTAGTTGTTCTGCCAGTCCGGACCCAAGGCCAAGTAATTCCCTGCCGCGGCGCTCGCCGGGCTTGAACATCAGTCTTGGTCATGGTCGGTATACAGTCCCTAGACGCGGCCTGCGGGTGGGAGGTTACGCTCCAACCGGTTGGAGTCCGCGTCCGGTGACGCTTGGCCCAACGGCATGCGGGGACGAGACGGCCCGGAGCCGTGTGCCGTCACGAGGTTTGACGAAAGCACCCCAGCCCACTCAGTGTGCCGTGCAAGACACGGTTCACCAAGCAGCTACAACGAATCGCTTCCGGCCGAAACCAGCCCGTTGGCGAGGTTAACACGGGACGCCGGTGAGCCGCAAGCGACCCGCCAGTCCGTCATCCAACGCGTTACAGCGTCCACCCCTGCCGGTACTGGCGACGGACGAGACTGTTCGCTTCCTTGCTGTTTGTGACCTCCATCTTCTCTCCGTCCCAGAGCAACTGCTGGTTGGGGAAACGCACGGCGAGGTTCCCCATCAGCACCATCTCCGAGAGCGGCCCGGAGTAGTCGAAGTTCGAACTGGCTGGCTTGCCGCCCTTGCAGGCACGCACCCAGTCCTTTTCGTGGCCGTCCATCTCACCGGGGATGCGCTCGAGGGTCTTGGCCACCTTGGGCAGTTCGGCGCGGAGGCCCGCCGGGAAGACGCGGGGACTGCGCCCGTAGCAGCCGCAAATCAGGATCCCTTTGTCACCGCGAAAGACCAAGCCGCCATCGCTGTCGCCCAGCTCCACATCGGGGTCGAGGCCGTCCGGCCGGGCGGGCATCATGCCGCCGTCCCACCAGGTGAGCTTCAGGGGAGGCAACCCTTCGCGGGCGGGGAACAGGTAGCGCACAATCGAGGAGCGCGGGAACGTCTCATTCTTGGGTTCGGTCTTTTTCCACAGGTCATGCCAGTAGGTGGAAATGCAGCCTTCGACACTGGAAGGATACTTGAGCTTCAAGGCCCAAAACGCGGCATCGAGAATGTGGCAACCCAGGTCACCGAGGGAACCGGTGCCGAAGTCGCACCATGCCCGCCAAGTGCCCGGCACGTAAGTGGGGTGGTACGGCCGGAAGGGGGCTGGTCCCAGCCACCGCTCCCAATCCAGTCCGGCGGGCACCGGGGGAGTCTCCTTCGGGCGATCCACTTCCACGCCTTGCGGCCAGACCGGGCGGTTGGTCCAGGCGTCCACCTCCCGGACGGTGCCGATGACCCCGGCTGCGATCCACTCGCAGACCAGCCGGGTTCCCTCGCCGGAGTGGCCTTGGTTGCCCATCTGGGTGACCACCTTCTGCTTGCGGGCGGTCTCGGTCAGCACGCGGGCCTCGTGCACCGAATAGGAAAGAGGCTTCTGCACGTACACGTGCTTGCCGGCCCGCATGGCTTCCATGGCGATGACCGCGTGGGTGTGGTCGGGAGTGGCGATGATGACCGCCTCGATATCCTTCTGCTTTTCGAGCATCTCGCGATAATCGAGGTACACCTTGGCCTTGGGGTACTCCCGGAAGGTCTTGGCGGCGTAGTTCTGGTCCACATCGCACAAGGCGACAATGTTCTCCCCGGAGCATTTCTTGAGGTTGCTCCCTCCCATGCCGCCGACACCGATGCCTGCGATGTTCAGCTTCTCCCCCGGCGCTTTCTCACCCGCGGCGCGCACCAGGATGGCGGGAGCGAGTGCGGCACCCGCAGCCGCGACCGTGGAGACTTGGAGAAACCCCCGGCGGGAGGTGGATGAGGTCGATGCGGTGGATTCAGGGCTGGCCTGTTGATTGTTCATGGTGGTGTGGAATTGGATCTGGGTATGTGCTCGTAACGCGACGGATAAGAGAAGAGGAACCTGGTTTGGTTTTAAGGGTATCCCAAACTGAAGATAGGCAACCACAGCCGAACCATGCGCACCGGGAGCAGCGGCTCCGGGCGTCCCCTTCCGCAAGGGCCCAACGCGATGGCGGCTTCGTGGTTTGCTTTCGTGGCGTTCAGCGTAGGCCCCGGCGTGGCGGCGTCAAGCTCCCAGAGCCGTTCGAACCGAGTCCACTGCTGCACGCGGAGGCTGGCCCGCTTGAGCGTATGCGTGCCGAGGCTTGTGAAATTCGAGAGCCGGGCTTGAAGCTTTGCGAATACTGTCACATGCACTCGCGTCCTCGCCCTTCTCCCAAGCTTTCTGCGAGGCCCCGTTCTCTTCGTCCACGTGAAAAGGGTGAAACAATTGCGCGCCTGAATGGTCCTACCATTCAATCCGGTTCTCGCAGCGTACTGTTGAGCGCCGGACGACTACGGCTGATGAACACGATCAACTGGAACCGAATCGGCAGGCAGGCGGAGAAGTCACTGGTGACCTTGGTATGCTTGCTGGCTCAGGCGGGGGTGTTGGGGCAGAGCACCGACTTGGTGGGCACCGATGTGGGCGGGCCGGATACCCCCGGCGTGTACGAGGTGCTGACTGCGGGCGGCAGGATCACCGGCGGAGGGCGGGGAGTGGGGGCTGCCGGTGACCAGTTCCATCTCTTACACTATCAACAGGAAGGCGACTTTGACTTGGCTGTTCGCGTGACCGGGGTTAGCGACGCTGAGGTATGGGCCAAGGCGGGTCTCATGGCACGGGAGTCGACCAACGCTTCGAGCCGGTTCGCGGCCGTATTTGCCACACCGGCATTGCCGGGTTGCCTATTCCAAAGCCGTGCAGTGGAAGGGGGTAACGCTTCCATGATCGGGCATTTTCCCGTCAACTACCCCTTCACTTGGTTGCGGTTGCAGCGACGAGGCGCGGTTTTCAGCGGCTTCGCGAGCTTGGATGGCGGGAGTTGGTATTGCTTGGGGACGAACACTATCGGCATGACCAACGTGGTCGAGTTGGGGTTGGCCTTGACCTCCTCGTCGACTAACGCGTTGGCGGCGGCTGAGTTCCGCGACTTCGGTCCGGCTCAGGGCGCCGAAACGCCCGGTTGGCCAGTCGACTTGGAAGACTTGGGACCCACCACGCGGCGCACTGGCCTTGCCATCTCGGAAATCATGTACGCACCCGCGCCTCGGGCCGATCAACGGAACCTGCAGTATATCGAGATCTTCAATTCGAACCCCTATTTCGAGGACATCAGCGGGTACCGGCTTTCGGGGGCGGTCGATTACCTGTTTCCCGAAGGAACCGTGTTGCGTGGCGGCGGTTTCGCGGTGGTAGCCGCTGCGCCGCATGAGGTTGAGGCGGCCTACGGCCTCTCGAACGTCCTTGGCCCATGGTCCGGAACGCTTAAGATCAGCGGCACGGTGCGGTTGCGCTCAACCGCTGGGGCAGTTTTGCTGGAAATACCCTACCAGAACCGAGTCCCTTGGCCGGCGACAGCCGATGGAACCGGACATTCGCTTGCGCTCACCAGACCCTCCATGGGCGAGGCGAATCCCTTGGCTTGGGCGGCGAGTGGCGAATTGGGTGGATCTCCGGGGCGCGTGAACGCGTTGGTGGCCTCCCTGTTGGATGACGTGCGTATCAACGAGGTCTTTCCCGCGGTTGCGGGTGGAGCGACGCCGTTCGTGGAACTCTACAATCACGGCACGAATCAGCTGAGCTTGGCTGGGTGTCTGGTAGGGAACGGTCCGACAGTTCCCGGCAAGCCGTTGGCGGAGTCGGCCGAGTTGAAGCCGGGAGGATGTTTGGTGCTGTCCAGCGCGGACTTGGGCTTCGACCTCCCGCGCTCCGGCGGAACGATCTACCTGTGGTCTCCCGGTCGGCGGCGGGTGCTCGAAGTGCTTGCCTACGGCGCGACCGACGGAACCAGTTCTTGGGGACGGTTTCCCGACGGTGCCGAGCGGTTTGGGCTCTTGGCCCAGCCCAGTCCGGATTTGCCGAACTCGCGCTTCGCCGCCTCGCCGGTCTTGATTAACGAAATCATGTACAAGCCGATCTCCGGCAGGGACGAAGAAACCTACGTGGAGCTGCATAATCCGACCCAGGCGGCGGTGGATCTGGCGGGGTGGCGCTTTGTCGATGGAATCGATTTCACGTTCTCTGCCGGAACGGTGCTGCCCGCCGGAGGCTTCCTGGTGGTGGCCAAAGATGTCGCCCGATTGCGAACGGTGTATCCGCAGCTTCCTGAGAACCAAGTGGTGGGCAACTTCAGCGGGCGGTTGGCTGGCGGCGGGGAGCGGTTGGCGTTGGCCGAGCCGGTCGTGACAGGCCTGCCTTCCGCACCCCTCAATTACGTTGTGGTCGAGGAAACGACCTACGGCACCGGGGGACGATGGGGGAAATGGTCCGACGGAGGCGGCAGCAGCCTGGAGTTGGTGGAAGCCCGTGCGGATCGTACGATGGCAGCCAACTGGGCCGACAGCAACGAAAGCGGGAAGGCTCCCTGGACGATCGTCGAGACCACCGGTGTGCTGGACAACGGGAATGGCACGGTGGATTCACTCCACGTGCTCCTGCTGGAGGCAGGGGAGTGCTTGCTGGACAATGTCGAGGTTTTCGTCGAGGGCACCTCGAGCAACTTGGTAGCCAACAGTACGTTCGAAAACGGGCGCACGGGCTGGGTGCCACTGGGCAACCAAGTCCAGTCCCACCTCTGCACCACCGAGGGATTCGAGAGCGCGCAGTCGCTTCGGGTGGTGGCTACGGGCCGTGGGGACACCGGGGCCAACCGCATCCGCGTACCGCTGACCAATTACCGCGTGTTAACACCGGGGACCAGGGTCACCATCCGGGCCAAGGCGAGGTGGTTGGGCGGTTTCCCCGAACTGCTCCTTCGCCTGAAAGGAAACTATCTGGAGGCCTTTGCCCGCCTGGAGGTTCCGGCGCAACCTGGCACCCCGGGCGCCGCCAATAGCGCGGCCCAGCAGAACGCGGGACCCGCCATTTCAGAAGTCCAGCATTGGCCGGTGCTGCCCGCCGCGCAACAGGCGGTCACCGTGACCGCGCGGATCGATGACCCGGACGGTGTTGGCGGCGCGACGCTATTCTACCGCCTGGATCCGGCTACGACTTACCAGTCAGCCGGCATGAACGACGACGGGCACGATGGCGACGCGGTTGCTGGCGATGGCATTTTCAGCGGGTTGATCCCGGGGCAGAACGCGGGCGTTTTGGCAGCCTTCTTCATCGAAGCGGGCGATGCCGGCGCCGCGCCCGCGACCAACCGCTTTCCGGCCAGTGCCCCAGCCCGGGAATGCCTGGTGCGCTCTGGGGAACCGGTCGCTGCCAGCAGCTTCTGCTCCTATCGGTTGTGGCTGACGGCGGCCACCGTTACTACGTGGCGCAACCGCCCCGTGCTCAGCAATGAGGAGTTGGACGGCACCTTTGTGTATGGCCATAACCGTGCCGTCTACAACGCCGGTGGGCGGTTTTCTGGCAGCCCGTGGCATCAAGACTCATACAGTTCGCCGACCACGGGCTATGTGACGTATGCGCTCAGCATGCCGGAAGATAACCGGGTGCTGGGGGCGAGTTCGTTCAACAAGGTGCATGCGTTGGGCAACACGCCGGGCGACGACTCCACCTATCAGTGCGAACAGGCGGCCTACTGGATGGTTCGCCAGATGGGGTTGCCGTGGAATTACCAACGGTATATCCACATGTACGTTAACGGCCTCCGCCGGGGATATGTCATGGAAGATACCCAGGTGCCGGCGGGAGACAGCCTGGAGGAGTGGTTCCCGGACGATGCCGATGGCCAGCTTTACAAGATCAACGGCTGGTATGAATACGCCAACGGGACTTCCGGCGCGCTGAGCCAGACTCTGGCGTCGTGGGCCACCCTGAACGATTACCGCACGGAAGGTGGAGCCCCCAAGCTGGCACGGTACCGGTGGAATTGGGCTCCCCGCGCGGTGGAGGGGACGGCCAACAACTTCGACGATCTGCTCAGGTTGGTGGCGGCGGGCAAGGCGAAGGGCAACGAGGAGTTCATTGACGACGTGGGGGCGCTGGCCGATCTCGAGCAGTGGATGCACACGTTTGCCATCGAGCATGCGGTAGGCAATTGGGATAGCTTCGGCAACCGCAATGCCCAGAACATGTATGCCTACAAGCCCAGGAACGGACCGTGGAAGCTGCTGATCTGGGACTTTAACATCGTGCTCAGCAACAGTGGTTCCGATGGCCCGACCGGCGATAACCTGTTCCAATTCTACTACTCGGACACTTTCCTGCGCCGGCTCTACAATCATCCGGCCGCGATCCGAATGTATCTGCGCGCCCTCAAGGAGGTCGCGGAGGGGCCGATGATCAAGGAGCGGGTTGAGCCAATCATCAACGCGCGCTACGCCGCCCTCAAGGCGTCAGGTGGCTCGGTTCTCCAGCCGACCGCGATCAAGGACTACGTCACCTCCCGCCGGACCTATCTCCTCAATTACCTGACCAACTTTCAGTTCTCCTTTCAATTGGTGTCTCCCGGTCCCGATCGGACAGTTGCCAGTTCGAATTGGGTGAGTCTGGCTGGGACCGCCCCGTTGGAGATGAAGACCGTGACGGTGAACGGGGTCGAGTATCCGGTGATTTGGGATTCGATTGTTTCCTGGCGGGTGTCGGTGCCGCTGCACGACCGCACCAACACGCTGACCGTGGTGGGCATGGATGCCGCCAATCGGCCTTTGCAGGGGGCGCTGGCTTCCACCACGATCGAGTATCGGGGAACCCTGCAGCAACCTGAGGGCTTGCTGGTTATCAACGAGATCCTGACCCAACCCACCACGCCCGGAGCCGAGTTTGTCGAGCTGTACAACCGCTCCCCGGAGATGGCCTTCGATCTTACCGGAATGAGGTTGCGAGGGTTGGACTTTACCTTCCGTAACGGAGCCTGGATTGGACCCGGAGAGTACCTTGTCTTGACGCGTGACGCGGCCGCCTTCCGCTCCGTCTACGGTGATCGTCCCCGGGTGGCGGGCGAGTTTGGAGGCTGGTTGAATTCGCAAGGGGAAACGCTTCAGTTGGTGCGGCCTGACGGGCAGGGAGGCGAACTGGTGGTTGATGAAGTGGCGTTTCAGGTGATTCCCCCCTGGCCGGTGGCGGGGCAGGGCTCGGGATCATCCCTGCAATTGGCTGCAGCTGAGGAGGACAACGGACTCGCCCGCGCTTGGTTTTCGGTAACGCCTGAACAAGTGGGGGCGAGGAAGTGGAAACGCGTGGTCCGGACGGGCATCGCCGGCTCGGATACGCGTTTGCTGGTCTACCATTCGCCTGAACAACACCCGGTCGACATGGCGGACGTGGTAGGTGAGTGGGCGGGGGCGATTCAGTTCAATCCCGAATACGAAATGACCGTCACCTTCGAGCGAGGCCTGACCGGCGAACTCACCGGCACGTTCTTCGGCGCCGACTTCTCCATCCCACTGGACAGCGTCACATTTACCAACCGGCCGAACATCAAGTTCTCCTTTGGAGCGAACCAAGTGCGCTTCTCCGGCAAGCTTGCCGACGACGGGATGCGGATCGCCGGCACTTTTTCGGAGGATTCGCAGCAGGGGGTCATTTCCTACCCCTTCTACCTCTCAAGAAACCAAGACAAGTCGGTTGTTTGGGGAGGGGACGTGTATATCGATGACGTGCAGTTGGTGGCGGGGTCGGTGGCTGAGGTGGGACCCAATCTGGTGCATAACGGCGACTTTGAGACGCCGCTGACGGGGCCATGGAACGTCTCGAGCAACCATGCCGCCAGCGTGATCAGCACGGAGACCAGACACGCGGGCAACGCCAGTCTGCAGCTCGTGGCCAGTTTCGGCGGTGGGGGCGTGGATACGGCGGTTTGGCAAACCACTGAGCCACTCATTCCCGGCGGCACCTACACCTTGAGCTACTGGTATCTCCCCACGACCAACGGCGTGGACCTGACCGTCGGATTGGCGGATGGGGCGATTGCCAGTGTCACCAGCGTTCTGCCCGAGCGGCCAGCCACTCCGGGCGCGCCTAACTCAGTCCGGCCCGACGACTTTGAAGTGCCCGCGTTGTTCCTGAGCGAGATGCAGCCGGTCAACGTCAATGGTTCGATGGACAGCCGGGGGGATCGCGATCCGTGGGTGGAGGTGATCAACTTGGGCAACGCCACGCTCAAGCTCGGAGACTGGTCCTTGGCCAAGGATGCCACCGATGCGGCTTGGTGGAGTTTCCCTGACCACGCGACGCTGGCTCCGGGCGAGGTCGCCTTGGTTTGGCTCGACGGAGAAATCGCCGAGCAGAGCCTGGCCGAATGGCATGCCTTCTTCCGGCCGGAACCGACGGCGGGAACGGTCTTTCTCGGCTACAGGCAAGGCTCCGTCAGGCGGGTCGTGGACGCGCTAACGTATCAAGGGCTCCCGGCCGGGCAATCCTATGGCATCGTGTCAGGCAATCCGTCCCAGCGTCGGGTCTATGCCCTCCCCACACCGGGACAGCCAAACGGTGCTGGCGCGGGAGGACCGCAGGTCCTGATCACGGAGTGGATGGCGGCAAACTCGGGGATCGTCAAGGACCCGGCGGACAACCATCCTGAGGACTGGTTCGAGCTCTACAACAGCAGTGACCGGGCGGTGGATCTCACCGGCTACCTGTTGACCGACGACCCCACCGCGCCGGGCAAGTTCGTGATCCCGTCGGGAAAGGTGATACCCGCCTATGGCTATCTGGTGGTGTGGGCGGACGAAGACACCAGCCAGAACGACCAGGGGACCCAACTGCATGTGAACTTCAAGCTGGCCCAATCGGGTGAGTCGATCACCCTGCGCGCGCCTGACGGCACGGTGGTGGACACCGTGTCCTTCGGACAGCAGTTGGAAGGCGTGAGTCAGGGTCGCCGCGCCAACACTGCCGACGCCGCTCTGGTTCTGATGCAGACGCCGACTCCGGGCACGCTGAACGACCCGCCGGAACCTCCGGGCCAGGTCCGGCTGAAAGGGGTCCGGATCAGTGAAGGCGGTATCGTGACGCTGATATGGACGGCTCAGACCGGGAAGGTCTACCAACTTCAGGCCCTCGACGTTCTGGGTTCCGGCGTCTGGCAGCCTCTGGGTTCGCCGATCACCGCCACAGGGAACGAAGTTCAGTACTCGGACACCGCGGCCGCCACGCTTGCGGAACGATTCTACCGCGTCCTCCTGGAACCGTAGCGGAAAGCGGGTGTTCGGCCCGACACGAGGCTTCCGGAGTGGAGACACCCCGGAAGTCGCCAGTGTGAGACCGCGGGCGGCCTGCGGAGGATCACTTGCCGATAGGTTGCGTACCCTCCCTCAGCGTGCGGACCCATTCGTCCGCCATGAGCTGGTGGCCGGCGTAGGTGGGGTGGACGCCGTCCCAGATCCAGTGTTCGGCTGGCGCCCGGTTGGTGGCGCGCTCGAACGTGTTCTGGAAGGGCACGACTGGCGGGCGGTATTTCGCGGCCAGTCGATGGACGATCGCGATTCGCTCCGCGAGTTGGACCCGATAGGTCTCCCAGTTGCGCTTCACCGCGCCGGTGGGCAAGCCAAAGGGCTCGCACAGCACTAGGCGTGTGCCGGGCAGGGCTTGGACGGTTTCGGCCAGCAGTTGGTCGTACTGCCGCTCGAATTCCAAGGCAGGGACTCCGAAGGTCAGGTCGTTGACGCCGATGAGGATGCTCAGCAAGTCGGGCTTGAGGTCGAGGGTGTCGGTCTGCCAGCGGCGTGCCAGCGTGGCAACCGTATTGCCGCTGACGCCGCGATTGATGAAGGTGAGGTGGCGTTCGGGGAGGTCAGCCCCGAACCGCGAGGCGATCAACGCCTGGTAACCATGGCCAAGGATGTGGTTGGGATCGGCGCTTCGCCCACGATTGCCGTCGGTGATGGAATCGCCTTGGAAGAGGATGCGCATCCCGCTGGCGAACGCGGGCATGGGATCCCGGGTGCCTGGATGGGTGGTGGTGCAACCGCAGAGCCAAGCCATCAGCCAAGCCGCGGCGAGCATCCAGGAGGACGACCGTGTCGATGGGGCGATGCTCATGATCAAATCGGGTGAAAGGTCCGGGGGGAAAGGTGCGAGGACGGGCCGTCAGCGGGAAAGCTGGAGCTTCAGTTCCTTCTGTTGCCGCGAGATGCCGAGGCTGAGGCTTTGAAAGTCGGCCAGCGCCGGCGCTTGCTGGAGCAGAGTGGCCACGTCAGTGGTCTTGGAGCCATCGACGGAGAGGATCACGTCGCCCTGCTGCAGGCCGCATTTGGCGAGCACCGAAGCCGCCGGGATTTTCATCACCAACACTCCGGTGACTCCCGGCAGACCGAGCGCAGACATCTCGCCTTGGTCAGTGACATTGCGAACGGTCGCGCCCAGCCAGGCGCGCGGGGCTGGGTCGCGTGTGGCGGAGACGATGACCGGTTGCTGCCCCGGCAGCACAGGCGTACGGGCGATCGCCCTGAGCGCCGGTTTGCGTACTCCGAACCGGTCCATGGGGAAGTTCGCGAAACCCATGGCCAGGGCGGGGGAGCCGTCCTTCACCCGGTAGTCGCCTTGGGCGGGGTCGATGAACCGCGCATCCCCGGCCAGGGAGTGCGCATCGCGGCCGCTTTGGTGTTGCAGTTGAGTGGCGGGAGTCGTCGCTGCGCCGTCTTGCTGCAGGAGGTTGTAGTCGAGTTCCAGACCC
>CAYYMW010000108.1:0-17381 GCA_964472515.1 uncultured Verrucomicrobiota bacterium | reverse complement strand
CAATATCTGCAAATAGCAGCAAACAGCGGCAAAATCGCGATGCGCGATGCTCTTTTACTGACGCCCGACGCGTTTGCCGCGCCCTTGCCGGCCTCCATGGCCACGGTTTGCCACGTTCTGCGATCCCGGTCGGGATCGTTGGTGCCCGGGAGGGGAACCCGAAGGGGCGGAAGCGTGCGATCAAGGCCGGAGTGGGCGTGGTCGAGAGGGGATCGCCCGGCAATCGGCGGTCAGAGCGGCGGGCGGGCGGTCATCGAGCCAACGCCGGGCGCGGGACCGGCTTACCGGGGCGCGGGGCCGGCCGGTTCCTGGTCGAGGCAATCGATGACGGTCTTGAGATGGAGAAGGTTCTTGCCGACGGAGTCCGGGGCAAGCTCGGGGTTTTCCTCATGCTCGGCCATGAGGGCCTCGATCATGGAGAAGAGCAGGGGGGCCTGGCGGTAGGTGCGCATGATTTCGCCGGCGGCATCCATCCAGCCGGCCTCGGGGCCTTCGTCAATCTTTTCAAGGAAGGCGAGGTTGGCTTGTTCGGCCGCTTCGAGTTGTTCCGCGGTGACCTGCCGCAGCGACCCGCCGGTGTCGGCCATCACGCGGTAGATGACCGCGCCGAGTTCCATAAGGCCGGGCGTGTCGCCGATGGGTTGGGTCTGGCCGCCCTCCTCGGGTTCGCTCGCCGCAAGCAGGTAGATCAGCAGGTAGGGCTGCTTTTCCTGCATCTCCTGGGCCAGGGCCTGGGCCTCCTTCTCGGAGTAGTTGCCGAATTGCGCCCAGGCCAGCTCGATGGCGTGTGTGGGAATGGTCTTCATGCGACGGTTCGTTGCCGGGGCGAGGATGGGCATAGAAGCGCGCGGGCGTCAAAGCAAATGGCCGGGGGAATTTTCGACACGCCGCAAGCGCTTTGAATCGGCTGGGCATCGGCGTGCCGCGTGCCATAATGACGCCATGAAACCGGTGGCATTGATCACGGGGGCGTCCCGTGGCATTGGGCGGGGCATTGCAGAGGCCCTGGCGGGCGCGGGTTATTCGCTCTGCCTGAACTATCGCAGCGACCGCGCCTCGGCGGAAGCCGCGGCGGCGCAGTGCCAGGCGCTGGGGGCGGCGGCGGGCCATGTGTTGACGACCCGGCTCGTCCAGGCCGACATCAGCAGCGCGGCTGACCGCGCGCGCCTCGTGGCCGAGTGCCAGTCCGCCTTTGGTCGGCTCGACTTGCTGGTGAACAACGCCGGCGTGGCGCCCGAGGTGCGGGCGGATCTGCTCGACGTCACCGAGGCCAGCCTGGACCGCATGCTCGCCATCAACCTCAAGGGGCCGTTCCTCCTCACGCAGCTCGTGGCCCGGTGGATGATCGAACTCCGGGCGCAACCGCCACCGTTGGAGGGCTACACCCCGCGCATCGTCACCATCTCCTCCATCAGCACCTACACCGCGTCGGTCAACCGCGGGGACTACTGCGTGGCCAAGGCGGGCCTGGGCATGTTGACCAAAGTATTTGCCGCCCGCCTGGCGGACCACGGCATCGGCGTCTACGAGGTGCGCCCGGGCATCATCGCCACGGACATGACCGCGCCGGTCCAGGCCAAGTACGACGCGCTGATCGGCAACGGCCTGACGCCCATCCGCCGCTGGGGCACCCCGGCCGACGTCGGACGGGCCGTCGCGGCCATCGCGCAGGGAGCGCTCCCTTTCAGCACCGGGGAAGTTCTCAACGTGGACGGCGGTTTTCACCTGCACCGACTCTAGCCCCCTTGCATGGCCATCCAAATCGACCTCCGGCTCCGCGCCGAAGACCTCCGGAAACCCACGGAGCGCCTGTTCGAACTCTCCGCCGCCAAGCTCAACGAATTGGAGCGGGGCTGGGATCCGGCCCGTGGCACGCCCGTCTTCACCGTCAAGGGGCGTTACACCACGCGCGGCTGGACCGAGTGGACCCAGGGCTTCCAGTACGGCTCGGCGGTGCTGCAATTCGAGGCCACAGGCGACGCCGCGTTCCTCGAACTGGGCCGCCGCCGGACGCTCCAGTGCATGGCGCCGCATGTCTCGAGCACCGGGGTGCACGACCACGGCTTCAACAACGTCTCGACCTACGGGAACCTGCTGCGGTTGGCCCGCGCGGGACGGTTTGACGTCACCGAGGCCGAATGCCAGACGTGGGAACTGGCCTTGAAGGTCTCGGGCGCGGTGCAGGCGGCGCGCTGGACCCCCACCGCGAACGGCCTGGGCTACATCTACTCGTTCAACGGGCCGCACTCGCTGTTTGTGGACACCCTGCGCAGCCTGCGCGCGCTGGGGTTGGCCCATGTGCTGGGCCACGCCTTGATGGGCGAGCACGACGAACGGGTGAACCTCCTGCGCCGGGCCCTGGACCACGCGGAGAACACCGCGCGGTTCAACGTCTACTACGGCCAGGGCCGCGACGCGTATGATGTCCGGGGCCGCACCGCGCACGAGAGCCTCTTCAACGTCAATGACGGCCGCTATCGCTGCCCGAGCTCCCAGCAGGGTTACTCGCCCTTCAGCACGTGGACGCGCGGTTTGGCGTGGGCGCTCTGCGGCTTTGCCGAGCAACTCGAGTTCCTCGCCGCCCTGCCGAAGGGGGAGATGGCTGCGGCTCTGGCCGGTTCCCCCGACGCCGAGGGCCAACGCACCGAGGCCAGGGTCACGGCCACGTTGCTCGAAGCCGCGTGTGCTACCGCCGATTTCTACCTCGAGAACGCCTGCGCGGACGGCATCCCGATGTGGGACACCGGCGCGCCGAACCTGTACCGCCTGGGCGATTATCTGAGCCGGCCCGCCGACCCCTTCAACGACTGGGAGCCGGTGGACAGTTCCGCTGCCGCCATCGCGGCCCAAGGCTTGCTCCGGTTGGGGAACTACCTGCAACACCGTCGTCGCGCGGCCGCCGGGCGCCGCTACTTCCAGGCCGGGCTCACGGTGGCGCGCACGTTGCTCCAGCCACCCTACCTGTCGGAAGCCCCTCGGCACCAAGGGTTGTTGCTGCATTCCGTGTACCATCGACCGAACGGCTGGGACTACGTGGCCCCCGGTCAGCGCGTGCCCCATGGCGAGAGTTCCCTCTGGGGGGACTACCATTTGCGGGAGTTGGGCGTGATGCTGCTCGAGGGGGCGCGCATAGCGCGAATGCGCGGCTTTTTTGACTCGATTTTGCGCTGAGCCCGTAATGAAGTAGGAAGCATGAATAGGATTTCGCGAAGGACTTTTGTCCAACAGACTTCCCTCGGGGCCGCGGGCGCCGCGCTCTTCGGCGGTTTGGTGGTGGCGCGGAGCGGTCGCGCGGCCGCGGCGAGCGAGAAGGTCCGCGTGGGCCTCATCGGTTGCGGCGGCATGGGCAAGGGCGATTTGGCGACCTTCTTCCTCAATCCCGAGGTCGAGTGTCCCGTCGTCTGCGATGTCGACGACAAGATGCTCGCCGAGGCGGTTGCCTTGGTGCAGGAAAAGCGCGGTTCCAAGCCGGAGACGGTCAAGGACTTCCGCCGGGTGATCGACCGGAAGGACGTGGACGTCCTGCTCGTCGCCACGCCGGACCACTGGCACGCGCTGCCCACCGTGCTGGGCTGCCAGGCGGGCAAGGATATTTACGTCGAAAAGCCGCTGGCGACGACCATCGCCGAGGGCCGCGCGATGATGACCGCCGCCAAGGAAAACAAGCGGATCGTCCAGATGGGCGCGCAGCGGCGCAGCAGCCCAGGCTACGCTGAGGCGGTCGAGTTCGTGCGCTCCGGCAAGCTGGGCAAGGTGGGCCTGGTGCGCGCGTGGGCTTACCTGGATTGGTTCAAACCCGTCGGCAGCCCGGCGGACACCGCGGTGCCGGCCGGCGTGGACTACGACATGTGGCTCGGCCCCGCGCCCAAGCGACCCTTCAATCCGAACCGCTTCCATTTCAATTTCCGCTGGTTCTGGGACTATGCCGGCGGGCTGATGACCGATTGGGGCGTCCACCTGATCCAGGTGCTCCTCTGGGGCATGGGCGATGCCCCGCCCAAGGCGGTCACCTCCAGTGGGGGCAAATACGTGCTGGTGGACAACTCGGAAACGCCCGATACGCAGATCACCGTCTACGAATTCCCCACCTACACGCTGGTGTGGGAGCACAAGGTGGGGATCGGGCTGGGCTTGTACAACCGGCCTTGGGGCATGGCGTTCGTCGGCACTGAAGGCACGCTGATCGTCAACGACAGCGGGTACGAGATCATCCGCGAGCCGAGCAAGGATGCCTTGGAGGCGAAGAAAGCGCCCGTCGGTGGCGATCCCCGGCCCGCGCACGTCCGCAACTTCCTGGACTGTGTGAAATCACGCCAGGAGCCGGTCGAGAATCTGGCCGTGGGCCAGCACATTTCGACGGTGGCGCACTTGGGCAATCTCTCCCTGCGCACGGGCCGCCGGCTCGTGTGGGACCACGAGAAGGAACGCGTGGTGAACGACAAGGACGCCAACCGGCTGGTCCGCGCCTCCTACCGCAAGCCCTGGGTACTGCCGTACATGCCCAAGTAAGGCCGGAAGCGCAGCCTGCGAATCTCAATGAGCCGGCGCGGATGCGAGTCCGTGACCGGCTCCTTGCTTGCCAACGGGTTCCACGGCCATCGCCGTCTTCTGGTGAGGCCAGTGGGAGGCGGATTTCGCCTGGGGCAGATAGGGCGCCCGGGTGTTGAGGCGGATGGCGTAGAGGGAGGTTCGGGCGGTGATGAAGAGGGTGCGGCCGTCCAAGCCGCCGAAGGCCAGGTTGGCGGGGGTCTCGCGCATCATGAACTTGCCGAGGCGATGGCCATCCGGATGGTAGATATGCACGCCGTCTCCGGCGGCGACAAAAAGTCGGCCATTAGCGTCGCAGCGGATGCCATCGGGGGCGCCTTTCTCAATTCTGCAAAACTCACGGTCGCCCGTGGGCGTTCCGTTCGGGGCCAAAGCGAAGACCCGGATGTGGCGCGGTTGACCGGAATCGGCCACATAGAGCCGGTCCTCTTCCGGGGAGAAACAGATGCCGTTGGGGCGGTCAAAGTCCTTGGCGATCGCTTTGAGCTGGCCCTTGGCTGTCTCAAGACGGAACACGAAATTACCCGGCAGTTCCTTGGCCTCCTTGGCGACGCCGTAGTCAGGGTCGGTGAACCAAATGGAGCCGTCGCTCTTGACCGCCAGGTCGTTGGGGGAGTTGAGGCGTTTGCCCTCGAAACGGTCCACCAGCGTGCGCACCGTGCCGTCCGCCTCGGTCAGGGAGAGACGGCGGTTGCCGTGCTCGGCGGAGAGGAGCCGGCCCTGCGCGTCGAGCGCATTGCCATTGGCGTTGCCGCTGGGTTTGCGGAAGACCGAGAGGCCGTCCTCGACGGTCCATTGCTTGAGTTCGTTGGCGGGGATATCGCTGAAAACCAGCAAACCGCGGCCGCGGGGAATCCAGACGGGCCCCTCGGCGAATTGGAGGTCAGTCTCAAGTTGAGTCAGCCGGGAGTTGTCGGCGACCAGTTGGTCGAACTCGGGCTGATCCTCGATCACGAAGTACTGCGCGTGCAGCGGCACGGCGTAGCTGAACAGGGCGAGAAGTGCTGCTCCCAGCGCGGCTTGGCGCGCTCCCGAGAACCCATGCTTTTGCGAACTCTGCATGGCTGTCTTAACTAGCAGGGGGCGGGCCTCGCAAATCTGACAATGGCATGGTTTCGCGGATTCTCGCCCTCGCGGGGGACGTTGCCTCCCCGGCGGGGTGGTCGATTTGTCGCTGTTCGCCGGGCGCGACTTCGGCTAGAACCAACCCGGCGTGAGCGGAAACACGGGAAAGCGTTTTGTCGAGGCCTTCCAACTCGCGGGGGGCATGGTGGGGGCGTTATGCGCCATTGCCGTGCTGGAATGGGCGTTTCCGGCCATCCCTTCGATGCTGGGCATCCGGCCGCGGGATTGGCACGGGCTGGTGGGAGTGATCTTCGCCCCGACGCTGCATGCGAGCTTTGGCCACCTGCTGGCCAACGCCCTCCCGCTTTGGGTGCTGTTAACCCTCCTCTTTTGGGACCGCCATTACTTGCCCGGGCGCACGCTGGCCCTCATCTGGGTGGCCAGTGGGTTGGGAACCTGGTTGATCGGACGGGGCGATTCCACCCACGTCGGCGCCAGTTCGATCATCTATGGGCTGGTGACCTACCTGGTGCTGGCGGGCTTGCTGATGCGCAGTTGGCGCTCGGTGGCCATCGCCCTCCTGGTCGTGTTCCTCTACGGCGGCATCATGTTCGGAGTCCTGCCCACCCACCGGCAGATCTCTTGGGAAGGGCACCTTTGCGGCGCGGTCGCTGGCATCTGGGCGGCCCGGCGCAACCACGCCTGACGCCTGCGCTCAGTTGGCCGGTCTGGGCAACGTGCGCCAGCGCAAGACCTTGCCATCCTTGATGGTGATTTCGGCGCTGACGTAATCGCGCGGCACAAAATCGCGGTAGATTTCGCGCGTCAGCACCACCTGTCCGTTGTGCCGCACCTCGCGGAAAGTGGCCAGGTGCGATTCCTCCAGGGTCTGGCTCTGGTAAAGCCAGGTCGTCAGCAGCCCTTCGGCGGATTCCTCGCGCAGAATCTGGGACGGCTTGCCCCAGGCAATGTACACGGCCGCTTCCGGCATTCCGATCCGGATTTCGCCCTGGTCCACCAGTTGCTGCTGTTCCGCCGGCAACGCCTGATACTCGTTCAGGCGTTCCTGTTTCCGTTTCGTCACGGTGGACGTCGAGCAACCCGCCAACGCGAGCGCCAGACAAAGAAGAAGACGCATCTTCATGGGAGGCAGCATGCGCCTTTGGAAGCGCTTGGCAAGCCCGCTGCGCGGGGCGTGGTGGCGGGGTGGCGGTTTCCGAAAAACCTGACATCCCACGGCGGCCTTTTGGCGTGACACGTTGCGCACGGCTTCGCAGACTCGGATAACAGTCTGAGCCTCGGTTTCTTGGGTCGCGCGAACCAGTCTCGCTGGGGCAGGCGCGGCTTCCGATCCGTGGCGGGTCACTGCGGCCGAAGGGCCAACTTGTTGACTATGCCTGAATCTTCTCCTGCGGAAACCGGTCCGATGTCCCTCGGTTGGACGCCCAGTCCCGCGCGCGCATCGCGGATCACCCTGCTCTACGCCTTGGCGGGCACCCTTTGGATTCTCTGCTCGGGTTGGGTGCTGCATCGTCTGGTTAACGATGACGTCCTGGAATCCCGCCTGGAGATCTACAAGGGGTGGTTGTTTGTGGCGGTTACGTCCGGGCTGCTGTGGCTGGCATTGGATCGCTATTTCCGGCAACTTCGGCGCGCCACACAACTGCTGGAGGAAAGCGAGCAGCGGTCGCGATTCGCCCTCGAGGGTGCGGGGCAGGGGGCTTGGGACTGGAACCCACAGACCAACGAGGTCCACTACAGCGCGCGGTGGAAGACCATGCTCGGCTACGAGCCGCAGGAGTTGGCGGACACCCACTCCGAATGGGAGACCCGCTTGCATGGCGACGACCGCGCCCGGGCGCTGGCCGAGTTGAAGCGGCATCTGGACGGGCAGGCGCCGACGTATCGGAGCGAGCACCGCCTGCGGTGCAAGGACGGCAGCTACAAGTGGGTGCTCGACCAAGGGAAAGTGATGCGCCGCACGTTCGCAGGCGCTCCCCTCCGCGTCCTGGGCACGGTCTCGGATATCACCGAACGCAAGCACGCGGAGGCAGCACTGCAGGAGAGCGAAGCCCGGTACCGTGAGGTGGTGCAGAGCGCGAACAGTGTGATCCTGCGGCTCGACGGTGAAGGGAAAATTCTCTTTATCAACGATTTTGCCCAGCAGTTCTTCGGGTACCGGGCGGAGGAGCTCGTGGGCGGGAACGTGGTGGGGACCATTGTTCCGCCGACCGATTCTCTCGGTGGCGATTTGCGCGGGTTGGCGACTGAGATTGCCGCCACGCCCGACCAGTACGCCACGCACGAGAATGAGAACCTGCGCCGCGACGGCAGCCGCGTATGGATGTCTTGGACCAACCGTGCATTTCGAGACGACGCCGGGCGGGTGCGGGAGGTGTTGTGCATCGGCCATGATGTCAACCGCCGCAAGCAGGCCGAACTGGCCCTGCAGGAGAGCGAGGAGCGGCTGCGGTTGGCGTTGGAGGCGGCGCAACTGGGGACCTTCGACTGGGAGGTGGCGAGCGGACGGCTGACTTGGTCACGGCAGCACGAGCAGCTCTGGGGCCTGGCGCCGGGCCAGTTCGACGGAAGCTATGAGGCGTTCACCAAGAGCATACACCCGGAGGATCGCGAGGGGGTCCAGTGTGAGTTGCAGCGGTGCCTGGCCGCGCGAAGTCCGTTTTACCGCGAGTTCCGGGTGGTGTGGCCGGACGGGAGCGTTCACTGGATCGCCGGCACCGGAAAGTCCCTGCTGGGTCCGGAGAGGAGCCCGGTGCGCATGCACGGGATCGCGCGCGAAGTCACGGAACGGAAGCAGGCGGAGCAGATGAAGAGCCTGTCGGTGGAAGTGCTGCAGATTCTCAACGACCCGCAACCGCTGCGCGAGTCGGCCCGGCGGATTCTGGCCGCGATCAAGCGGGAAGCCGGGTTGGAGGCGGTCGGCATCCGCTTGCGCCAAGGGGAGGATTTCCCGTATCTCGGAGCTGACGGTTTTACCCAGGAGTTTCTGGACACCGAGAACAGTCTGGCGGTGCGGACGGTGAACAATGAGTTCTGTCGGGACGAGCAAGGCCGGGTGCTGCTTGAATGCACGTGCGGCTTGGTGCTGAGCGGAAAGACGGATCCGGCCAATGCCCTCTTTACGCC
This sequence comes from uncultured Verrucomicrobiota bacterium, assembly GCA_964472515.1. GTDB lineage: Bacteria > Verrucomicrobiota > Verrucomicrobiia > Limisphaerales > J093 > CAYYMW01. Next base: position 8,621 of record CAYYMW010000108.1, on the reverse strand, counting down.
GGGTGGCAGTGCCTGGACCAACGATGCCCGGCCGTTCCTGAAAGTCCCGGCCGAGGCGGATTCGCGCCTGCATCCGCGGAACCGCTGTATCCACGAGGGCTATCAATCGGTGGCGTTGATCCCGATCCGGGTTAAGGAGCAGATCGTGGGCTTGCTCCAACTCAACGACGCGCGCCAGAATTGCTTCACGGCGGAGACGATCCGGTTTTTTGAGGGCATCGCGTCCGCTTTCGGCGTCGCCCTGCTCAGACATCAGGAGGCAGAAGCGCTGCGGACGAGTGAGGCCAACCTCCGGTCGCTCTTCGATGCCATCCCGGAATCGGTCTTCCTGATGGACACCGATGGGAAACTGGTGGCGGTGAACGATACTTTCGCCACCCGGATGGGCCGGCGGGTGGAGGAGTGCGTGGGAGCGAATGCGTTTGAGTTCCTGCCTGCGGAGGTCAAGGAGCGCCGGCGGGCTTGGGTGGCCGAGGTGGTGCGGACGGGCCGTTCCCTGACGCGGGAGGACGAACGCTCCGGCGCTTGGCTGCGCCACAGCCTCAACCCGGTGCTGGACGCGGGCGGCAAGGTGGAGCGGATCGTGTCCTTTGCCGTCGACCTGACCGAGCGCCGGCGCGAAGACGCGGTGCGCCAGCAGTGGGCCGATGCCTTCGAGCACTGCGCGCACGGTATTGCTTTGGGCGATCCAGAAACGAACCACGTTCTGGCCTGCAATCCTGCGTTTGCGCAGATGCTGGCCGGCAAACCAGAGGGAATCTCCGGCTCCCCCATCCTCAGTGTCTACGCTCCCGCAGATCACGAGCGAATCCGTGCCTGTATCGCGGAGGCGGATCGCGTTGGGCAGGTTCGCTACGAAGCCCACATGGTCAGGCCGGACGGTTCGGTTTTTCCGGTGCAGATGGACGTGGTCAGTGTGCGTGACGCGGAGGGGAGACCGATCTACCGGGTGGCCACCGCCCAAGATATCACCGAGCGCCGAAGGGCGGAGGATGCGGTGCGGCGGCAACTCGAACTACAAGACCAGTTGGCCAAGATTGCCACCTCCGTGCCCGGCATGATCTACTCCTTCCGCCTGGGGGCGGACGGCAAGGCGTGCCTGCCGTTCTGCACGCCCATGATCGAGGATCTGTGGGGACTGCGAGCCGAGGAGGCGAAGGAGGATTTCGCTCCCGCCTTTGCGCTGATCCACCCGGCGGACGTGGAGCGGGTCAGAGAGCGCATCGCCGTTTCGGCGCAGAGCCTGCAGCCCTGGCACGACATCTTCCGCGTGCAGCATCCTCGCAAGGGGGTGGTGTGGCTCGAAGGTCATTCGATGCCCCGAAGGGAACCCGACGACAGCGTGTTGTGGCATGGCTTTGTGCAGGACATTACCGAGCGCATGCAGGCGCAGGAGGCGGTGCGGGAAAGTGCGGAGCGGCTGCGTTTGGCAGTGGAAGCGGCCCGCATGGGGACTTGGGACCGGAATCTGACGACCGGGCAACTGCACTGGTCGGCGCAAGAGGAGCAACTGATGGGCTACGAGCCGGGCTCTTTTCCGGGCAGCCACGATGATTACATGGCGCTGGTGCATCCCGACTCCATGGCGGTTTTGGAGGAGGCGCAGCGGCGGGTGCGCGCCGGCGACGGGGTCTTCCGGGTGGAGCTGCACTTCCGGTTGCGGGATGGCCGGGAGCGCTGGGGCTTCCTTTGCGGACAGCGGATGGACGATGCGGAAGGGCGGCCGTTGCGCATCCTCGGCGTGGATCTGGATATCACCGACCGCAAGCGCGCCGAGGCGGAGTTGCTTTACCATCAGCGGTTGCTGGAAGAGACCGGACGGATCGCACAGGTGGGAGGATGGGAGTTTGACGCGGAGACGGGGCAAGGCTCCTGGACGGCTGAGGTGGCCAGGATTCATGGGCTTTCCCCCGAGGTGCCCACGAGTGTGGCGAGCGGCTTGAGTTACTACGATGAGGCTTCCCGGCCGCTCATCGAGCGCGCCGTGCGTGAAGCGGTGGCGCAGGCCGAACCCTATGACCTGAAGCTGCGCCTGGTGTCGGCCGAGGGGGTGGGCAAGTGGGTGCGCACCATGGGCTACCCGGTGGTGGAGAACGGCAAGGTGGTCAAGGTGCGGGGCGCGCTGCAGGATGTGACCCAGCAACACCTGACCGAGGAGGCCCTGCGGCGCAGCGAACGCCTGCAGCGGACCATCCTGGACAACATCCCCGACCCTGCATGGCTGAAAGATGCGGAGGGCCGGTTCCAGGCGGTGAATCGGGCGTGGTGCCAGTTCGTCGGCTTGCCGCCCGAGGAGGTGGTGGGCCGGTTGGATGTCGAGGTCTTTCCCCTCGAGGTTGCCGAGCGTCTGACCGGGCAGGACCGGGAAGTGGCCGCGTCGGGCATGGCCCGGCACTACGAGGAGACGATGCTCTCCCCTGAAGGGCAAACGAGGGTTTTCGACACCTACAAGGCGCCCATCCTGGATGAGGCCGGACGGATCGGCGGCACCATCGGCATTGCCCGGGATATCACCGAACAGAAGCGGGCCGAGGCGGCCCTGCGCGACCGGGAGCAGCAGTTGCGCCTGTTCGTCGAGCACAGCCCGGCGGCGATTGCCATGCTGGACCTCGAGATGCGCTACCTGGTGGTGAGCCGTCGCTGGACGGCTGACTATCAGTTAGGGGAGCGGGAGATTCTGGGCCGGACCCATTACGAGGTCCTTCCCGAGATTCCCGAGCGATGGAAGGCGATCAACCGCCGCTGTCTGGCTGGCGCAGTGGAACGCTGCGACGCGGACCCGTTCCCGCGCGCCGACGGCTCGCAGGATTGGGTGCGGTGGGAGATACGCCCCTGGCACACCGGGCGTGGGGAGGTTGGCGGGATCATCATCTTCTCGGAGTTGATCACCGATCAAGTGGAGGCGCGGGCGGCGCTGCAGCGGAGCGAGTTGGAGTTTAGGGCCATGTTCGAAATGGCCTCGATCGGCATGGGACAGACGGAGCCGGTGACGGGTCGGTGGCTGCGGGTGAATCAGAAGCTCTGCGACATCACCGGCTATTCCGCCACCGAAATGATGGAGTTGGCGGTGCCTGAGATTACCCATCCGGAGGACCGGCCCGAGGACGAAGCCCAGCTCCAGCGGCTGCTGGGCGGAGAGGTGCCCAGCTACCAGCGGGAGAAGCGCTATGTCCGCAAGGATGGCCGGATCGTCTGGGTGCGGGTGAACGTGACGGTGATCCGGGAGACCGACGGGCGTCCGTTGCGCACGATGGCGACGATCGAGGACATCACCGAGCGCCGCCGGGCCGACGAGCGCGTGGCCCGGGACCGTCAACGCACCGGGTTTTTGCTGGAGTTCCACCAGCGCGCGCCGCAATTGACCGACCGTGAGTTGTACGATCAAGTGCTGGAGCGGGCGGTACAATTGACCGGGAGCCAGGTGGGTTTCTTCCACCAATTATCGGAAGACCAGAGCGAGATCATCCTGACGACTTGGAATCGGGAGGCCCTCAAGACCTGTACGGCCGCTTTCGACACGCACTATCCGCTGCGGGAAGCGGGCAACTGGATCGATTGCGTCCGGCAGCAGCGGCCGGTGGTGTACAACGACTACGCCCATTCGCCCAACCAGCATGGGTTGCCGGCGGGCCATGCGCCCGTGACCCGCTTCATGAGCATTCCGGTGATCCGGGATGGCCGGGTCGGGATCATCTTCGGTGTGGGCAACAAGCCGGAGGATTACGGGGACGACGATGTGGCGCAGTTGCAGGTGGTGGCCAACGAGTTGCATAAGATCATGATGCAACGGGCGGCGCAGAAGCAACTGCGCCAGCTTTCGCGAGCGGTGGAGCAGAGCCCGGTGAGCGTGGTCATCACCGATCTTGCGGGGACGATTGAATACGTTAACCCCAAGTTCTGCGCGGTCTCAGGCTATGCGGCGGGAGAGGTGATCGGCCAGAACCCGCGGGTGCTCAAGTCTGGTGAAACGCCTCCCGGGCAGTACCAGCAACTCTGGGAGGCGATCCGGAACGGGGATGAGTGGCACGGTGAATTCCACAATCGGAGGAAGAACGGGGAGCTTTACTGGGAACTCGCCTCCATTTCCCCGATCAGAGACGAGCGCGGGACCATCACGCACTTTGCGGCGGTGAAGGAGGACATCACCGAGCGCAAGCGATTGGAGGCCTTCCGGCAGGCCCTTCTCCAACTGGGACGCCGGCTGAACGGCACCCGTGAGCCGCATGAAGCGGCACGGGCTCTGCTGCAGACCGCCGACGAGCTTTGGAAGTGGGATGCGGCCACCTTGGACCTCGTTGCTCCTGATCGGCAGACCGTGTTGCCGGTGCTGCGCGTGGATCACGTTGGTGGCGAGCGGCGCGAGCTGCCGGAACCCACGCCGTCTCTTGCCCCCACCCCTCGCATGATCGAGGTAATGCAGGACGGGGCCAAGCTGATCGACCAGTGCGCGGGCGATCCCGCTTCCGGCGGCGCCCTGGCGTTCGGCGACGCTTCGCGCCGGTCGGCTACCATCATGTACGTGCCGATTCGGCGCGAGCACGACACGGTAGGGCTGCTCTCGATCCACAGCTACACGCCGCGGGCCTACACCACCGAGGACTTGTCCACGCTCCAGGCGCTGGCGGACTACTGCGGCGGCGCGCTGGATCGAATCCGCAGCGAGCAGGGTCTCCGCACCAGCGAGGAACGGTACCGGAGCCTGGTGGAAACCGCCTTCGACTGGGTCTGGGAAGTGGACGCCGAAGGCCGCTACACCTATGCCAGCCCCAAGGTGGAGGAATTGCTCGGCTACCGGCCGGAGGAGGTTTTGGGCAAGACGCCATTTGACCTGATGCCGCCGGAGGAGGCTGAGCGGATTGGCGCCATCTTCCGGGAGCACGCGGCCGGCCGCCGGTTGATCGTAGGGATCGAGAATGTCTGCCGGCACAAGAATGGCAGCCTGGTGGTGCTGGAGACCAGCGGCGCTCCCGTGTTGGCGTCGGACGGCACACTGGCGGGTTACCGGGGGATGGACCGCGACGTCACCCGGCGCAAGGAGGCCGAGGCCGCCCTGAAGGCCAGCGAAGAGCGGTTCCGCACCTTGGTGGAGAGCGCGCCGAGCGGCATCTTTGTCCAGACGCAGGGCCGGTTTGCCTACCTGAATCGCTCCGCCCTGAAGTACTTCGGACTCACCTCGCCCGAGCCGTTGCTCGGCCAACCAGTGCTGGAGCGGTTTGCGCCCGAGGCCCGGGAGCAGGTTCGAGCGCGCATCCGCCGGCTTAACGAGGAGCGCCAGGCGGTGGCGCCGGCCGAGGAGAAATGCGTGCGGATGGATGGCACAACGTTCGAGGCCGAAGTCACAGCGGTGCCCTTCGCTTACGACGGCAATCCCGGCGCGCTGGTGTTCTTCCAGGACGTCACCAACCGCAATCGCCTCGAGGCGCAGTTGCGGCAGGCTCAGAAACTCGAGGCCGTAGGCCAGTTGGCCGGCGGGGTGGCGCACGACTTCAATAACATCCTCTCGGCCATCCTGATGCACCTGAGTCTGCTGGCCGCGGACCGTTCGCTCAAGCCTGCGCAGCGGGAGGATCTCGGCGAGCTGGTCGACGAAGCCAAACGCGGCGCGGCCCTGACCCGGCAGTTGTTGATGTTCAGCCGCCGACAGGTCTTGCAGCGCGCCGTGCTGGATCTGAACAGTCTGCTGGACAACCTGCTCAAGATGCTCCGGCGGCTGCTCGGGGAACACATCGAGTTCAGCTTCCGCGCGAGCCCCACCGCCGTCTGGATTGAGGCCGATCCCGGGATGATCGAGCAGGTGGTGATGAATCTCTGCGTCAATGCCCGCGATGCCATGGCCAACGGCGGACGGCTGGCGCTGAGCACCGCCACCGCGGAGGTGGACGAGCGCCACGCCGCACTGCAGGCCGGGGCGCGGGTTGGCAGCATGGTCTGTCTGTCGGTGCGCGACAGCGGCCAGGGCATGGACGAAGCCACCCTGCAGCGCATCTTCGAGCCCTTCTTTACCACCAAGGAGGTCGGCAAAGGCACGGGATTGGGCCTGGCGACCGTCCATGGCATCGTACAGCAGCACCAAGGCTGGGTGGAGGTCGAGAGCGCGATCAGACAGGGCACGACCTTCCGGGTCTATCTGCCGTGCGCCCGGCCTCCCCAGGATGTCCTCGCGCGCGAGCAGGCGGAGGCCAAGCTGGCTGGCGGCAAGGAAACGCTGCTGGTGGTGGAGGACGAGCGGTTCCTGCGGCAGGCGGTGACCGGTTTTCTGCGGCAGCGGGGGTACCAGGTGATTGAAGCGCAGAATGGGGAGGACGCTTTGCGCCAATGGACACAACACAGCCAGAACATCGCGATGGTCGTCTCCGACATGGTGATGCCCGGGGGCATCGATGGCTTGGAGTTGGCCCGCCGTCTGCAGGCCCTGAGGCCGGGGCTCAAGGTCATTATTACCTCCGGCTACAGCGTCAACCTGCCGTATCGCGGCGGGCAACTCGCCGAAGGCATCGTTTATCTGCCCAAGCCGTGCGAACCCGCCGAGCTGGCGAAGACCATCCGCACCCTGCTGGACGGGCGACCGCCGCTCTAGCCCATCGAGGATCACGCGTGGTGGACCGGGAGCCGTGGCGTCCCCGCCCGGAAGGGCGCTGCGGGAGCGGGGCGGATGCGGTGCCGCGCCGCCGTATCTCAGCCGTCAAAGCCTGCTGCGGTTGGTGGGCGATGCAGGATTCGAACCTGCGACCCACTGCGTGTAAAGCAGATGCGCTAACCACTGCGCCAATCGCCCAAACCGACCGAGGCTGACGGCCCGAAAAGGAGGCCGAACGCGATCAAGGCCAGACGGTCGTTCATCCCAGCCGGCTTGGCTTGTGCTCGACCCCAGTCCGGCACGTGTTGCGGCTCGAATGCTACTTCAGGACCCGGGTGCCGGGCAAACGGATTTGGTGACATCTGGGCGGGGCGGGGGTGGAGGCGGTCGTGGCAAACCCGCCGGTTGGTTGCGGTTTCCTGTTGCCGCGCAATGGGATGTGAGTGGCTCTGGCGATCAGTGATGGGGGCTGAGGTGCAGCTTCCTACATCTGTTGATCCCTGGCTGGAGATTGTGTATGTTGGGCTTCTTTGATTGGGTTGACGATGACAGACAACGTTACAAGCAACGAAACCGCTCCGGCGACGACGCCGACGCCGGCTCCGGCCGGAGCCCAGAGCGCGGTGCAAACGCAGGTGACGGTCGAGGGGTCCGAGTTGGAGGCTCTGAAGGCCAAGGCCGCCAAGGCGGACGAGAACTGGGACCGGTTCCTGCGCACGGCCGCGGACCTGGAGAACTTTAAGAAGCGCGCCGCCCGCGAGCGGCAGGAGTCGGTGCGCTACGCCAACGAGTCCTTGCTCAAGGCCATGCTGCCGGTGCTGGACCATTTCGAGATGGCGCTGGCCGCCGCCGGGCCGACGGCGCCCGAGGATGCGTTTCGCACCGGGGTGACGATGATCTGCAGCCAGTTCAAGACGGCGCTCACGGAGGCCGGCCTGGAGGAGATCGACGCCGCCGGCAAGCCGTTCGATCCGAACTGGCATGAAGCGGTGGCGCAGCTCGATTCCACGGAAGTGCCGGAGGGCAACGTGCTGCAACAGATGCGCAAGGGCTACAAGTACCGGGACCGGCTGTTACGGCCGGCCACGGTGGTCGTGGCGCGGAAGCCCGCGCCGGCGCCGGCGGAGGGAGAAGCCAAAACCGCTTAACGACCATGGCCAAGAGGGACTATTACGAGATTCTCGGGGTCGAGCGCAGCGCCACCGACGAGGAGCTCAAGAAGGCGTACCGCAAGCAGGCGATCAAGTATCACCCGGACAAGAATCCCGGGGACAAGACCGCCGAGGAGAAGTTCAAGGAGTTGGGCGAGGCCTACGAGGCCTTGAGCGACCCGCAGAAGCGCGCCGCATACGACCAGTACGGGCACGCGGCGTTCGATCCACGCACGCGGGCCGGCGCGGGCGGGGGCGGCGGCTTCCACGATCCTTTCGATATCTTCCGCGAGGTGTTCGGCGGCGCCGGGGGCAGCATCTTCGAGGAGTTTTTCGGCGGCGAGTCGCGCCGGGATCCTTCCGGGCCGGAGCGCGGGCGGGACTTGCGCTACGATCTGGAAGTCACCTTCGAGGAGGCGGCGATGGGGGCCGAGAAGGAGATCTCCCTCAGCCGCCTGCACACGTGCGACGCGTGCAACGGGACGGGCGCGCAGCCCGGCTCCGGGGTGAAGACCTGCGCGACCTGCGGCGGACGCGGCCAGGTGGTGGCCTCGCGCGGCATCTTCAGCATCGCCCAGACCTGCCCCCGCTGCGAGGGCGTGGGCCGGGTGGTGGAGAAGCCCTGCCGCACCTGCAACGGCTCGGGCCGCCGGGAGAAGGCGACGAAGGTCAAGATCCGCATCCCCGCGGGAGTGGACAATGGCACCCGGCTGCGGTCCTCGGGCAACGGCGAGTCCGGCCTGCGGGGCGGCCCCTCGGGAGATCTATACGTGGTGCTGCACGTGAAGGCGCACGATCTCTTCCAGCGCGACGGCGACGATCTGCTGTGCGAGGTGCCGGTGAGTTTTGTGCAGGCCGCCCTGGGCGCCGAGTTGGAGGTGCCCACCCTGACC
>CAYYMW010000107.1:0-17416 GCA_964472515.1 uncultured Verrucomicrobiota bacterium | reverse complement strand
ACGGTGGGCGGGACCCCCTCCCGCAGCAGGCCCTTTAGTCTGGCGTCGAAGACAATGTCGCTGCTGCCCCGGCTAACGTTGAAAACCTGAACCGCCAGAACGTTGGCTCCCGGCAGCAGCGCCGAGGCTGGGTTGGCCACCGGGAAGGACTGGAAGGCGACCGGTTCGGTTACGTTGGTGTAGGAAAGGCTGTCGAACCTGGGCTCGCCAAGTTGGACATTGTAGCGGACGATTTCCACTCCGTTCAACCACGCGATGAAGCCGTCATCGCAGACCCCTTGGAGTTCGAGGGCACTCACATCGGAGACGTTGGTGAGTTGAAACGCGGTGCGCAGAAAGAACGTGCTGAACTGATTCTGCATGTTCGTCAGCGAGGTGCCGGGGGTTAAAGCCTCGCCGTAGAAGAACGGCGCCGGCGCAACCGTCCAGGCATGATCGTCAAACGTCGTCTGACGCCAGGCGGTGGGGTCCGGCGACGAGGCTTCCGAAAGCCCCTTGAAGAGTCGCCACGAGGCGTTGTTCGAAACGAGGGTGGTCCACTCGTCGCCCCACACCGGCGCCAAGCACCACAAGGCAGCCAAGATTACCAATCCCAAACCCCGCTGGTACCGCGCGAAGATCATAAACAGTTGTCTGAGTTCGGAGTCTGGCAACTCCTTGCCTTCAAAGACAACAAAATCGAACGGATCTGCCGCGGTCACGGGCGCGGGATCAGGGACGTTCGCCCTAATGTGCCCGGGGCTGGTGAGGGACCACGTTCCTCAGTCGGACTTGCCGATGAGCCGGGCGTCGGCCCAGTCACCGCGGTCGTTTGCGCTGCGGCCGTCGTCGTCCCAGTTGTTGGAGACGCGCAACATCAGCGTGCGCGCGTTGCGCAGGTCCACCTTTACCGTTCTTGGGGGGGTGTCCTGGTACATCGGCCCGCTCTCGAAACGGAGTCTTCCATCCACATGCACCGTGAAGCAGACGGAGGGAGGAGGGTTGGTCGCGCCCGCTACTTCTGCATCCACGCCTACCAGGGCCTCGAAGCGCTCATGTCGATGGTCGAGGTCATAGACCAGCACGGTGTTTGCCCCGCACCCCAGGCCCTTGGCGAATTCCCGGGCGCCCAAGCGAAGCGGATGATCATCCAGGCTCCGATCACGGCGGTAGGTCGGTTCGGGAAAGCCGGTGCCGCGTTGCGCGGCGAACGGTTGGAGGTCGCTCAGCCAGTTCGTCGTGGCGCTGTAGCGTCGCTTCGTTTCCCGCTGGCGGGTCAGTTCAAGGGACCGGATGCCCAGACGGCGGGTGGTGTTGGCGTCGATGGCCACTTCCAATCCCGTCGCCAGTTGGTCATGCCGTCTTTCCTGCCGGGGTTCCCCTTCCAGATCGACCTCATACCGGCCGGGTTTCAGAAACCTCACCTTGAGTTTGGTGGTGCGATGCTGTGCCGTGGCGTTGGCGAGAACGATATCCCGGCGGGTGTTGATCTCCGGATCGGCCTTGGAAACCCCTTGGTTTACCGCGAGCACCTGAGGGGCTGAACTCTGATCGAGGGCGTAAATGAGATTGGCCATCCCACGCGCGTAATTGTCATAGACCGTCCGGAGATTGGTGTCTCGTTGCTCCATGGTCCACGCGCTGTTCCAAGCGTCCTTGCGAAGCGTCAGACGATGCAGTTGCAGGTACTTGGCGTAGGCCGGGCCGCTGGCCTGATCCAGCAGCGGCCCGATGAGTTGGACAAAGGTCAGGTCTTTTTCATGGCACAAGTTCGGCGCGCAGTCGTAGTCAACGCAATCGCGCACCCCCACGCAGGTCGTGCCGGTCAGCCATTCCCCCGAAGGCCCCCTTGCCGGCGTCGTGCAGGTGGTCATGATATGGATCCACGCCATGTCCCGCGCCAGTTCCAGGAAGCGACGATCACCCGTCCGCCCGAAGCGTTCCAGGAAAGCCAATGGCACGTATCCTGAAAAGACCGCGTGGAGGTTCTTGCCTTGCAGGAAGTTCAACTTCCGCTCTGGAACCATGAACTCGGCGAACCAATCCGTGATGCGATCCGCCTTCGTGAGGTACCCGGCCTCCTGGGTGGCTGGGAAGAGTATCGTGGCGGCGGCATAGGCGCACCACGCCAGCCCGGGCGTCTGGAACCAATCGTCGCGGTGGTCCTCCCCTGCACGGTTCCTGATGGGGTCCCAGCAGGGCGGAAATTCCATGCGTTCCAGGTCCAGCTTCACATCCACGTCGTGCCGCATCATGTCGATGGCGGCCTGGCGTAGTTTCTCGTCACCTAGGGCTACGGCGCCTTGATGGATCACGTCCGCCGTCCACCAGACCCCGCCTTCGAGAGGCGGAAAAGGGTCTTGGTAGGAACTGAAGTAGCCCCAGCGGACCAAGCCTCCCGGTCGGCGCACGAAATAGGCCTTCCGCTCCGGTCCCCCCAGGGGTGTGTGATCCAGCACGTATCCGCCGAAGAAACGCTCCCAGTCCCGTTCCGTCGCCAGCCCTTCGTACGCCAGAAACGCCCCGGTCTGCCAAACGGAGTCGTGCGCGTAGGGATAGCTGGCCTTCGGCCACTCGTCCATCATCCAGCCGTATCCGGGGATGAAGGCGTCGGGGGCCGCCAGGCGAACCGGCATGACCTGGAGGCACTTCTCCGGATCGAACGCCTGTGGCACTTGCGTCAGGTCCACCATCGTATCGACTGCCTCCGCGAAGTATTTCTCGCAGACATCGCTCAGCCGGGCGCCTGGATTGCGATCGAACAGGACGGCGAATTCCTTGGGTTCACCCGGCCCCATGCGGAGTTGCCAGGCTGCGGCGAAACGGCCGTCTTCCGTCTCGCTACGCCGGGTGGAGAACCAGGTGTCCGCCCGCTGCTCGGTGCGGCCGTTGGGCTGGATATGCGGATTGACCTTCGGCAGCCAGGCGTAGGCCAAGTCCAGCTTGCCTACCGTGCTGTGTCCGAAGACCCAAGGGTTGCTCCCATCGATGAAGTTCTCCGACGCGTCGGCGTCGGTGGCCACCCAGCCCCGGGTCACCCAGGCGCCATGTTCGTTGGTGTGGGCGGTGATCGTCCTGAACGCGCAGGCGGCCGTTGCGGGGCCGTCCAGCGCCACATGCACCAGCGGCAGGCGGTCGCCCGCGTTGACGGTGTAAGTCACCGCGTTGGCGCCGACCGTCAGGCGGATGGACTTGGTCTCCGGCGTGTCCGTTACCGTTTCGAACTTGTCCGCTTCGCCGCTCCCCAGCCAGAGGCTGTCCTGGCGCGCTTGGGGCGCAACGAGTGGTTTGCCCCCAACCTCGATCGCCTCCAACGCCCAACGATTAGACCGGGCGGTGAACCGCCAAGTCTGCGGCTCGGCCGTGAGTCTCACGGTTTCCGGCGTGGCTTCCAAGGCAATCGTGTGGGCACCCCAACTGGCTACATCCAGACTGCCAGCGGCGGTGCAGCCAAGCAGAAGCAGAAAGGTCGGTATGCGGACGTTCGCCATGGGTTATCGCCGCTGCCCCGGCGGGGGGTAGTTCTTGGCCGCGTCGTCCAACACCAGCACCCAATCCAAGTGCTCTCCGGGGTCCGGCGAGCTAAACTCGCGCTCCCCCGTGTTCGGGAACTCGCCGATGGCCGTGGGCTTGCCGTCACGCGGGTTGTACCACCACGCCTTGACCCTGGCTCCCGCGATCTTGTCCATGTGGACCTTGAATGTCCGGCCTAGCGGGGCGTACACCATGGCATACGTCGCCGCTTCGTCGCGAGTCGCCGCAAAGCGGTAGCGGCCCGCCCCGGGAACGGCGGTCTTCACCCGGTCCGTGACGAGGATCGAGTCATCAGGAATACGGGTCAGGTAGGGCCGGGATTCGAGCAGCCACCGTCCGTACTGCATCTGCCGTGCCCCCGGTTGGTCGATGGCTTCGTACCAAGGCATCAACGGGTCGTTGATCGGTGGCTTGTCGGGTGACCACATCTGCCAGACCGAGTGGTGGCCGTAGGTATGGCCGCAGGCCCCGCCAAAGAGGTTCCAATAGAGTGGCCCGCGCACGTCCGCGGCGCAGGAATGCCCCAGCTTCCTGGCGTCGAACGAGACGGGATGGTCCTCATAGAGAGGCTCCCCATCGAGCACGGGCTTGACCGGCTTGCGGTCATAGTCCTTGCGCGTTGCGTCGTAGCGTCCGGTGAACTCGGCCACATGACCGTTCTGGCGCATGTTGAAGTCCAGCCATTCATCCTCTTGGAACCACTCAGAGGAACCTTGCCCGCCGGTGGGATGAAAGGTCATCAAGTGGGTGCCTCCGTCGCCGCGCTTCAAACCCCGGGCCATGGCGCGGAGGATCTCCTTTTGCTCGCCATTTTCGACCGGACGGTCGCCACCGAGAATCCAGATCAACCCCGCGTCCCGGTAACGCCTTCCCAGCCACTCGCCATAGGACTCCGCGTTCTGGACATTGAATGTCACCGGGCCGGCCCCCCATTTCTTGTTCCATTTGTCGCCCCAGGTCGGGAGGAACCCCAGATACAGCCCCCGCCGGTTCGCCTCCGCAACGATGAAATCGACGTGATCCCAATAGTCGTTCGCGGGACCGTCCTGCACGGCTGGCTTGGTGGGATCGCCGTTTACGAGCGGGCTGTGGCCGTAGGCATTCGGGGTATTGATACCGTCCACCTCCGCGAGCGCGACTGCTTGCAGCACATTGAAACCCTTGCCCGCGCGGTCATTCAGATACCGGACGGCGTCCTCACGGTTCAGCCGATGAAACAGTTCCCAGCAGGTGTCACCAAGGTAGAAGAAGGGCGAGCCATCTTCTTTCACCAGAAAGCGGTGGTTGTCGCTCACCTTGAGGCGCGGGGTGGCGGAGTTGGCGGCACAAAGACCGCCGCTCGTCGCCAGCGAGAGCGCCGCCAGGGCGGAAATGAGGTTGAACGCGGTAGTCATGTTTTCGTGTTTGGTGGAGGATCGGATTGTCACCGTTGGCTCTGGCCGATGCAGAAGAGCCCTTGATCGGTGCGAATGAACAACTGCCCGCCGGAGACGGCCAAGCTGGCTTGGCATTTCCCCGGCAGGGCGTTGCGGGCGACCACCTTGGCCTCGGCTCCGGTGGCCAGCACGGTGGTCGTGCCGTCCTCGGCCGTGCAGTAAAGGTGACCATCGGCGTAGACGGGCGAAGCGCCGTGAGCAGTTTGCAGCCGCTCCCGCCACACGATTTCCCCGGTCGCTTCCTGCAGACAGATCAACGTGCCGTTGTCCGCGAGAGCGTAGACGTAGGGTCTCACGTAGAGCAACGAGGGAATCGACGGTACATTCTGTTTTTGACGCCAGACGATATGCGTCTCCGTCACATTGCCGGTGCCACCGATGCGGGTGGCCAGGATGGTGGGTTTCCCGAACCCGGTGGCGCTGAAGACGAGTTCTTCGCTCGTGGCAGGGGAGGGGACCAGCCCCTCTCCCGGGCTGTTAGCCGACCATAGCCGCTCCCCCGTGTGCGGATCGAAGCCCTGAACCACGTCTCCGGCAACCGAGATCAGTTGGCACGCCGCTCCCTTCCGCCAAATGATTGGCGTGGCGTGCCCAATCCGCGAATCACCGCGCTTGCCGCGCCAACGCGTCTGGCCCGTCTTCCGATCCACCGCCAGGATTACCGCCTTATCCCACGGCTTCTGCCAACCTACCTGCTTGTCCTCTCCGTCGCTGCTGCCATCGAACGCGGCGATGACCAAGTCCTCGAACAAGAGAAGGGACGTGGCCAAACCGTGCTGGCCGTAGAAGGTGATGTCCCGGTTGGTCCAGAGTGGCGTCCCGGAGTGGTCAAGGGCTACGAAATGACCGTTGAAGGAAAGCACGTAGAGCGCGCGTTCATCAACGGCTGGAGTGCAGGTGGCCCATGAGTTGCGCTCTTCCCGGCGGGTCTGTGTCTGCGGCAACACGGACTGATCCCAGACAACCTTCCCGTCACCCGTTGCCAGACACAGGGCCCGCAAGCTCTTCCCCCCCTCCGTGGCGGCGGTGACAAACACCCGCTGCCCCAGCACGACGGGGGAGGACCAACCCTCTCCGGGGATGGGTGTTCGCCAGCGCACGTTCGAATTCGTCGACCATTCTCGTGGCACCCCCTTCTCGGCCGAAAGCCCCTGTCCAGTCGGTCCTCTGAACATGGGCCAAACCTCCGCCTGCAGGGTGAGGGTTCCGTTGGCAAGCGCCAGCCCGGCTAGGATCGCGGCAAGTGGTTTCATCGAATCGCAGGAGTTGAAGAGATGCCTCTGCCATGGCTGGAGCCACGCGGTTCGGCGCGCGCCCACAGACCCGTTTGAGCCGCACGCCGCTCGTGTCGGGTTCTCACCGTGGTGTAGTGGCAAGCGGTCATTGACTGGACAACTCCAATAGAGGCAAGTGGCCTCGCATGCAATCTCCGAATTCCGGAGCAGGTGATGGCCGCACTCTCATGCGGGCGCTGAGCCTTGGTTTTCGGTCAGTCCGTCACCGCGAGCCGGAATCGCAGGTTGCCAGCTCTCGCTCTCGGGCCTACAGTTCTCCCGGTGTTGGAAGGGCAGAGGTTCGCTCCCGGCGCAAGCCGGGGGAGGAAAGTCCGAACACCGCAGGGCGGGATGCCGCGCAACCCGGGTTTCCGATCCGGGATACGCGCGGGAGGTTGGAGCCCAAGCTCCAGTCGACGGATAGTGCCACAGAGAACATACCGCCCGGCCGCTTCGGCGGACGGGTAAGGGTGAAAAGGCGGGGTAAGAGCCCACCGCCTGCGGCGCAAGCCGCAGGGCATGGAAAACCCCATCCGGTGCAAGGCCAAATAGGGAACCCAGGCGCGGCCCGCGCCGTGGCGCAAGCCGGGTTCCGGGTAAGGTCGCTTAGAGAAATGAGCCTCTCCGCCCGCAAGGGTGCAGACAGAATTCGGCTTATCGCCCTTCCAACACCGCTATTTTCGCCGGTAGGCCTCGGCCAGGAGAGTTACCGGATGGGCTATCCGCAACGCCCAACCCCGCTCTCGCGCCCCGTTGACCAACTGCAGGTGACACCCGGGGTTGGCGGTCGCCACTACCGTGGCACCGGTCGAGCGAATATGGTTGAGTTTGCGTTCGAGCAACTGCGCCGACATCTCCGGTTGGGTGAGGTTGTAGATACCCGCGCTGCCGCAGCACCAATTGCTCTCGGGCAATTCCACCACCTTCAGGTTGGGGATCGTGGCTAGCACTCTGCGCGGGGCCTCCACCACTTTCTGGCCGTGCGCCAGATGACACGATTCATGGTAAGTCGCGATCTGCGGCGGTTGTCCTCCGTTTGGAGCTTCTATCCCTTTCAGTGCCAACCATTCATGGATGTCTTTCACCTTCTGGTCCCAAGCCGCCCCCTTGGCCGCATAGGCAGGATCGCCCGCCAACAGGTGCCCGTAGTGCCGCAGATGGGAGCCGCATCCCCCGGCGTTGGTGATGATGGCGTCGAACTCGTCCGGCGGAAACTGATCGATGTTCTTGCGCGCCAATTGCCTGGCCAAGTCCAACTCGCCGTTGTGGGCGTGCAGCGACCCGCAGCAAAACTGCCGGGGCGGGGTGATCACCTCACAGCCGTTCTTCGCCAGTACCTCCACCGTGTCGCGGTTGATCTCGCTGAAGATCAGGTCTTGGGCGCACCCGGTCAGCATGGCCACGCGGAAACGCTTCGCCGAGCGTGGTGGGGTTACCGGCGCGATTAACGAGGCACTGTACTTCCGGGGGATGTCCGGCGTCATGGCTTCCAACTCCCGCCAGCGTTTCGGACCTAGCGAGAGGATTCCACTTCCGCGCACAAGTCGTTGCAGCCCTAGGACTTGATAGAGCCGGATGAGGCGGCCAAGCCAGAGTAACCGCCGCAAATCCATAAAAAGCCACTTGACGGTGAACCAGCGGATCAGGTTTCGGGTGGGGCGGCGCATCAAGCCCAACCGCTCCACTTCCGCACGAGCGCGTTCGAACAATTCGGCGTAGTTCACCCCCGCCGGGCAAGCAGTGGTGCAAGCCAGACAGCCCAGGCAGAAGTACATTTCCTCCGCAAACGCCCGGTTCGGCTCGAACCGCCCATCGGCAATGGCCCTCATCAGCGAGATGCGGCCACGGGGACTGTGACGCTCCAATTTAGTGGCGACATAGGTCGGGCAGGTGGGCAGGCACAGCCCGCAATGCATGCATTGCTGCACGACCGAGTAGTCCAATCCACGCAGCAGCGAGCCGCCCTCTGCCACCGATTCCGTTTGCATCCCCAAGACTAGTAAGCTTCGCCTCCGGTTCAGGCAATGCCAAACACGCAGTCGAGCACCAAGTCGGTCCAGAGCAGTGGCTTCCTTGGCCGAGCCGTTTCTGCCGGTACAGCATGTTTGCAATACGCTTGTTATCAATGTATTGCATAACAGTCCGCCGCCTGCCTGGGATGGAACCTTGAGGGCCGAGCTTGATGGATCGCCCCCCCGCGTCGAACCGAACCCCGCCCTCCGCGTTGCCCTTGTGGAGGTTGCGCACAAAAGCATTGCCTAAGGGGGGTGGATATGGCTTGATTTCTCCCGGGCCTGTGCCAAAGCAGTTGGCGTCCTCCGGATCGGCTGCCGCAGCATGGGATCCCAGACTCGTAACATTGCCATGGGGCGGTGCCGGTTAATAGTGCTATACTCAGGAACGGTGCAGGGGGTCGGGTTCCGCTACACCGTCAAATCGGCGGCCAAGGGCTATGAGGTAGTTGGTTTGGTGCGTAACTTGCTAGATGGTCGGGTGGAATTGGTGGCCGAAGGCGAGCGGGATGAACTCGAGGCCTTTCGTGAAGGCATCCGGAATGCCGGTTTGGGACCGCTGATTCGCCAGGAAGATGCCACCTGGTCGGACGCGCGGGGCAACCTGCGCGGCTTTGAAATCTCGGGATAGATACGATCGATAATGAAGTTTGCGATCTTAGCCGACATCCACTCCAACTTGGAAGCGCTGGAGGCTGTCCTTGCCGACACCAAGGAGCAGAAGTGTACTCATTATGCCTGCCTAGGCGATGTCGTCGGGTACAACGCCAACCCCAAGGAATGCCTCGACATCATTCGGAGCATGGGCATGCCCTGCGTCAAGGGCAACCATGACGAGTACTGCTCCGTCGATGAGGATCTCGAAGGCTTCAACCCGCAGGCGGCCGAGGCCGTCGAATGGACCCGGGAACGGCTCTCCGCCGACGATCGCAAGTGGCTTCGGGAGTTGAAGTATCTCCGTCTCGTCACGAGCTTTTCCATTGTCCATGCCACTTTGGACGCCCCGCAGCGCTGGGGCTACGTGTTCGACAAGCTGGCCGCCGCCGCCAGCCTGACCTACCAGAACACCAGCGTCTGCTTCTTCGGCCATACCCATATGCCGGTGGCCTTTATCCGCGATAGCGTCGTCCGCGGGGGGACCTATTCCAAGTTCCGCCTCGAACCGGGCAAGAAGTATTTCGTCAATGTCGGCAGCGTCGGGCAGTCCCGCGACGGCGTCGCGAAGGCGACCTACGTTGTGTACGACATGGCGGACAGCACCATCGAGCTCCGCCGCCTCGATTACGACATGGCCAAGACCCAGGAGAAGATCATCAAGGCGGGCCTCCCCAAACGCCTGGCGGATCGCCTCTCGGAGGGGCGGTGAGCGCGGTGATGTCAGGGACCTTGGCTGGCCTCTCGGGCGGCTCGGAGGTTCAAGGCTGCCGCGACTGATTCGCTCCTTCCGGACTCTTTCCGTCCGGCCGACCATGAAGATCCTCATCCTCAAACCCTCGTCGCTCGGGGATGTCATCCAAGCGATCCCCGTGTTGAGGATGATCAAACGCCATTGGCCCGCCAGCGAGGTCTACTGGTGGATCGCCGATGACCTGCAGGGTCTGCTGGAAGCGGATCCTGACCTCGCCGGGATCATCGCTTTTCACCGCCGCCGTTGGCGCCACCCCGGGCGTTGGCACGAAGCCGTTGCCAGCGTGATGGAGATGCGCCGGCACCGCTTTGACTTGGTGATTGACCTGCAGGCGCTGGCCCGCAGCGCGCTCGCGGCCTGGTTTGCCGGGGGCGGTCGCACGGTCGGGTTGGACGACGTGCGGGAGGGTGCGTCGGCTCTCTACGATCAGCGTATCGTGCGCGCTTCCTTCAATACCCACGCGGTGGATTGGTATTTGGACGTCCTGCGTGTGCTTGGCATTCCCGTGCGCTGGGATTTCGAATGGCTCCCCGCGCGCCCCGACGTCCAAGCCCAGCTTCCCGCTGAAGCCGCAGAGGCGGGGGTCTCCTGGGTGGGGGTTATTCCGGGCGCACGCTGGTCCAACAAGCGCTGGCCCGTCGAGCACTACGCGGCCGCTCTGCAACGCGTGGCCCAGGCTCATCCCGCCACCCGTTTCGTGATTCTCGGCGGCCAGGGGGACGCCGAAATGGCCCGCCAGCTCGCGGGCTCGGTCCCGCACCGGACCTTCAACGCCGCCGGCCGGACCACCCTGCCGCAGATGGTCGAGTGGGTTCGCCGCTGCGCCTTGGTATTGACCAACGACACCGGCCCCATGCATGTCGCCGCCGCCATCGGCCGGCCGGTGGTGGCCCTGTTTGGCCCCACCAATCCCTTCCGGACCGGCCCTTATGGCCAGTTGGACGCCGCCTTGCGCATTCCGTTGGATTGCGCCCCCTGCATGCGCCCCCGCTGCACCAATCCCGAGCCGGTAGCTTGCCTGCGTCGCCTGCCTCCTGCCCGGGTGGCCGAGGCGGTGGCCAGGCTGCTGCCCATTTCCCGCAGCCAGATGGCGCTTGTCTGACCCTCACCCTTCTCCTACCTTGCTTTTATGCGCCGAATACTCGCCTTTCTGGCCGCTTGGCTGCTGCTTCTGCCCGCGACCGCCCAGATCACCGTCGAGCTCTCCTTCGACCAGGATCAGTACATCGCCTACGAGTCCCTCGTGGCTGTCGTCAAGGTCACCAATTTCTCCGGCCGCACGCTGAAGCTCGGCAGCGACCCCGACTGGCTCCGGTTCGAAGTCGAGGGCGAGAACGGCACGTACGTGCATTCTCTGGGCCAGCCTCCGGTCGTGGACCCGTTTGAGCTGCCCACCGCCTCGAAAGCCACCCGCCGGATCGACCTGGCCCCCTACTTCATGTTGCGGTCGGTCGGACGCTACCGCGTGACCGCCGTGGTCCGTGTGCCCGAACCGAGCCAAGTGCTGTCCAGCAAGGCGCAGCATTTCAACATCGTGCTCGGGACCCGCCTCTGGGAGCAGGATTACGGGTTGCCGGTCGGCACCAACGGCACCGACACGGTCGCCCGGAAGTACGCCTTGATCCAGGGAGTGAGCCAGAAAGTGCTTAAACTCTACGTCCTTGCCGCGGATGCCACCGAAACCGAGGTCTCCCGCGTCTTCCCGGTCGGTCCGCTGCTTTCCATCAGCCGTCCCGAGGCTCAGATCGATACCAAGGGCCGACTGCACATTCTTTATCAGACCGGCGCACGCTCCTTTACTTACGTCATGGTGCGCGGAGACGGCGCCCTGCTGCTGCGCCAGACGCACAACCAAACCCCGGCTTCCCGGCCCTACCTCAAGGTCGACTCCGAGGGCAAGATCGCCGTGAGGGGCGGTCTCCGAATCGCCAACAAGGACGACGTGCCCAAGCCCGTCCCGGCAGGCGACCAATCCAGTGAATCGACCAACGCTCCCGCCAAGGACGAGAAGCCTTTGCCGGTATCGGCGGCCGACTTGGAGAAGCCGTCCAAATCGCCCTGAGCCCACCCGCGAGCAAGGTGATTGCGGGCCACCTCCCGGGATGGGGACGGTGAATCGTCAGGCCGGTGCGGGGGCGGTCAGGCGGACGGGGTGGAGCACACGGTCGGCGGCCGTAGCCAGGTCGGACGCGTGGTAGTCCGCCGGCACGGATCCCTTCCAAGGCGAATCCACCAGTACGGACAGACAGCCCGCATTGCGCGCGGCTTCCACGTCCTGCCACCGGGGGCTGATCACGTAGGAGTGTTCCAGATCGATGTGCCACTTGAAGGCCGCCTCCACCAACAAACCGGGCTTCGGCTTGCGGCAGGGACAACGATCCGCCTCGTCGTGCGGGCACACGAACAGGTCATCCAGCGGAAAACGCTCGCGCAACTGCCGGTGCATCGCATCCAGATCGCGCCGCGTTTGATACCCGCGGGAAATGCCGGCCTGACAGGTCGTGACGATCAAGAGGAAGCCTGCCCGTTTCAGGCGTTGCAGGGGAGCCTCCGCTTCCGGGACGAGGACAAACTCATCCACGGTGAGGGGGGTGAAGACACGATGCCCATCTACCCTGACTCGGTTCAGAAGGCCATCCCGTTCCAAAAAGGCAGCGCACTTCATGTTTGCGAATCAGCAGGTTGTTGGCCGTTGTCAAAAACGACACGCTGCTCCCCGCCAAATCGCCCATTTCGGCCCTCCTGACCCGCCCCGGCTTTCTCAAATCTGCGAGGCTTCGTGCTCAGTCGGTCAGGTCTTTGCGATTCCGCATCCGCTCCTGCATGCCTTTCAGGATGGGGGTGGCTCGCGCCAAGGCGTTCTTTTCACTCTGTCCCGGAAACGATTTCAGGGCCATGCGAACGACTGCCGCTGGCTCACCGTTGCGATCCCGCAACAGCATCGTCACCATCGCTTCCTTGCCGACCTTGCCGAAGTAGGGCGTATCGTTGGTGAATGCCTCCTGCTCGATCTTCCCGGCTGCCTGCCCCACTTCCTCCGCCTTGCTGCTGGCGACTACGACCAAGCCTCCCGCATCGTTCGTCCCGGGCAGGGCACTGATCCGGATGGCGTGCAGGCTCTTGTTCTTCGCCATGGCCTCCTTGACGAGCACCTGCGCCAACGACTCCCGGGGTTGGTAGTGGACGCGCAGATTCGCGAAGTAACTGACCGCGTCCGATTTGGTCCAGAATCCTATCTTGCCGGCAGCAAACGTGTTGTCAGTGAGCTCCGGCATCACCTCTTTCCCGTTCAGCAACAACTGGATCCGGTTGCCCTTGCACTTAACCGTGACTTCCTGCCATTCCCCCTTGGGCACGGTCACGGTGGGCCCCACCGGGTTGTCCCGCTGGCCTTTGAACACGCGGTAGAAGCGGAAATTGTTCCCCAGGCTGCTGAAGCGCGCCACATAGAAGTTTTTCTCGTCCTGGATCCGGAAGGCCAGGCCCGCCATCTGCTCCATGCCACCCGCGACCGTCTTGAGCCGGGCCGTCAGGGTGAAATCGCCAAAGACCTCCGGTTCGTAGACGAGCAGGGGATAGCGTTCGTCCGTGGGATCACGGGAGAGTTGAGCCACCACCCGTTGCTTGCTGAGGGCCGGATTATTCGTACTGAGGGGCGCAAGGGCAGGGGGTACCTCGTCCAGGATGACCTGCCAGTCCCCGGCCTTGCCGCCGCCCGCCAAGGCACTGCGGAACCCCGCTGGCAAGCCGCCGACCTGGTCATCCGCAAAGTCCAGACTCAGTTCCGCGCCTCGTGCGGCCACCAGGCCGGCCAGCCAAACCAAGACCCACAAACGTCGCATGGGAGGGAGAGTAATCGAAACAAAAGGAGCGGCAAGCATCGAGCCGCCGCTCCTTCGTGCGTCGTTTCCAGCCGTCTACTGCTAGTAGATCATGTCTTTCACCGTTCGGCCGGCCGGGATGAACGGCAGCACGTGCTCGGTGTAGGGGGTGACCACGTCCAGCACGTAAGGCTCGTCTGCATCCAGCATCTGCTGGATGGCGGCCCGCAGGTCCCGCTTGTAGACCACGCGGTGGCTCTTCACGCCGAACGCCGTGGCCACGGCCACGTAATCCGGATAGATCAGCTTCCGCTTCTCCGGGTCGCCCAGGTAGGTGTGGCCCCGGTTGCCCTTGTAGAACCGGTCCTCCCACTGCATCACCATCCCCAGGTGCTGGTTGTTGAGGATCATCACCTTGGCCGCGATTTTGTCGATGTGCGCCGTTGCCAGTTCCTGCACGTTCATCAGGAACGAGCCGTCGCCGTCGATATCGATCACCTGCTTGTCCGGGCACGCCACCTTCGCTCCCAGCGCGGCCGGGTAGCCGTAGCCCATGGCTCCCAAGCCCGCGCTCGTCAGCAACTGTCGCGGCCAGCGGTATTCGTAGAACTGCGCCGCCCACATCTGGTGCTGGCCCACGCCGGTGGTGATGATCGCCTCGCCCTTGGTCAGCTCGCTCAGCAGGGCGATCGCCTCCTGCGGCAGGATCACCTGGCTCGCGTCGCCTTCCATGAACTCCTGCACGTGCTGCGATTTGAGCACTTCCTCCGTCAGCCGGTAGGTGAAAGGCGCCTTCGCTTTCCACACCTCCGTCTGCGCCCGCCACGCGCTGAAATCCCGCTTCACCGGCTGCTTCCGCATCAACTCGTTCAGGCGCTTCAGGGCATGGTGAATATCGCTCACCATCGAGAGGTTGGCCGGTTTGTTCTTGTTGATCTCCGAGGGATCGATGTCCACATGCACGATGGTCCCGTGCTCGCAGAACTTGTCCACCTTCCCGGTCACGCGGTCATCGAACCGCACCCCAAACGCCAGCAGCAAGTCGGCCTCGTCCACCGCCCAGTTGGCGTAGGCCGAGCCGTGCATGCCGAGGAACTTCAAGGATAAACGGTGGTTCTCGGGAAACGCCCCGATCCCCATCAACGTGGTCGTCACCGGGATGCCCAGCGTTTCGGCGAACTTCTTCAGTTCGCCGGCCGCGCCGCTCGTGATGATGCCGCCGCCGACGTAGAGCACCGGCCGCTCGCAAGTCCGGAGCAACTCCAGGATCTTGGTCAACTCGGCGTCGGTCGCCTTGGGATCGGGCTGGTAGCCGCGCAGCTCCACCTGCTCCGGAAACACCGGCACCGCCCGCTGCTGCTGGATGTTCTTCGGCACGTCCACCACCACCGGACCCGGCCGGCCCGAGCGTGCAATGTAGAACGCTTCCTTGATGATCCGCGGCAGCTCGTTGATGTCGGTGACCAGATAACTGTGCTTCACCACCGGCAGCGTCATCCCGAAGAAATCGGTCTCCTGAAACGCGCCCTTGCCGATCATATGCTGCGCCACCTGCCCGGTGATCGACACCAGCGGCACCGAGTCCATGTACGCGTCCGCGATCCCGCTCACCAGGTTCGTCGCCCCCGGCCCGCTGGTCGCCATGCAGACGCCCACGCGGCCCGTGGCGCGGGCGTAGCCGCCGGCGGCAAACACTCCGCCCTGCTCGTGCCGGGGCAGACACACCCGGATCTTGGTCGACTTCGTCAACGCCTGGTGAATCTCCATGCTGGCGCCGCCGGGGTAGGCGAAGATCATCTCCACCCCCTCGCGCTCCAGCGCGGCCACGAGAATCTCGCTGCCCATCATCGGGGCGGAGGCTTCCGGAGTCGCCGTCGCGGCGGCGGTGCGTTTACTCGTCTTGGTCTTGGTCGTCATAACTTCTTACTGGGTTGCGGCGGCCCATCGCGGATACGAAAAAACCCACGACTGCTCGCCAGCCGTGGGTTCTTTGTCTAAATCTTGCCGATCACGACAAATCCCCGGCGGCGTCGCCTGCTACGACGACTACCAGCGCCAGAATTTGCCGCATAACCAACATTCTGAAGGCCAACATAGCTTCACCCCCTCCTTGCGGTCAAGCCCAACCTGAACCCAACCCGAACCGCGCGAACGGGCCGGCTTGCCAGGACGCTCGCGTCATGGTTACCTGCCTCCATGCCAGTCGAGCTTCGCGTCGCTTCCACCGCACCTGCCAGCAGGAATGACTTGTTCAATTTTGCCATACCTTGGCGGCGCCGCCGCGCCTGACCGACCATAACCGCGGCAAACCGCCCGCCTATGTCGTTCTCCCCAAGCTATCGTGATTTCATCGTTGAGCAATTGAGCCGGGTTGCTGCGGTGAGCGCCCGCTCGATGTTCGGCGGCGTGGGGCTTTACGCCCAAGGGCTGTTCTTCGCTTTGATTGCCGAGGACCGGCTCTACTTCAAGGTGAACGAGTCGACCCGCCCGGACTTCGAGCGGCTGGGCATGGAGCCCTTTCGCCCCTTTGGCGAGGACAGCGCGATGGGCTACTATGAGGTGCCAGCCGACGTGCTGGAGGACGCTACCCAGTTGGAGCCGTGGATGCGGAAGGCCATCGACGCGGCGGCGAAAGCAAAAATCCGCAAGGGCAAACGACCACGGTGAGCACAGTCACCCGCCCGAAGTTTGCTCAGGAACCCGGCTCATCCACAACGGCCGTTCATTCGAGGACTTGGCTTCGGGCGCTTGTGTGCATCGCTTTATTCTTGGCGTGTGCTGCCGCGGTCTGGATGGTGGCCTCTTGGAGCATGTTCGGGCCGTGCTCAGACACCATCCTCTCAGAGGCTACTTCTCCAGACGGACGCTGGACTGCCACGCTCTTCGAGCGAGACTGTGGAGCCACCACGTCCTATTCCACCCAGCTCAGCCTGCGTCCGGCCACCAAGCGGTTCAGACCCGGCAAACAGCCCAGCGCCATAGTCGTTAGAACCGAGGGCTGCATCCAGTATTGGTGGGAGGGACAGAGCGATCTCTTGGTCCAGTTGCCTGACGACGCGCGGGTCTTCAGGCAGGAGCGATGGCAGGACGGCATCATGATCGGATACGTTCCGAACACCGGTCTGGAGTCGGCCGCGCCCCTTCCTTCAAATCCCACCGCGAGGGACGTCAGACAATAGCCCAGTAATTGAGTGCTGGGGCTCCCGGCCATTTCATTCTTTTCCGCAGTCCCGCGCCCCGGAGGGCTCATTCCCGGCCCTTCAATCCTTGCAGACAGTGGGTGAGATACGGCAGCAACTGCTTTTTGCGCGAGACCACCCCGGGCAGCGAGTAGATCCCTGGCTCAACCTTCGGATAGTCGATCTTCTCCAGGAACAGCGGATTTCCCGCCAGCAGCAGCAGCGAGTTCTGCCGTGGCACATCAGTGATGAACAGCGCGGAGAAGAAGTACCCTTTGGTGGCGCAATACCGCTCCAGGGCTTCCTGGACCTCCGCCTTCCGTTTCCAGAACTGGTCGAAGCCCACCTCCTCGATCTGCGCCACACTGAACAGGCGGTCGCCTTCCTTGTACTCCTTGCAGTCGGTGGTGATCGCCTGCGGCGCTGCGCGCGAGGTCAAGACCGAACCCGAGGCCAGCAACCGCTCGATGAACTCGCCCGCGTTGACGTCCGCCACCGCCTCCAGGCGGCGCAGCACTTACGCGTCGTGCGGCGTGGTGGTTGGCGAGGTCAGGTTCAGCATATCCGTCACGAGACCCGCCAGGAGCAGCCCGGCGATCGGCTTGGGCAACTCCACGCCCTGCCGGAAGAAGCAATCGGCCACAATGGTGCTGGTGGAGCCCACCGGCTCGTTCCGGAAGAGGATCGGTCGGGAGGTGTTGATGCTGCCGATCCGGTGATGATCGATGATCTCGATGACATCCACCGTGGCAGCGCCGGGCACTGCCTGCGAA
>CAYYMW010000106.1:0-17557 GCA_964472515.1 uncultured Verrucomicrobiota bacterium | reverse complement strand
TGCCCGGACCCACCGTGCCTCCCCCGGCCGCGCTGCCGACATTGGCCGGCCCGGTGCCGCTGCTCCAAGTGCCGCTCAAGCTCGTCGGCGTGGTCGGCAAGCTCTACGTGGTGTTCGAATCGGATCGCGGGCTGGTGTTGTTGGACCAGCACGCTGCGCACGAACGCGTCTTGTTCGAACAGATGCTCCGCCAGCTCGAAGCCGGCCAGGCCCCCTGCCAGCGGCTGCTGTTGCCGGAGACCGTCGAACTACCGCCGCGCGACGCCGTCTTCCTGCGCGAACACCTCGGCACGCTCACGCGCCTGGGGGTCAGCCTGAGCGAGTTTGGCGAGCGCACCTTCCTGCTGGACGGCCTGCCGCCGTTCGTCAGCGCGCCGGATGCCCGGCGGTTTGTGCTCGAATTGGTCGACGAACTCAAGGCCAGCGGCCAGGAGGTGAACTCGATGCGCCTGGGCGAGCATGTGGTGGCCAAGACCGTCTGCCGCCACGCCGTGAAAGCGCACGATCCCCTCTCCCCCGGCGAACTCGAACGCCTGGTGCTCCAACTCCGCCAGTGCGACATGCCCTACACCTGCCCGCACGGCCGCCCCACGCTCGTCGAGATGAACTGGCGCGAGCTCGAGAAGAAGTTCGGCCGCACGCAATAGGACAAGTCCCCGTTCCGCCTCCTTCTGCCGGACGGCTGCCGGTTGCGTTTCACTCGCTGAGCGCGAAGGTCCCCCGCCACTCGACCCGCTGAAGCTGCCCGTGGCTGGTGAGTACGGTGTCCAACTCGAGGGTGTCTCCTGAGGCGAGGCGCTCCCGGCCGAGCAGGGCCACGGGGATTTCCATGATGGCCAGGTTGCGGGCGTTGTGGTTGGTGCCGCTGAGGTTCTCCACGCGCACGCGGGGTTCGCTCACCAGGGCCTCTCGCCCGCCGCCGAGCCGCGCACGGGCCACTTCTTTGCCACCGACGCGGACGGTCCACAGGGCACGCTCCGCCTTGGGCAGGCCGCCCCAGCGGTACAACTCCGCCTCCACCACATCCAGCGCGTAGACCCCGAGATACAGGGCGCGCTCGCTCCAGCAGACGTAGAGGTCAGCGAGCGGGTGGGCGGAGGCGGGCTTCACGAAGCCCTGTTCGCGGTCCCAATGTTTGAGCGCGAGGTTGGGGGAGAAGTGGGCAAAGGGATCGGCGGGTGCGGGCGGCACCCCTTGGGAGGCGTCGGCGCGGGTTGGCGCTCCCCGGGCGTTGAGCCGGGCGGGGTCCGCCGCCGCTAACGCTCCGGTGAGTTCCTTGTAGGGCTGGTCGTGGATGTCCACCAGTCCGAAATTGTAGTTCTCGCCGTCATCCCGCCCATGGGTCGGCTCGTCGGCATATTGGAACCAGTCGGCGCCCACCACGTAGGGGAGGCGGGCGAGGTCGGTGAGAGTGCGCGCGGCCGCGGTGGCCCGTTCGGCTTGGGTGGGCACGGCGGGGAAGACGCCCTTCGAGTTGCGGTTGCCGCTGCGGTTCTCCGCGGCAGCCAGGTAAAACTCGCTGACCAGCACCGGCTTGCCGGTAAGGGCATGCAGGGTATCCAGGTAGCAGCGGAGAAACGTGCCGTCGTTCCAGTGCGCGTTGAGGTTGCTGGAGATGGCATCCACGTAGGCCGCCGCCGCGCGCGGCACCTCCGGGTAGTAGAAGGACTGGTAACGATCGCCGAGGTACAGGGCGCGCGGGTCGCACTTGTGGATGATCCCGCGCATGAGCAGGTAGTAGCGCTCCGCAATCAGGCTCAGGAAACGGCGCATGACCGGCAGGCCATTGCCCCCAGGCCGGTAGTAGAGCATGCCGCCACGCTCGAGCATTCGCCAACTGTCGGCCCGTTCCGGGTCGAAATCCTGCGTCAGCCGCTGCCAGTCGTTCCGGTAGGTATCACGCAACAACCGGATCAGGCGCTGGCGCTGGCCGCTGGCGGGGGCTTGTTCGAGGGTCATCTTCCAGAGGGAGACGTTCCACCAGCCCAACTCGTTGTCGCTGTAGTACCCGATGACCCGGGCGTCCCCGCGCAACGGGGCGATCTCCGTGCGCGCGACTTCCTCCATCCGGGCGATGTTCTTCGGGTCCCACATATCCCACCACGGCGCGCCCGCAGTCGAGCCGATGTGCAGCACCGGCGTGAGGTAAAGGGTCTGTTCGCGCGACTGGTTGAGGGTCTTGAGATCGCTCCACCCGCCCAGCGTGGTGAAGCGCCAGGACTTGAGCCGCTTCAGCGTGGTATCAGCCCAGGCATCGGGTTGATCGTAGTAACGCCACGAGGCATAGGCGGGGTTCTCCGGGTCGTAGCCTTCGCGAGAGGAACCCGGCTGCACACAGCACACACCGGTCGAGAAGAAGCGCTCGCCTTGCGGCGAAACCAGCCACCAAGCCGTCCCCTCGCGCTGCAGGGTGAAGGCCGCCCCCGCGCCGGCCGGCTTCTCGCCCGCCTGCCCCACCAGGGCGCAAGCCGCCACGAACGCAAGGATGCCTCGTACGCCGCTCATGCGGGACAACCTAACACGGGCAACCACCCCAAGCCATCGGGAACTCCCATGGAACCTGGCGGCGAGGGGGGGCAGGTATCGCATCCAGATCTACGGCGCGGCCCGGAACACCGCAATCTCGGCCAAACCCACGTTGGGCGTGTTGGCCTTGACGCTGTCCACCACGAAGAGCAGCCACTTCACTTGGTGCGGGGCGAAGCGGACCTCGAGGCCCTGGCGGGCATCATCCGGCAGCGCGCCCGTGGGGATGATCGTGCCGTCGCTCAGGATCAGGCGTCCGGAGGTGATCTGGTCGAGGTCGTTGGGACGGTCGAAGAGCCAGACGCGGTCGATGGTCTCTTCCCGCGCCCACGTGAGCCGCAACATGGCGGAGTCGCCCTCACCCTTGCTGGCCCACTCGAACTGGTTGCCCTGGGGATAGCCGCCCACAACCCCATCGACGGCTCCGTCGGCACTGTGGTCGGGATGGGTGGAGGAGACGGAAACCACGGCCTCAGGGGCGATGTTGTCCGGCGCATCGAGGGGATCGGGTGCGCCCACTTCGTCCGGAGTCACCAGGCGCACCTCCTGCAGGCACATGCCGTAGCGGCTCCCGCGGGGTTTGGCGCGGAACACCGTGCCGCCCCAACCGGAGCTGAAATTGGCCGCGTAGCAGAGCCAGAAGCGGCGGCCGTCGGTGCCGATGAATTTCGAGGGCACGTTGACGAAATACGCCTGCTCGCCGAAGTCCTTGAGGTAGGCGGCCAGCCGCCATGGCCCGGTGATCCGGTCGGACTCAAGCAGATACGTGCTGTACTTGGATACGGTGTTACCCCCATCCGTCACACAGAGGAGGTACTTCTTCAGCGGTGCGAAGTAGGTCATGGTGACGCAGCCCATGTGATCCCGCCACTCGGCGATGGGCTGGCTGCGGGCCAGTTCCCGGGTCCACTGCGGCTGGCCGGCGGCATCGTGCCCGGCAAAGAACTCGTATTGGGCCGCGTTGTTCATGTTGGCCAGGCTGGGCGTGACACGCGCCAGATACACTTGGTCGGCGGTGATCCAGCTGTTGTAGGCGAAACGGCGGTTGACACCGTCACTCGCGCCCTGGGCGACCAGATACGCCTTGCCATCGGGGGAGTGCTCGAGGTTCCTGCCCAGGTCGACGAAGTGCGGCGCGCCCATCCTGACCGGTTCGCCCTTCAGGGCGGCCTCACCGAAGAGCGGTTGGGCCGGGGTGTGCGGCGTATCGGTCCAGGTCTTGCCGAAGTCGGTTGACGTGCGGAAGCCGACGAACGGTCCGAGCCACGGCCAATTGTAGGTGATGCCGTCGCGCGGCACGCCGCCGCTGGGGTGCAGGCAGTAGGTGCCGTAGTACCAGATGCCGTCGTGGACCAGGCTGCCGCAGGGGTAGTGGCCCTCGTAGGGACGCGGGTTGCCGGGAAAGACGCCTTGGTTGGTCACCTGCAAGTGCAAGGGGTCATCGCCTAGAATGGTGGCATGGCCGGTCACGGCGTTGGTGCCGCCGGAGCCTGAGCCCAAGCCGTTGACCGTCCCGTCCGTCCAAGGCGAGTAAAGGGTGCCATCCGACGCCCATGAGGGATACCACGTATCGGCCCCGGTGTACTCGGCATGGCGGCCGGTGAAGCCCAGGCCAACGAACGCCTCGCTCCGCGGGAAGGGACAATCAGCAGGCGGCGCCGAAGGCCAGACGCGGTACGGCTTGGGAGCAGGGGCGGGAACGAGGCGGGTGGTGATCCCAGGGGCATCGGCGGCGTGAACGCCCAGCCCAAGAATGGCCAGGGACAAGGCGCGTGTGGTCAGAAGACAAAATGGCTTGCGAGCGTGCATGGGCAATCGCGGTAGGGGTTATTGGGGAGCGGTCCAACTACGCTCGATCTCCTCGAGCGAGCGGCCCTTGGTTTCGGGCACCAGCCGCCAGACCAGCAGCACCAGGACCACACAGAAGGTGCTGTACACGTAGAAGGGAAATGCCCGGTTGAAATGCGCCACCAGCCAAGCGTTATCCTCCATCATCGGGAAGGTCTGCGAGACGATGAAGTTCGCGACCCACAGGCAGAAGGTGGCCACGGACAGCGCCCGGCCGCGGATGCGGGTGGGGAAGATCTCGGACAGAAGCACCCAGGTCACGGGCCCCACGGACAGCGCGAAGCAGGCGATATACCCCAGCACAAATACCAGTACCCACACTGCCAGCAGGCCCAACTGCGCGCAAACGCCCAGCGCCAGCAGGCACACTCCCATGCCCGCCGCCCCGACGACCATCAGCGGCTTGCGGCCCCAGATATCGACGCTCCAGATGGCCACTACCGTGAAGAGCAGGTTCACCGCCCCCACCACGATGGTCTGGATCAGCGCTGCATCCACCCCCGAGCCCAGCTTCTTGAAGATTTCCGGCGCGTAGTAGAGGAAGACGTTGATGCCCGTCACCTGCTGCAATACCGCCAGGGCGACGCCCAGGACCAGCACCCGCCGCAAACCGGGCTCGAACAGTTGCTTCAAAGAACCGGATTCGCTGGCCACGGTCGTTTCGATGGCCTTCAACTCCGCCTCCGCGTGGGCGGCGCCGTCGATGCGCGTCAGAATCGCGCGAGCCTGCTCCTTGGCGCCGTTTTCCACCAGCCAGCGGGGGCTTTCCGGCACCGGCAGCAATAGGGCCAAAAAGAGGGCCGAGGGAATGACCCCCGAGGCAAACATCCAGCGCCAGGCGGTGGTCTGGTTCCAGAGTGGGTCACCCTGGCGGGCGATGAAGTAATTCACGAAGTAGATGATCAGCATGCCGCTGATGATGGCGAATTGGTTCACCGAGACCATCCGGCCGCGGATGCGGGCAGGGGTGATCTCCGCGATGTACATCGGCGAGGCCATCGACGCCATTCCCACGCCCACACCCCCCAGGATGCGGAAGAGGACAAAGACCACGAACGTCTTGGGTATCGCCGTGCCGATCGCGGACACGAGGAACAGCACCCCGGCCAGGATCAACGTCTTTTTGCGCCCGAGGCGGTCGCTGAACACCCCGGCGAAAGACACCCCCAGGACGCACCCGAGCAGGGCACACGAGGCGGCCCACCCCGTCATGGCGGCGTTGAGGTGGAAGTGCTCCTGCATGAAGCCAATGGCGCCCGCGATGACGGCGGTGTCATAGCCGAAGAGCAAGCCGCCCAAGGCGGCCACGAGGCAGACTTGGATGACGAAGGCAGGATTCCCGGTTGGCGAGGTGTTGGGGGGTTGCATGCAATAATTGCGCGCGGCGCGGTCAGGTTGCTCTGTGTGTCGGAGTATGCCGCATCCGTGGTGGGAGCGTCAAATCCTGAGCCAGGATGGGTCGGTTACGGGCTGATGCGGGACTGGCCAATATGACAGAAAAACACGAACGCTGTCTTGCGGCGGGCAACCGTTTTGGTAGTTTGGCGGCAATAGTGCGACAATCGCATCCAAACATCCACCACCATGGCAACTAACAAGAAGACACTGTTGTTCGGCACCGCCCTGGCCTGTGCGCTCGGCGGAGCGGAGCCGAGTCTCCGCGCCGATTTCCCCAGCACGCTGGCGGGCCTCAAACCGGTGGGCTATTACCGGCTCAATACCACCAACGCGGTTCCGGCGGAGGTCGCCGCCAAGAACGAAGGCTCCCTCGGCGCGGCGTTTGACGGCGCCTACGCGGGTTTGCCCGGGCGGGACCAACCGGGCGCGATCGCGGGCGATGCCTCGACCGCGATCAGCACTTACGGCTCTGGGCAGCGGGTGGTGGTGCCCTACGCGGCCGACTACAATCCGCAAGGGCCCTTCACCGTGGAGGCCTGGCTCAAGCCGGCGGCTTTGGATGGCGGGCTGACCGCCCCGTTGAATGCGGCGCACATGGCGTCGCCACGCTCGGGCTGGCTGCTCTACCAGAATGGCGCGGACGGCTGGAGCTTCCGGCTGTATAACCAAAACGGCAACACCTTCTCGCTGGAGTTGGTGGGGGGCGCGCCGGTCGCCGTCGACACGTGGTATCACGTGGTGGCCGTCTATGACGGTACCGCCGCGACTCTGTACGTGAACGGCGCCTCGGTCGCCTCCGGTTCGCCCGCAGGCGATCCAACACCCTATGTGGCGAACACCGACGGCCCGTTCGTCATCGGCGCGCGCAGCGATTTCGCCTACCAATGGAAAGGCACCGCTGACGAAGTGGCGATCTACACGACTGCCCTGAGCGCCGGCGACGTAACCGCCCACTACCAGAACGGCACCAATCCCAACCGCCAGACTCCGTACAACACCCTGGTGCTGGCCAAGAACCCGGCGGTTTACTACCGGCTGGGGGAGGCCTCCCTGGCGCTGCCCGTGGCCCAGAATACGGGGAGTTGGGGCGCGGGCGCGGACGGCCAGTTCCGTCCGGGCACAACCAGTGCGTTGCCCGGCCCCCAAGGCCCGGCGTTCACCGGCTTTGAAACCAACAACCTAGCGGCCGGTTTTGCAGGCGGCGTCGTCAGCATTCCCGGGCAGAGCCTGACAACCGACAGCGCCACCTTTATCACTTGGATCAAGCGCGACGGCAACCAACCGGCCCGCGCCGGCATCATGCACCAACGCTACACGGGCACGCCGGAGGTGAAGGCCACGGGGCTGGGTTTCCAGGACTCGGGTAACGCGTTGAGCTACAACTGGAACGACATCGCCGCCGACTACAACTTCAACCCCGGCTTCGTCCCCCCTGATCAGGAATGGACGTTTGTGGCCGTGACGGTGACGCCGGAAGACGCGATCATGTACATGGGCACGTCGGCCGGTTTGGTTTCGGCCACGAATACCGTGACCCACGAGGTGCATGACTTCAGCGGCTGTCCGCTCGAACTGGGCATCGACAACCTTGACGCCGCGCGCGCGTTCAAGGGCGAGATCGACGAGTTCGCCGTCTTCGACAAGGCCCTGGATGGCAGCCAGATTCAGGCCCTGTTCGATTCCGTGCTGCCGGCGATTACCCTCGCCACCCGCACCACCGCCGATCCGATCTACGAAGGCATGACCGTGAGCTTCAAGGCCGCGACGGCCAGCCAGACCGCCGTGACCTATCAGTGGCGCAAGGATGGCCAGCCCCTCGCCGGCCAGACCAAGGCGACCCTGGACCTCACGAACGTTGGACTGACGGATTCGGGCAGCTACGACGTGGTTGCCACCACCGGCGGCAAGACGTTGACCAGCGCCGCCCTGCCCCTCAACGTCCAGTCCGGCCCGCCGATCGTCACCAAACCG
Source organism: uncultured Verrucomicrobiota bacterium (assembly GCA_964472515.1). Taxonomy (GTDB): domain Bacteria; phylum Verrucomicrobiota; class Verrucomicrobiia; order Limisphaerales; family J093; genus CAYYMW01. Next base: position 9,814 of record CAYYMW010000106.1, on the reverse strand, counting down.
CTGGCCCCGGCCGTGCGCCTGCTCAACGGCAAGGTGGTGTTCGAGGTCGTGGCCCAAGGCAGCAAGCCGATCGCCTACGCGTGGAAGCACGACGGCCAGCCGATCGCCGGCGAGACGGCCTCCACCCTGAGCCTGAGTGACATTCAGAGCCCGGATGCCGGCACGTATACCGTGGTGTTGACCAACCCCTACGGCACCCAGGAATCGGCCGCCAGCCTGACGGTCACAGCTCCCGCGAAGTACGCCGCCGCCGTGGCGGACGGCAACCCCGTCGGCTATTGGCGCTTGGATGAAGCCACCGGAACCACGGCCTATGACTCCTGGGGCGGCCATGATGGCGCCTCCACGGCCGGGGTCACCAACAACATCGCCGGCCCGCGTCCGGCCACCTTTGCCGGGTTCGACGCGGCCAATACCGCGTATCAGTTCGCGGGCGAGGCGGCGAAGGTCGCGATCCCCGCGCTGAACCTCAACAAGGCCACCGTCACCATCGTGGCGTGGATCTATCCCATTGGGGACCAAGTGGACTATGCGGGCGTGGTCTTCTCGCGCGGCGGCACCGCTACCGGTCTCGATTACACCACCGGCCAGCAGTTGGGCTATCACTGGAACGATACGGCGAGCACCTACAGTTGGTCCTCCGCCATGTATCCCTCGGTGGATCAGTGGAACTTCGTGGCCTTGGTGGTGACCCCGCAGAGCGGCACCATCTATCTCGATTCCGGCTCCGGGCTGCAGTCTTCCGAGAACACCGTCGAGCACGCCCCCGCCTCCTTTGCTGATCCGCTGCGCATTGGCGTCGATTCTCCGGATGGCGGGCGTGGCTTCAAAGGCATCATCGACGAAGTGGCGGTTTACGACCGGGCGCTCACGCAGGCGGAGATCACCGCGCTGGCCAACGCGGGCAACAAGGGCACGTACAACCCCACCCCGGTCTCCATCGTGCAGCAACCCAAGGGGCAGACGATCATGGCGGGCGCAAGCCACACCCTGAGCGCCAAGGTCACGGGCAGCGTTCCCATCACCTACCAGTGGCAGAAGGACGGCAAGGACCTCCCCGGTGCCCAGCGCAGCAGCCTCTCGTTCCCCAGCGCCACTGTGGCTGACACCGGCGTGTACCAACTCGTCGTCAAACAGGACACCCGCACCGTGACCACCACCCCGGTCACTCTGACGGTCAAACCCGTGCCGGCCTACCTCGACCTGGCGGACGGCCTGGTGGCGCATCTCAAGTTCGACGGCAACTACACCGACTCTTCCGGCAAGGGCAACAACGGCACGGCGGTCGGCACCCCCGCCATCACCACGGGGAAGATCGGCACCGGGGCGCTGCAATACAGCACCGAAGTTTCCGGCGGCGCGGTCTCGAAGGCCAACTACGTGACGCTCAACTCGCCGGCCGATCTCCAGTTCGGCGGCAGCACGAGCTTCTCGGTCGCCTTCTGGATCAAGTTCTCCGGCGCTCCCGGCGACCTGCCGTTCCTCTGCAACAACGCCGACTCTTACGGCGGGAAGGGCTTCGTGTTCGCCCCGTCCTATGAGACCGGCAGTTGGTCTTGGAGCCTGAACGACGGCACGTCTCCCGCCGGCTGGCCCGGCTATGCCGCCCAGTACGGCAACGACGCGGGCTACGCCAACGTGCTCAACGACGGCAATTGGCACCACCTGGCGTTCCTGGTGGACCGGGCCGACGAGGTCACCACCTACTGCGACGGCGTGCGGGTCCACGCCAAGTCGATCGCGGGTCTGGTGTTCAACACCGACACCGGTTTGCCCATCAACATCGGCCAGGGCGCCAGCGCGGACTACGCGGTGGCAGGCTCCTTCGAGATGGACGACCTGGGCATCTGGCGGCGCGAGCTGACGGAGTATGACGCGCAGGCGATCTACGTCGTCGGCAGTCGTCACGGCCGCAGTTTCGACACCACGGGCCCGGCGGAAATCCGCCTGGGCATCGCCCAGACCGGCTCGACCCTCACCCTGACTTGGACGTCCGGCACGCTCGAAGCCGCCGACACCGTGAACGGAACCTACACGGCGGTGTCGGGTGCCTCGGCTCCGAGCTTCACCACCTCGGCCACGGGGAGCGCCAAGTTCTACCGCGTCCGGCAGTAGGCACGGACTGAATCCTCGCGCCGAGTCCGATCGGCGTCCGCCACTGGGCGGCCGGGATATCCCGGCCGCCCTTGCTGTCGGTGCCCACCGACCGGCCGGGGAAGCCGTCCCGGCGCGGCGCGCAGCAACGGAGGCCGAACCGTTCGAGCCTGTTGCCGCCCTCCGTTGGCTCCGCTTTGCGGCAGTTGGGACTGCGCGCTGTGCCGCCAAACGCACACTTGTAGCCCGTCCGCAAACACCCTAGGGTCGCTTCGATAAAGCAATATGGCCTATCATCGCTATTCATCAGGGGCTCCATTGCGGCAGTCGGGATGCCGCGCGGAAGCGTTTACGTTGATCGAACTCCTCGTGGTGATTGCCATCATCGCCATCCTGGCCGGCATGCTGCTGCCGGCCCTGTCCCGGGCCAAGGCCAAGGCCAAGACCATTCAGTGCGTCAACAACCAGAAGCAGTTGGGCATTATCTGGATGCTCTACTCCACCGACAACAACGACAAACTTGTCAGCAACGGCCAGGGCGACACCACCGGCCCGGCCACCTGGGTGCCCGGCAGCTTCGAAGGCACGCCCACGGACGAAACCAACTACTTCCTCCTCACCGATCCGAAGCGGTCGCTCTTTGGACCTTACCTGAACACCGTCCAGCTCTACCGCTGCCCGGCGGACACCACCAAGGTCACGATCAACAACAAGAAGTACGACCCGGTGCGCAGCTACGGCATGAACTCGTACGTCGGCTGGCAGGGGGCCGCGTACCGCAGCCAACCCGACCCCAATTACTATCAGTACAAGCGTGCCTCCGAGTTCAACAACCCGGGTCCTTCCAGCACGTTCGTGTTCGCCGAAATCCGCCGCGAGAGCATCTGCCGCCCTTTCTTCGGCATCAATATGGCCGCGCAGACCTTCTACCACGTCCCCGGCGACTTTCATAGCCCGGTGGGGGTGCTCACCTTCGCCGACGGCCATACCGAGTCGCATAAATGGGTTGATCCCCGCACGCTCAATCCCGGCAAGATCTCCAACTGGCACGACCATAGCATCCCGTCCGTCAACAACCGCGATCTGGTCTGGCTCAAGGAGCACGCGACCGCCAAGAAGTAGGCCGGTTTGGCCCTTGATCGGGAGCGTTGCGGCATGATCGCCATCATCGCCGACGATCTCACCGGCGCCACGGAACTCGCTGCCTTGGGGCATCGTCACGGCTTGGCGGCGGTGGTCACCACAACGGCTCCGGCTGCCGCAGCCGTCGAGATTCTCGCCGTCGATACCGACTCCCGTCTGCTCTCTCCGGCTGCCGCCGCGCAACGGGTTGGCTTCCTGGCAGCGGACTTGAGCCGGCTTCGCCCCGGCTGGATCTACAAGAAGACCGATTCGGTGCTGCGCGGCAACCTTGCGGCCGAGCTTGCCGCCCTGATGACGGCGCTGGGCTTCCCGCGTGCCTTGCTGGTGCCGGCCAATCCCACGCTCGGGCGCACGGTCAAGGCCGGCCGGTACTGGGTGGGCGGCGTGCCGCTCGACGAAACGGACTTCCGCCACGATCCCCAGTACCCGCGCCGTTCCTCCCGCGTCCTGGACCTGGTGGCGGCCACCCCTGATTGTCCGGTGGTTTCCCGCCGCCCTGACGAACCGTTGCCGGCCCGCGGCATCGTGGTCGGCGATGCCGAATCCGCGGCGGACCTGGACCTCTGGGCCGGCCGGGTGGACGGGCAAACACTCCCGGCCGGCGCGGCGCAGTTCTTTGGCGCGCTGCTGCGGCACCGCACGGGCGAGGCGGCGCCCAAGCCGACCGCAGCCCCCCTCCCGAACCTTCCCGAAGTCTTTGTCTGCGGGAGCCTCTCATCGACCACTCTCCGCTTCGTGGCGGGTTGTGTCCGTCAAGGGGTCCCCGTCATCCGGCTCCCGGCGGAAGCCGCCCGGCCTGAACCGTTGCCTGACGCGCTCCTCGGACAGTTGGCGCACGCAGCCACCGAGGCGCTGGCGGCACACCCACGCCTCGTGCTCACCGTAGGGCTGCCCCCCGTGGCCGATCCGGTCATTGCGCGGAACCTGGCCGTCACGCTGGCGCGGGTGGCGGCCCTGCTGCTCCAGAGCCTGCCCCAGACGCACCTCTACGCGGAAGGCGGGGCCACCGCGGCCGCCTGCATGCGCGCCATGGGGTGGGAGTCCCTGCATATCCAGCGCGAACTGGCCCAGGGAGTGGTCACCTCCATCCCCGAGGCCGCCCCGGCGTACCGCTTCACCGTCAAGCCCGGCAGCTATCGCTGGCCGGTTGAGGTGACCGGGGCCGCCAACGAGTGAATCACCGCCGGCCCCGCTGCGCGTCCTCCCGTTTGCGCGGCGGTCGTGACAACCACGGCGGGGGAGGATAGTATCTCTCCCCATGAGCGTATTGATTGTCGGTTCGACGGCCTTGGATTCCATCAAGACCCCGAAGGCGGAGAACCCGCGTTTGCTGGGCGGCTCCGCCACGCACGCGGGCTTTGCGGCGAGTTTCTTCTCGTCCGTGAACCTGGTGGGCATCGTGGGCGACGATTTCCCCAAGCCGTACCTCAACCTGTACCGCAAGCACGGCATCGACCTCGCGGGCCTGCAACGCGTGCCCGGCAAGACGTTCCATTGGTCCGGCGAGTACGAGCTCAACATGAACAACCGCCGCACGCTGGCCACGGAGCTGGGGGTGTTCGAGACCTTCCGGCCCGACCTCCCCGCCGCTTACCGCGCCACCCCGTACGTGTTGCTGGCCAACATCGCCCCGGCGCTCCAGCACCATGTGCTCGATCAGATGGCCCGCCCCAAGTTCGTCGTGGCGGACACCATGGATCTCTGGCTGAATATCGCCTTGGACGACCTGCTGCGCCTGCTCAAGCGCGTCGATGCCCTGGTGCTCAACGACAGCGAAGCGCGCCAGTTGACCAAGGAAGACAACGTGATCGTGGCGGCCGGCAAGATCCACAAGCTCGGGCCCAAGTACGTGATCGTCAAGAAGGGCGAGCACGGCTCGGTGCTCTCGGGGCCGGAAGGCATGTTCCTCTGCCCGGCCTACCCGCTGCGCAAGGTGGTGGACCCCACGGGCGCGGGGGATTCCTTCGTGGGCGGGCTCATCGGTTACCTGGCTGCCGCCAAGGGGGCGGTCGGACCGAACCTGCGGCGCGCCATGATCCACGGCAGCGTGGTGGCCTCCTTCTGCTGCGAGGGTTTCGGCGTGACCCGCACCGTGAAGGCGACCAAGCCTCTGATCGAAGCGCGCGTCAAGGAGCTCAAGGCGATGACGGCCGCTTGAGGCGGCGGACCGCCGGCGACCGGGCGCGGATGCGAAACCCGGAATCGATGATGCGAGTTATGATCTGGCAGGCGTGGATGGCGATGGGCCTGGCGGCGACGCTGGCGGCGGCCGAGGCGAATTGGCCGCAGTTCCGGGGTCCCCGGGGCGACGGCACCTCGTTGGCGGTGGACCCTCCGCTGACTTGGAGCGAGACGAACCACGTGGTCTGGAAGACCGCCGTGCCCGGCCGCGGGCGGTCCTCGCCGGTGGTGCTGGGCGATCGCGTCTGGCTGACCACCGCCCTGGAGCAAGGCGTGCAGCGGACGCGCATCGGGCCGGACGATATGCAGACCGCCGAGCACGTGACGCTCAAGGCGGTGGGCTTGGACGCCACCGCGGGCAAGATCCGGTGGGAGACGCTGCTCTTCGATGTCGACAAGCCCGATCCCGTCCATTGGCTGAATAGTTGGGCCACGCCCACGCCCGCGGCGGAAGGGGACCGGCTCTATTGCGATTTTGGCACGTTCGGCACGGCCTGTCTCGAAGGGGCGACCGGCAAGGTGCTTTGGAAGGAACGCGTGCCGCTGGATCACCAAGTCGGACCGGGTAGCTCCGCCGTCGTGTGGAAGAACCTCCTCATCCTGGTGCGCGACGGCCGGGACGCCCAGTTCGTCACCGCGCTCGACAAGGCGACCGGCAAGGCCGTCTGGCGGACGGACCGTCCCCCCATCAACGCCGGCAGCGGCAACCTGAAGAAGTGCTTCGTGACCCCGCTGGTCATCGAGGCGGGCGGACGCACCCAGTTGATCTCGCCGGGGGCGCATTGGGTGGTGTCCTACGATCCGGCCACGGGCAAGGAGTATTGGCGCGCCCGGCACGGAGACGGGTTTTCCATCGGCACTTGCCCGATCACGGCGCCGGGGATGGTCTTGTTTGGCACGGGCTGCTTCAAGCCGGTCCTTTTTGCGATCCGGCCCGACGGCGAGGGTGACGTGACGGCCACGCACATCCTCTGGAAGTCGCTCAAGCAGATCCCCATCATGTCCTCCCCGGTGATGGCCGGAGGCGACCTGTACTACGTTTCCGACGAAGGCATGGCCAGTTGCTGCGATCCGACGACGGGCAAACCGTATTGGCAGGAGCGCTTGGAGGGCGGGCACCTGGCGTCGCCGGTGGCGGTGGGGGATCGCGTCTACTTCTTCGGACAGGAGGGCAAGACCACGGTGGTGAAGGCGGCCCGGGAATTCGAGAAGTTGGCCGTGAACCAGCTTGAAGGCACCGTCATCGCGTCTCCCGCCGTCCTCGATTCCACCATCTACCTCCGCACCGATACGCATCTGTACCGCCTCGGCGGGAAGTGACCGCCTCGCAGCCTGACGTGCTGCCGAAGCACCCCCTGTGCGTCCTGGCACCATGTCGCGTTCCCCTCGGTCTTCGCAATGGATCGGCGCAGAGCCAAACACCGAGCAGTGGCACAGTTCGGGCATCCGGGTTGGGTGCCGCCATCCATCCTCTTCATTCGGAGGGCCTTGCGGGGCCACTTGACTTCTGCTCAAAGTTGGACATGATCCTGTCCATATGAAGGCGATCACGTATACGGCGGCACGGGAGGGACTGGCTTCCGCGATGGATCAGGTTTGCCGCGACCGGGCTCCGCTCCTTATTACCCGCAACCGCGATCAGGCGGTGGTGATCATGTCGCTCCACGACTACGAGGCTCTGGAGGAAACCGCCCATCTGCTCAGGAGCCCCGCCAACGCGCGCCGGCTCCTCGCGGCCATTGAGGCTTTGGAATCAGGCAAAGGAAAGACCCGGAAGCTCGCGCTCGAGTCATGAGGCTGGTCTTCGCACCCCAGGCTTGGGAGGATTACCTGTTCTGGCAGGGCGCGGACCCCAAAGCCACGCGGAGAATCCACGAGCTGATCAAAGACACGTTGCGGCATCCGTTCGAGGGTATCGGCAAGCCCGAGCCCTTGCGGCACGCCCTGGCGGGGTATTGGTCCCGGCGCATTACCGGCGAGCACCGGATGGTTTACAGGGTCTCCGGCGGAGATTTGCTCTTGGCGCAACTCCGCTACCATTACTGATGCCAAGGTCCGCTATGCTTCCATCCGCCCAGCCCCCCGTGCTTGGGGGGATGGCCTGGAACAACCCTGCTGTTGAGTGCTGGGGGGGGACGCCACCGAATAGGAATCACTCCCGTCCCGCGTCATGCGAGGACGACAGCACTCAGACACACTCGCACCCCATGCTTGACGCCTGAACTCCGGGGCAGGAAAGTGCCACCGTCATAGTGAACACCACACCGAGGCCAATCCAGCAGTCCGCGATGGTTCCAGCCCAACGCGGCGCTGGTGACGCAACTGAAGCCCATGAATCCCGATTGTTCCAGTGACTCACTGCTGAGGAACTACTGGCGTGTGCTCCTTGTCGGCGCGCTGGTTTCCTACGCTGGTTTCTTCGCTTGGATGGCGCTCCTGTTCCCACAGCCCCTCAAGTCCCGCCTCGAATATGGGCTTCTGGTCGGAACTTTCCTATGGGTCATGTCCGTCGCGCTGGTCGTAGCCCTTCAGGCATTGATCGTCTGGATTCTGCATCGGCAACGGGTGTGGAACCTGACGTTATGGCGTGAGGCGTGGTTTTCCGTGGTGCCGGTTGCCATCCTCCTAGCGGCGCTTTGTGTTAAGGCAGCTCTGGCTGCGGCCCCGGCCCGGGTCTTCGAGAGAGCGGTCATCCAACCCATTCCGCCATCCGCGCGCATCCTGCATGCCAGAGGATACGACGGGCTCTGCTTTTCGGTTTGTGTGGTGGTCTTCGAGGTGGACGAGAAGGACTTCCTGGCGATTCGAGATCGAGTTGCGCCTTCCATTTCACCCGAGCCCGCCGACACAAAGCGTTGGAGCAAGTGCATTCAAGGAAACACCGGCCTGATTCTCGATTTGGGCGGCGATTGGCTGGAATGGACCCGCCATGAAAAGAGCGAGTCTGTCACGATCCTGAGGAACCAACGCACGGGCATGACCATCGTAAACCGGACTAGAGGTTAGATGCGAAGCTCACGGTGCGTCCACAGCATCACTCTGGAATTCTGTCACACCGCCGTCATCGTGGAATCGGATGGAACTGCCCCTTGTTGGGCGATGGACCGCCAACAGATGAGTTCAGAAACTGGATTATCCCCGGCTACGAAGTGCGTTCGATATCGTCCGGGGTGAGACCCGCCGGGTATTCGTCGCGGTCGAAGCTGATATAGGAGGTGCTGACGGCGTAATCGGGCAAGCCGAGGGCGTTGACCAGGGCGGCGTGCCGCTGAAAGGCGAACATGTACCCGGCGCGGTCATGCGAGGGTTTGCGCAACACCTGCTCGACCGCGGCAGCGTCCTTGGCGCCGAAGGCAGCCGCCAACCGTTCCGCGTTGCCTCCTTTCGGAAGCGATTCCCTGGCGTGCGGATCGAAGTAACCGGGGGAGGAATCGTACTCGTCGGTCAGTTGGCCGGCTTCGTGAAGCTGGCACCAGAGGACGTCGTCGTCGTGGTTGAGCACCGTCAGGACGGGGCACTGGAATTCGGCGGAGAGCCAGGCGCCGACCTTGGCGATTTCCTCCTGGTCTTGATCGTCCGAGGCCTCATCGAACACCACGAGGGAGCCTCGAATCTGGGGGGTCACCACGGCCAGGCGGCCTTCCAAAGCGGCCGCCACTTCATGCTGGCTGGGTCCGCGCAACGTGTAGTTCGTATAGAAGTTACCCATGGGAAACGGGAGGGGAGTGAGATTTGCCGCACGGCAACTCAGGGGAGTTGCCGGGTGGACGAGCCGAGTGGGGATGCCGAGCTTCAGCCACGACGGCACTCTGGGCAGAAGGCCCGGTGACGTCAACGCCATCCTGCGCGGCCAAGCCTGGCAGCGCTTTGTCCGGGCCGAATAGGACTCCTGGCCGGCTCAGTCCAACGCCTGCAAGGCTTTGCGGGCGTCGTCGTTGGCCGGGTCCAGTTCCAAAGTCTGGCTGAACGCCTGGCGGGCGTCCTCCAACTCGTCTCGCAGGGCCAGGCAATAGCCGCGTTGCAGCAGCACGGCGGCCCGCAAGGGCGCGGGGGCCTTCTCGCCAAGCATCCGCTCCGCCCGCGTGATCACCAGGTTGACCTGCGCCAAGCCTGCCGGGTCGTCCGCCCTCGCCTTCATGGCGGCGGCGGCCACCGTGAGAACCACCATCGGGTCTTCGGGATAGGCCCGGACGGCCGCCATCGCCTCCATCAGGGCGCGATCGGTCAGGCCGCTCAATTCCAGCGCCTTGATCAGCACCAGGCGGCGGCGTGCCGTGTCGCGTTTGCGTACCATCTCCCCGGCCGTCTCGGCCAATTCGCGGAAGCGGTTGGCACCCAGCAACAGCACACAGAGATGCTCCCACGCCTGGTCGCGTCCGGCCTCGAGCTCGAGTGC
>CAYYMW010000105.1:14763-17641 GCA_964472515.1 uncultured Verrucomicrobiota bacterium | reverse complement strand
AACGCCCACAGGTCCCGGTGCCGCTCGCTGAAGCCCTGCAGAAAGCCCAGCAGCGCGCCGAAGATGGGAAAGAACCAGGTCGTGGCCATCTGGAGTTCGGGGGACAGCAGCGGCTGGAGGGTCCGGATCGGCTCGCCCAGTTGAAGCCGCTCCAGACTGAAGCCATACTGGCAGTTCGACGCCAACAGCAGGCTCAGCACCACGCATCCCAGCGCCGCGATTACCGCGCCTTCCCGCAGCTCTTTCTTCCAAAGGGTATTCATACCTTTTCCTCCGTCTCCCCAAACAAGAACGACTTTTCTCCCCGCTCGCCCAGGTACGCCACGAACGCATCCTCCAGGCTGAGCGGCACGGCCTCCATCGAGACCGGCTTGAGCTCCGCCAGGGCGCGCTCGGTCGCCGCCCCGCGGTCCAGCAGCGTCAACCGGAGCTCGCCGTTGGCCCGCACGACCTGCAGCAAGCCCGGAATCGACTTTGCCTCGGGCGGCGGCCCGGCATAGCGCAGCACGTAGCGGCGCAGCGTCCGCGCAAAGGTCTCCATCGGGCAGGAGGCCCGCAGCACACTGAGGTCCAGCACCGCCACGCAATCCGCGACGCGCTCCACATCCGGCAGGTGATGTGACGAGAAGAAGACGGTCCGGTCCGAGCGGCGGGTCAGGTAGACCATCGACTCCATCAGCGAACGCCGCGCCACGGGGTCGAGACCCAGGGCGGGGTCGTCCAGAATCAGCAACTCCGGTTCCGGCGCGAGGGTCAGGGCCAGGCAGAGACCGGCGCGTTCGCCGCGCGAGAGCTCTTTCACCTTCGCATCCGGCTTCAGCCGGAAATGGTCCGCGACCCCGCGAAAGACGCGGTCGTTCCATTTCGCAAAGTGCGCGCGTTGGAACTCGCCGCATTCCCGCACCTTCATCCAGCCGTAGAGTTGGTGTTCCTCGGTCAGGTAGCCGATGCGCCCCCGCACCTCCGGCGGCAGGCTCTCCGCGTCATGCCCCAGCACCTCGGCGCGGCCCCGGGTGGGCCGCAACAGCCCCATGAGCATGCGGATGGTGGTCGTCTTGCCCGAGCCGTTCCGCCCGAGGAAGGCGAACACCGCCCCGCGCGGGACCTCCAGATCGAGTTCGTAGACCGCGCACTTCCTGCCGAAGTAGCGGGTCAGCCCTTGCGTGCGAATGGCCAGTTCCTGCTTCATGGTCTTACTTGCCCCCTTTCCCCGACCGCCATTGGTCGAGCTTCTTTTCAAATGCCTCCCGAAGCGTGTCCGGTGTGAAATCCATCGCCATGGCGTCGCCGATCAGCGCATCGAGCTGCGGTTCCAGCCGCCGCCACGCCTCTTCCTTGGTGAACACCCGCCGCTTCTCCACGATGAACACCCCGCGCCCGGCCCGTGACTCGATCAGGCCCTCCCGGGCGAGGTCCGCGTAAGCCCGCGCCACCGTGTTGGGGTTGATGACCAGGTCCTCCGCCAGGGCGCGGACGCTGGGTAACTGATCGCCTACGGCGAGTTTGCCGGCGGCGATGGCCAGACGGACCTGCTCGGTGAGCTGGCGGTAGATCGGGGTGATCGACCCGGTGCTGATATGGAAGGACAGGCTCACGGCGTTGCGTTACTGTACTAATACATATAGTACACTAACACACACACGTCAAGCGGCTTTTTCGCTGTTGCCTGGGGTTTCGGGTCCGCCGCGTGGCAACCTGTGGCGCCGTCGGCGGGAACGCATCCCGCCTCCACCCTGCGACGCGGACTCCGGGCCTCAAGCCTCCATGGCTTGACGGAGACGCTCGAATTCGGCTGTTAATTGCGGCAGGAGGTTCGTCACGGCGGAGCCGTCGCCTTGCCGTCCGGCTTGTTCCACCGCGGCCGCCACCTCCTGCATGGCCTCGCCGCCCACGTTCGCCGCTGCTCCTTTGATGCCGTGTGCCTGTTTGCCCGCGGACGTCCAGTCGCCCCGGCCGGCCAAGTCGGCCAGCACCGCGAGTTGCCCGGGCATGCCCTCCAAAAAGGTCTGTTCGAGGGACTTCAGAAAGCCTTCGTCGCCCATCACCCGCCCCAGCAGGGCCTGCCGGTTATAGACCATGGGCCTGCTGGCTTTAGCGGGTGGCTGCGAAGCAGGCGGCTCCACCGGTAAGACAGGGGTGTCGGCGGCGTTCCGGGGCAGCCACTTGTCCAGGACTTCAGCCAGAGTGCGGGGATCCACGGGCTTGGTGACGAAATCGTTCATCCCCGCCTTGAGGCAGATTTCCCGGTCCCGCTGCAGCACGTGCGCCGTCATGGCAATGATCGGCACCTGGCGGCCATTGGTGGCGCCCACCTCGCCTTTTCTGATCCTGCGGGTTGCCTCCAAACCGTCCATGACCGGCATCTGCAGATCCATGAGGAGCAGATCGTACGGAAGGTCCACCACCGCCCGGCAGGCCTCCTCGCCATTGGCGACCGCGTCGGCGGTCAAGCCCAGCTTGCTCAACATGCCTGTGGCGACCTGCTGGTTGATGGTATTATCCTCGGCCAGCAGGATGCGCGCCCGGCGGCGAAAGTGCGCGGGGAGCGGTGAGGAAGCGGCGGAAGGATGTTGGGACGCGGGACCGACTCCCCCGGCAAGGGCTGCCACAAGGCAGTCGAGCAACTCGGCCTGCCGCCACGGCTTGGAGAGGCAGGCTGCAAATCCGCTCTCTTTAAAGTGGCTGGTTCGACCGGTCTCCCCCAGAGAGCTCATGAGGATCAGCGCGGTCTTGTCCACGCGCGGGTCGCTGCGGATCGCGCGCCCGAGGCTCTCGCCATCCATGCCTGGCATCTGCATGTCCAGAATGGCCACAGGAATGGGTTTGCCCGCGTCGGCGGCCTGGCGGAGCCGCTCCAAGGCCAGGGGGCCATCCGGCG
>CAYYMW010000105.1:0-14753 GCA_964472515.1 uncultured Verrucomicrobiota bacterium | reverse complement strand
CCGGAAGCGTGCCCCAGGCGCTCAACTGGGTTCGCAGGATCTCGCGGTTGGTGGCGTTGTCATCGACGATCAGCACCCGGAGGCCGCGGAGATCCGTGGCGGCGGGCGGTTCGGATGCGGGTCCGGCTTGGCGCTCCAACAGCACCGTAAACCAGAACTCCGACCCCTGGCCGGGTGCGCTCTGCACGCCGATCTTGCCGCCCATTTGCTCCGCGAGCCGCTTGGAGATGGCCAAGCCCAGGCCGGTGCCGCCAAACCGGCGGGTAATCGATGCATCCACTTGCGTGAACTCCTGGAAGAGCACGCCGAGCTTCTCTTCGGGAATGCCGATCCCGGTATCGCGCACCGCGAAGCGCAGGCAGACACGGGAGCCGATCTCCGCGTCCAACGACACATGCACGAAGACTTCGCCCCGCGAAGTGAACTTGACGGCGTTGCCGGCGAGGTTGGTGAGGATCTGGCGGAGCCGTCCGGGATCGCCCCGCAGGCGGGCTGGCACGTCCGGAGCGGCGGCGCAAAGGAACTCGACCCCCTTTTCGCAGGCGCGTACGGCCATAATGGCCGCGAAGTCGTCCAACAAGGTCCGGAGGTTGAAATCGAGCGTCTCCAGGTCGAGCCGCCCCGCCTCAATCTTCGAGAAATCGAGAATGTCGTTGATGATCTGCAGCAGATGCTGGCCGCTGGTGCGCACGATTTCGGCGTACCGGCGCTGGGTGTTGTCCAGGTCGGTGTCGAGCAGCAGGCCCGTCATGCCGATCACCCCGTTCATGGGCGTGCGGATTTCGTGGCTCATGTTGGCCAGAAACTCACTCTTGGCGGCGCTCGCCAGCTCAGCGTGTACCGCCAGATCGTTCGCGCGTGCCGTGGCCTCTTCGAGCCGGTGGTTGGTGGCCAGCAGCGCTTGTTCGGCTTGCTTGCGCGCGCTGATATCCACAAACGCCTCCAGGAGCTTCTCCTGCCCCGCCACGCGGACGCGCTTGACGGATTTGAGGATCGGCAGGCGGGTGCCGTCCGCCCGCAGCATCTCGCGCTCGGCGTTCTCCACCGACTTGCCGAGATCGCAGACCGGGCAAGCCCCTTCGAGGGCGGGGCAGAGAAAGGCGTGGCAACGCCGGCCGACGATCTGATCCGCCGCGGCGCCGAACATGGCGGCCGCCTGGGCGTTCACGCTCTCGATGTCCCGGCTCTTCGGATCCACCACCACCACGCCCACCGGCAGGCTCTCGAGCAAGACCCGCTGGAAGGCCTCGCGGTCCTGCAGTTGCGCGGTCCGATCCGCCACCAGTTGCTCCAATTCCTCCCGCCGCCGAAGCGACACGGCGAGCGCCAGCGCCACCGATGCCGTGAGTCCCGCGCCGGTCACGCCCGCGAGCCACCCCGCCCGGGCAGGGGATTGCCGGACCATGTCACCTCCGCTGTGTACGGTGGCCAAAAACGCTCTGCCAAAGGCCAGCACCGGCCGGCTTGAGGCCAGACCCGAAGGGGACGGATTCTCCCCCCCCCAGGTGCCCGCCAGCCATTCCGGGGCGGCGTCCTTGCGGAGCAGCGTCAAATCGACCAGCGAGTCAGCGGGATTGGCCGTCTTGAGCAGACTGCCGAAGCGCAACGCCGCCACCGCAAAGCCGCGCAACTGCCGGGGCTCCTCACTCGTGAACACTGGACGAAAAACCAGCATGCCGGTCTGGCCGCCGGAATCCTGCAGGAGCTTGATCGGTTGACTGGCGGTCATCAGGCCGGTGCGAGCGGCCTCTTCAAGCGCCGCACGACGCAGGGATTCCGACCCCAAGTCGAAACCAAGCGCAGACTCGTTGCCTGCTTCCGGCGCCATCCGCAGGACGGGGTAGTACACCTCCCGATCCGAGGAGCGCGTGCGCCGTCCTTGCGCGTCCTTCTGCCAGATCTGGTAGTGGACCCGCCCCTCGCTACGGGCGGTCTCCTCGAAGCGGTCCTTCTCCGCCGCAGGGACGGCGGGAACCCATTCCCATGCCTGGATCGCCGGCCTCTTGGCCAGATGTCCCACGTAGCGCTGGAACTCGTCGTCCGAAATCTGCCCGCTGCCCTCGTAGAAGCGCGCCAACCCCTCCAGGGACGCGTTGCGCAATTCGGCCAGACTGGCCGCAATCCGCGCCGTCCGGTCCCCCGCCTGCGCCGTGAAAGCATCCTGCTGGTGCCGGAGCTCGATCGTGTAGGCCAGCCAGGCGGCGTAGCAGGTAAGCAGCAGGCCGACCGCCGCCGCCACCGCCGGCTCGAAGAACCGCATCCAAGGGGGGAGCGGCGGGGCTCGCCGCGCCCGCCGCCAATGCAGGAAGGCGGCGGCGACCACCACGGCCCCCAAGCCCAGCGTCAGCAACCCGGGGGCCAGGGAGGCCTGGGCCAGCCTTCTCTCCCAACCCCGGGCATCGACCTTCATGGCCAGCACCGCCAGGAGCGATCCGGTTCCCTTGTAAGCGCCCGCACAGACGATCAGGTCGTCGGCGCACTCCACATAGGTGGTCTTGGGTTCGACGATTCGATTCACCGGATTCTCCCACTCGTAATCCACCCACCCACTGCCCTTCGAGAGGGCGAGCGACTGAATCTCGCGACTGAAGTACTTGCCTCCCGCCCAGTCTTTACGGTCGAGCAGATTCTGGCCCACCAACTCCGGCTTTGCCGGGTGGGCGAGAATGGTCATTTTGGAGTCGTAGACAAAAACGTAGAGATCTCCCTTGTTGAACGCGCCTTGGGGATTGTTGACCTCGTCCAGGAAGCGCTCGCGCCCAACCCGACGGCAGAGTTCGGTGGCTTTGCGCACCAGGCGGTAGGCGTCGTGCGGCGCGGCCAACCCCACTCCGATCGTCCGCGGGTCGTGGATCGGGGCCAGCGCCGTCACGCTGGGAATCCCGCGGTCGGTGGCCGGTCCCTCGGTGGCCGCGGCGTGGGTGGCGAACACTTGTCGATACACCTCCGGGGGATGCGCCAAAACCGTGCCCGGCGGGGAGTAATGGGGCGACCCGGGAGGCTCGCTGTCCACGGAAACAAAAAGACCGTCGCCAGCCTTGCCCAGAAGAGAAACCGAGCGACACTGCGGAAAGGCGGACTTGATGGCCGCCAACTGATCTTTGAGCCGCTGGTAGTTCGGAGACAGCAGATCCCCTTCGGTGCCGCTCAACTGGTCCACCGTGTCGACGTTGATGGCCTCCGCGACCAACCGGGCCTCGCGCAGCAGGTCAGCGCGCATGTCCTGGTCCGCGTGCTTGACGGTCCACGAACTTGCAAGCAACCCGGCCACCACTACCCCGAGCAGGCTCAAGAATGGAGTCCTTACCGCGGACAACAGCCTGCTGCTCATACGCTGCAGGTGGGAACCGCTCGCCACAATGCAATGTGGTTCCAGACTCCAAACGGAAACCGCCGCAGGCAACCCAATGCCACTCGGCGGTAGCCGGCAGCCCTTGACTGCACAATTCTCATGTCGAGTCGATGTCCGAAGCCCCGTCCACGCCAGTCCGGGTACCTCTCTGGCAACATAGCCAATAACATATATCGTCCAGTATTCAGCGGAAGTTGAACGGTCGGATCGCCTTTTGAAACCCAGGCAACAGACTCCTCCACCCCGCGCGATAACCGGCCTTACCGCACATCAAACATTTTGCAGGACAACACCTTGCACATCTCCAAGACCCCTGACAGCGCGCTCTACCAGTGCGCCTTTACCACGAAGAAGGGCGAATGGGGGGAGCATCGCTTGCCGGTGAGCGACTTCGTGCCGACGTTTCGCGGCCGTGTGCTGGCGGGCGAACCGCCGCTCGATCCAGCGAAGGTCACCTCGGTGGGCTTCCTGATTTCCGACCGGCAAGCCGGCCCGTTCCGCCTGGAGGTGGCGTGGATCAAGGCGATGGCGCCGGCCGGGCGATAAGCGCGTCGCCGCGTGGAAGATGCGAGGAGAGCTGTTTGCGGGCCTGCTCGGTAATCAAGGCCACGGCGGGGTGAGCCATCCGGCGCTCGGCGGTAATGGCGTGGAAGCGCACGCGACAGTCTTCGGCGGTGCCAACGACTTTGAAACCGTAACGTTGCACCGCCTCGTCGGCGACGGTGGATGGCAACACAATGAACCCGCGGCCCTCGGCAGCCATCACCTTCATCAGCGCCAGGTCTTCAAATTCCGCCACCACGCGCGGTTGCACGCCCACGTGACGGAACCACGCCTCCACCGCGCGACGAAGCGCGGTGTTATCGGATGGCAGCAGCGCCGGGGCTTCATGCAGGGATTTGGGAAAACCCTTCCGCAGCGCAACCGCCAGCTTGGCGGACGCGCAGAACGAGGTTGCTGAGTCGCCAAGCGGATGGTTGAAGGTGCGCGCCTTCGTGCCGCTGGAGGCCGGTTCGTCCGCCAGCACAATATCGAGCCGGTGCGCCGCGAGCTGCCCCAACAGGTCTTCCAACTTGCCCTCGCGGCAGATGACGTGGACGGGCTGGGGCAGGGTGAAGACGGGTTTGAGGATGCCGTTGGTCACCAGTTTCGGAAAGGAGTCGGTCACGCCCACGTAGAGCCGTAACGCCTGGGTGGTGGGGCGCTGCTTGAGGGCATTTCCCAGTTCGCGGCCCAAGGTGAAAATCTCGTCGGCGTAGCGGAAGGCAATCTGGCCCGCGTCGGTCAACACCTTGGCGCGGCCACTGCGGCGGAAGAGCTTCTCCCCAAGGGCTTCCTCCAGTTCGCTGAGTTGCGCGGAAATCGAGGGCTGTGAGACATGGAGCTTCTCGGCGGCCTGCTTCAAGCTCCCTTCCTTCGCCACGGTCCAGAAGTACCGCAGGTGGTGATAATTCAGCCAGTCCATGCCCGTCACCCTACTTCGAATAAAGCTAAGAGTACATTCCAAAGTGCGTATTAGTGGAATCGGCAACGGTGGCTACCTTTCCGCCATGAAACGACGGCAGCGTCGCCCCTCCCGGGTGGGAGTGGTCCGGCCGCTGCGAGACACGACGAAAGCGAACGATTATGACAATCTGGATTCTGATCATCGGCACGATGGCGCTGTCGCTCTTCGCGGCGGCAAGAGTGAAGTCGGTCTATCGCCGTTACAACCGCGGCTCCGTCCTTTCCGGTGTGACCGGCGCCCAGGCGGCGGCCTTGATCCTGCGGCACGCAGGCATCAGAGACGTCGAGATCGCGGTGCAGGACCAAATGCTGGGGGATCACTACGATCCCCTGCACAAACGTCTGGTGTTGTCTTCCGAGAACTACCACAACTCGACCCCGGCCGCGCTCGGCGTGGCCGCGCACGAAGCGGGGCACGCCATTCAGCACGCCCGGGCCTACCAACCGTTGCACTGGCGCATGGCCGCGGTGGGCATCACCACCTACGCCAACCAGGTCGTGATGTGGCTGCCGTTGCTGGGCATGTTCACCGGGCTGATTCAGCCGATGGTGGCGGTGTGGATTCTCGCGGCCGCCTGGGGCGTGATCATGCTCTTCAACCTGGTAACGCTGCCGGTCGAGTTCGATGCCTCGCGCCGCGCGAAGGCCGTGTTGGCGGATCTGGGCCTCATCGCCCCCGGCGGCGAAGCCGTGGCGGTGCGCAAAGTGCTCGATGCGGCCGCGCTGACCTATGTGGCGGCGTTCATCACCTCGCTGGCCTATTTCCTCTGGCACCTGCTGCCGCTGCTCAGCGGACGGCAACGGGATTGAGGCCCCTAACCACTGACCATTCACAACGCTCAGTAACTGCAGCACAAACACAAGACGAACATGAACTCAACGATCCTCATCCCCGGCGAAAAGATCCACGTCATGCACCGACGGCGCTTTGAAAAGGACGTGCGTCGACACTTTGTCGGTGAGATCGAAGCCTACGAACAGGGTGTCGCCCGGGCCTCCGGTTACGTCTTCGTGATCGATGACCTGAGCAAGCACCTGTTCGTGAAGCGGCCGGATCGCCGGATCAAGCTGATTCCCGTGACGTCGGGTGACGTGATCGTGAACGTCATCCCGGCAGACGTGGATGTGGAGCGGGTAACATATGAGCTCAACGGTCGAAGCCTCGTCGTCACGGACGGCGACGCCTGGACGATGGACGTCAAGGAATTCGGCTGGGGCTGAGCACGGCCGGTCAAACCCTGAACCAACCAACACAAGATGAAACTGACCCTGGCACACCATCACCTGCGATCCACGGACGAACTGGACTCGCTGATTGAAGAACGAATCCTGGCCTTGCAGACCCGCTTGCAGATCGAGGAGGCCAGCGTGAGGCTCGAGCATCGCCGCGAATCCAGCCCGGCGTTCCGCGTTCACGTTCACCTGGTTACCCCCGGGCCGGACGTCTTCGCCGAGGGCCGCGACCACACCGTTCACGCCGCCATCGGCAAGGTCATGGCCGAACTGCAACGGCAAATCGGCCACCGGACCCTGAAACGGATGCAGCGAGTGCGCGCCAACCTGCAAGCGCCACGGTGGACCTCCACTGGCAGGAACCGAAGCTGAGGCAGCGCTTCATGACCGGCCGAACCACCCTCACTGAATCCTATGAAATGGTCCCTTAAACTCGGACGACTCCTCGGAATCGACGTCTATGTTCACTTCACGTTCCTCGCGCTGCTGGGGTTCATCGGCCTGTCCCACTGGCTGGCCGGGCGGAGCCTTGCCGCGGCGGCGAACGGCATGATCTTCTTCTTTGGGCTGTTCGTCTGCGTGCTCCTGCATGAATACGGACACGCCCTCGCCGCGCGCAGGTATGGCATCGCCACCCGCGACATTACCCTGCTCCCCATCGGCGGGCTGGCGCGGCTGGAGCGGATGCCGGACAAACCGTACCAGGAACTTGTGGTCGCCCTCGCGGGCCCGCTGGTAAACGTGGTCATTGCCGGCAGCCTGGTGTTGGGCCTGACGTTCACAGGCACCTGGCAGCCGCTCGCTTCGCTCACGACCACGAGCGGCAGCCTGATCGAGCGCTTGCTCGTCGTGAACGTCTTTCTGGCCGTTTTCAACCTGTTGCCCGCCTTCCCGATGGACGGCGGGCGGGTCTTGCGCTCGCTGCTCGCCATGCGGCTTGAATACGCCCGGGCCACCCGCATCGCCGCGCGGGTCGGGCAGGGCATGGCGGTGCTGTTCGGGTTTGCCGGTCTCTTCGGCAACCCCATGCTCTTTCTCATCGCGGTCTTCGTCTGGATCGGAGCGGCCCAGGAAGCGGCGGCGACCGAGATGAAGTCGTCCTTCGCCGGCGTGCGGGTGAGCGAGGCAATGGTGACGGACTTTCGCGCGCTCACGCCCCAGGACACAGTCGGGGATGCGGCCCAGTTGCTGCTGGCGGGCTCGCAGCAGGACTTTCCGGTGCTCGAGCACGGCACCGTGGTGGGAGTGCTCACCCAGGCCCGCCTCCTCGAAGCGTTGCGGGACCGCGGCGCAGCCGTGCCTGTGAACGAGGCTATGGAGCGGGAGGTGCCCTTGGTCTCTGCCGACGATGAACTCGACGCCGCGTTGGGTCGCGTTGAACCGGGCCGGGCCACGCTGCTCGCAGTGCTCTGGAACCGGCAATTGGTGGGCCTGCTCACCGCCGAGAACGTGGGCGAATTCTACATGATCCGGCGGGCGCTGGCCGACGCTGACGGCGGTCGTCCTTCCATCCCCCCGGTAATCCGCAGCTCCGGGCGGACGCCACCGCCCTTCATGGTTCGCCAGCCCAGCTCTTAGGTTCAGCTCTCACCGGCTTGGCCCACCGCATGGTCCCAACGAACAACGAAACCGCAACTCCACGATCATACTGAGAAAGTGCCTGGTCGCTAATGGGTCGAGCTCGGTCATGGGCGGGGCAGTGAAAGCACCGTATGTTACTTTGGAACAAGCTAACAGTTACTTCCAAAGTTCCAATTAGCTGTCACGCCAGCTTGGGTTAAGCTCTCCGCGTTGAATAATTGTATGACTGACCAAATCTGGCTCTGGGTAGGTTTCAATGTCTTTGTGCTGGCGATGCTGGCGCTGGACCTCGGCGTCTTTCACCGCAAGGCGCACGCCGTCTCGTTCAAGGAGTCGATCACGTGGACGGTGGTTTGGGTGGGGCTGGCGCTCCTGTTCAACGGAGGCATCTGGCATTTCCAAGGCTCGCAGAAGGCGCTGGAGTTCTTCACCGGCTACCTCATCGAAAAATCGCTGAGCGTGGACAACGTGTTTGTGTTCGCGCTCCTGTTCTCCTATTTCGCGGTGCCGGCGAAGTACCAGCACAAGGTGCTGTTCTGGGGCATTTTGGGCGCGCTCATCATGCGGGCCATCATGATTGCCCTCGGCGCGGCGCTCATCACCAAGTTCACCTGGATCATCTACCTGTTCGGGGCGTTCCTGATCGTCACCGGCATCAAGATGATCGTGAAGCGCGAAGAGGAGATTCATCCTGAGCGCAATCCGGTGGTCCGCTGGTTCAAGAAGTTCATGCCGGTGACGGCGGATTACCGCGAGGACAAGTTCTTTGTGCGCGAGAATGGCCTCCGCATGGCCACCCCGCTGTTCGTCGTGCTGCTGCTGGTGGAGATCTCCGACCTCATTTTCGCCGTGGACTCGATCCCGGCCATCTTCGCGGTGACAACCGATCCGTTCATCGTCTATACGTCGAACGTGTTCGCCATCCTCGGCTTGCGCTCCCTCTACTTTGCCTTGGCGGGCGTGATGGACAAGTTCCATTACCTCAAGATCGGCCTGGGAGTGGTACTCTCGTTCGTCGGCGTGAAGATGCTGCTGGCGCACACGGCCTACAAGCTGGACACGCTTGTGTCGCTCGGCGTGGTGGTGCTCATCCTTGCGACCTCCATCGTGGTGTCCCTCTTGCGGCCCCGGAAGCTCGGCGATTTCGCCGGCCCGGCGGGACCGAAGGCGCTCAGCCATCCGGCGAACCCAGCCTCTGGGAGTAGTGCGTCATGACCCGACTCGCCCTGCAAGCCGTCCCGGCGGTCGTGCCATTCCGCGCCAGTTGCGGACCCTTGTGCTCGGGTGCGCTTGCGAACTCCGCTCCAACGCCGCCGCCAGACTCGGCGTCCTCGTCAGCAGGGGACCCACGCCTGTAGGCGCCCAGTGCGTGCTCACGCCTCTGGGCGTCCCCAGCCAGTACGATCTGGGGAGCCCCTTCTTGGGCACCAAAACCCACGCAGGCGTGTCCCGTGCCGGCTACCGCCACTGGCTCCACCAATCGGCGAAGGACTGGGCCGCGCGCACGGTCCGCAGCTCGTTGTCCTCGTGCCACAGCACGGCGGCGTGGCCGTGCGAAAAACGTGTCTCCCAAGGCAGATGATAGGCCCCGGCTTCCAGCCACAGGAGATGGTCCCCCGGCCGGACGGCCCGGGGCAGGGAACGACAGGCGAGCCGGTCAAACGCCATGCAGGTGGGGCCGCAGACGGCCGTGCGCACGCGTGGGCCGCCTCGTTGCGGCAGGGTGAGCAGCGCGTGCTGCTCCCATTGCGACACCAAGGCGTTGGTCGTGCGCCCGCCATCGCAGATCCATTGCCGCAGCCCGCGCCGCTCCTTGACGTCGAGAATCCGCGTCACGAGAACGCCCGAGCGGGCGCTGATAAACCGGCCATTCTCGAGCCATAACTCCTCCACCGAGGGCAATGCCTGCAAGATTCGGGTGTACGATGCGCCGAGCGCGGCCAGCGAAAAGCCGCGGTCCACCCGTCGGCCCTCGCGATCCAGCACCCAGGGAGGCGGCAGCCCTCCGCCCACGTCCAGGTACCGGGGCGCAACGCCCGCCTCGCGGCAGATGGCAGCGACCCCCACGACCGCGCGCTCGTAGACGGCCGGCGTGGCCACGTTCGTGCGGAGATGAAAATGAACGGTCTCCAAGCGCACCCGGGCTTGGCGGAGCCGGCGCAAGGCCGCCACGGCAGCGGGTGGCTCGAAGCCGAACTGCGTGGGATGCTGCGGGCACTCGGGATCGAACTCCTCGTCGGTGAGACAGCGCACGCCTACGCTCCAGTGCAACCGCTTCGCCAGCGGGAGCAAGACTTTGATCTCGGCGTCGGAATCGAAGTTCACCCGCAACCCGGGCAGGGGATGCCGCAGCAGCCAGCGATGTTTGGCGGGGCCGTTGAGCAGGATGTCCTCGGCGGCGAAGCCGGTCTTGAGAGCGGCCAGAAGCTCGAACTCGCTGACCACTTCTATGCCTCGTCCCTGTCGGCGCCACCAACTCAGCAACGCCGGGAGCGGCTGGGTCTTGCAGGAAAGCCAGTGCCTCACCGGAACGGGCAACGGCTTGGCCACGGCCGCCAACTGGTCCAACGCCTCGGCGACCGGCTGGGCGGCGAACAGGTAGAAGGGGGTGGGGGCACCCTGGCGGAGGGCCTGACCAGCCAGGGTTCGCCAGTACTTCAGAACCCGCGCCGGGTGGCCGAACACCGGCTCCCTGCCACTGGCCGCTCTTACAGTCACACGAACTCGCGCACGGGCAGGCCTGTGCGTTGGCGAATGCGGTCCGCCACCTTCGTCAATTCAGCCGGGTTCAACCGGGTGGCGTAGGGTTCAGGGGTGGGCCGCGCGATGGTATAGGCGTGGACCTCCTTGAGCCGCGCCCCCTGGGTCACCATGGCATTAAGGCGGTCGCAGTAGGTATCGAGTTCGCCTTCCGGCATCGCAACGCCGTGAACTTTGAGAAAGAGGCTCTGAATGACGATCGGCCGCACCCGCGCGGTGTGGAGCAGGTTGCGCAACACGCGCTCGAAGCGCACGTGGGTGCGGTTGACCTGCCGGTAGTAGCTCTCCGTACCGGCGTCGAGCTTCCCCCAGATCTCGCCTTGGTGGGCGTCCATGACGGCCAGCCCGGCCTGCACGTCCGCCTTGTCCAGGCCGGCGGCGTCGGTGATCAGCACGATCTTGGTGTGCGCGAGCCCGTGCGCCTGCTTCACCCCGGCGACCGCGTCCACGCAGGCAGCGAAGTTGGCCACCATGGTGGGCTCGCCGTCGCCACTGAAGGCAATGTCCTTGATCTCCGTGGCCAGGTGGGCCGCTTCGGCGAAACGCGCGTGCTGCTGCAGGCCCCCAGCCTTCACGTGCCGGATCATGGCGTCCAATTCCTCGCGGATGCGGGCGGGCTCAGGGGCAAGCTCGCGCCCGGGCGTGCGGCGATCCACCTCGCAGTAGATGCAGTTGAAATTGCAGTTCTTGTCCGGGTTCAGGTTGACGCCGATCGACAGCCCGCCCGAACGGCGGGAGATCACCGGGTACACGAACACAAAGTCCTCGAAGCGCCGGGTGTGGTCGCGCACGGCGCCTAGCTGGTCGCTGGAAATGGCTGGCTCATTCGCCATACCGGCCAATGTAAGCGCCGCCTGCCCCAACGCAAGCCTCGCGTCGTCAGCCGGCGCCCCCCAACCACCTCCTCCACAGCCCACGCCGGGCAAAACCCGCGCTTGCCCGGCTCCGCCCGGGCGGGTATGAGATGGCCCGCAGCGACTATGCACACGCCTTGCCCCGTACCCGCACCGGCCCACGCTTCATTGGCCCGGTTGGCCCTGCTGTCACTCACGCTCGCCAGCCTGGCTGCGGCCGAGTGGACGCCTCCCCGTCCGCCGACGCCTCCGGTGCCGGCCGGCTCCGACGACTGGCTCGTGGATGTCTCCCGGCAGGCCAAAGTGGATTTCATGCATCGCCTTGGCCATCGGCGGATTGCCAACATCCTGCTGTCCAACGGCACCGGCGGCGCCGTCTTCGATTTCGACCATGACGGTTGGATGGACCTCTTTCTCCTGAACTGGCGCGCCATGGAGGGGGTCACCTCGATCCCAGCCGGCACGCCTGCGGCCCCAAACCAGCTCTTCCGCAACCGGGGCGACGGCACCTTCGAGGACATCACCGCCAAGGCGGGGGTGGCAGGCGATGGCTTCGCCTACGCCGCCGCGGCGGGCGATTACGACAACGACGGGTTTACGGATCTCTTCGTCGCCCTGGCGGGCAAGGCCACCCTCTATCGCAACCGGGGCGACGGCACCTTCGAAGACGTCACCGCCAAGGCCGGCCTGGCGCACCGTGGCACAGGCATCTCGGCGGTCTTCTTCGATGCCGACAACGACGGCAAGCTGGACTTGTTTGTCGCCAACTACCTCACCTACAAACCCGAGGCCGAATCCGAGCAGAACCCCGGAGCCTACCCGGGGCCGTTGGCCTACCCGGGAGAACCGAACGCGTACTACCATAACAAGGGCGACGGCACCTTCGAGGAAGCCACCCGGGCGGCGGGGCTTTACGTACCGGGGCACCGGGGTATGTCGGTTTCGGCCTTCGATGCCGACTGGGATGGGGATACCGATCTCTACCTCTCGAACGACGACACGCCCAACATGCTCTGGCTCAACGACGGGAAGGGCCATTTCCGGGAAGTAGCCATGGAAAAGGGCGTCGCCTTCAATTCGATTGGTGAAGCCCCCGGCTCGATGAATGCCGCCATTGGCGATGCCAACGGCGACGGCCAGCCCGACCTGTTCATCACCCGCCTGGGCTACGGTTCGCTCTATCTGCGAAACACCAACGGCTTCTACGACGACCGCATGTTCTCCTCCGGTCTGGGGCAACTCACGCAGAAACACACCGCCTGGGGCGGCAACTTCTTCGACTTGGACAACGACGGCGATCTCGACCTGATCGTTGCCACCGGCAGCGCCTTCGTGCTCGAAGGCACCACCACCCTGCTGCTGGAGAATCAGGGCCAGGCCAGGTTCACCAACGCGGCCACGAAGGGAGGCGCCTTCTTCCAGATTCCCTACAACGGGCGCGGCAATGCCATCCTCGATTTCGACAATGACGGGCGGCTGGACGTGGTGCTGACGGCCGTGGCTGATCGGGTGGTCCTGCTCCAGAATCGCTGCCCGCCGAAGCACCACTGGCTGAAGCTCCAACTGACGGGCACGCGCAGCAACCGCAACGGCTACGGGGCGCGCCTCACGGCCGTGGCCGGTGACCTCACCCTCCGCGCCGAGGCCATGTGTCCCACCGGCTTCCTGATGCAAAGCGACCCGCGGGTGCACTTCGGCCTGGGGGCGCGCCGGCAGGTGGATCGCCTCGAAATCCGCTGGCCGAGCGGAAACGTCCAGGTACTCGAAAACGTGAAGGCTGACCAGATCCTGCAAGTTCGCGAACCCCAATCATGAAAGCCAAGTTGTTGGCCCTCACCGGGCTCACCCTCGTTGTCACCGTGGTGTTGACCGTTGGCAAGGCCGCCGAGAAGGCCCACAAACTGACCACCGTCAGCACGCGCAAGATGGCGGATTCGCTGCACGCGGTGATTGCCGCCGACCGCCAGGCCTATCTCCAGTTGGTCCCGCCGGGCGGGACTAGCACGGGGGCGACCGTCCCCGTGCATGCTCAGTTATTGCGTCACGCGGCCCGGGAAATCCAGAAGGATGGCGCGGAGTTCTCCTACACGCTGCGTTCCGCCTGGCCCATCGACCCGGCCAACGGCCCGCAGACGGAGGCCGAGCAGGCGGGTTTGGCGCAGGTGATGAAGAACCCGGCCGAGAACTACTACGTCGAGGAGGAGTTGGGCGGGCGGAGCTACTTCACGGCCGTCTATGCGGACCGGGCCACGCTGCCGTCCTGCGTAACGTGCCACAACGGGCATCCGCAGAGCCCCAAGCGCGACTTCCGCGACGGTGACGTCATGGGCGCGATCGTGGTCCGGGTGCCGCTGGAGTTCTGAGTGCCCCCCCCTCGGCAGGGCCTCGTTTCAGCCGCGTATTAGCTGCTGGCACCCAACCGGTTGCATACCCGGCGCCGGGCGAAAAACACGGTCCTGTGCGCCGACATTTGCATTGCTTTTGTTGTGCATGTGGGGTATTGAATGAGGGATCGTAGTGCTGGCCAGGATTTAGCGGAAGTCGTCTCTTGTATGCCATACTCAGCCGAAATCAGCCGCGCCAACCCCAGTTGTTTCGTCTTCCTGATCGATCAATCGGGGTCCATGGTGGATCCTCTGGCCGGCAGCGAAGGCCGGCGTAAATGCGACAGCGTGGCTGATGCCATCAACCGCCTGCTGCACAACCTGATCATCAAGTGTGCCCGGGGGGAAGGAGTCCGCAACTTCTACGAGATCTGTGTGATCGGGTATGGCGCCCAAGTAGCGCCGGCCTTCAGCGGCCCGCTGGCGGGACGCGATCTGGTCCCGCTGAGCGAAGTGGCCAACTCCCCCGCCCGCGTGGAGGAAAGGGTCCGCGAAGTCGATGACGGCGCGGGAGGGGTCCTCAAGCAACGCTACAAGTTCCCTATCTGGTTCGAGCCGGTCGCCAAGGGTGTCACCCCCATGGGACAGGCGCTGACGATGGCCCATCAACTGCTAACGGGCTGGGTGGCCAGGCACATGCGGTCCTTCCCGCCGATTGTCATCAACATCACCGACGGCGAAGCCACCGATACCGGCCCCGTGCCGCAGGCGGAGGCACTCCGCAACCTGGCCACGGATGACGGTCCGGTAATGCTGTTCAACTGTCACATTTCCGCCCAGGCGGTCGCCCCGATTGTCTTCCCCGACTCGGACGGCGGACTGCCGGATGACTTTGCGCGCACGCTCTTCCAGGTCTCCAGCCCGCTGCCGGAGAGCCTCCGCGAGTTGGCGCGCAGCGAGAACCTGAACTTCACCCCCGAAACCCGCGGGTTCGCGTTCAACGCCGATCTGGTGGAACTGATCAGGTTCCTCGATATCGGCACGCGTTCAAGCAACCTCCGCTGACGGGTACCGGGGACGGGCATGGAACCATCCGTGCAGGTCTTCTGGCTGCCGAAACTCGGCAACACCGAGGACGAATAC
>CAYYMW010000104.1:0-17794 GCA_964472515.1 uncultured Verrucomicrobiota bacterium | reverse complement strand
GCTGGCGTCGGCAGGGTCCGTTCGATCCGGTCAAGCTGATACCCGAACCCCGGTCCCTGCAGGCTCGATAGGTCCACGCAGCCGTGGTGCCGTCGATACAGGCCGGGGTGGACCTTCTCCTCCGCCCTCGAGGCGGCGGGATAGAACTGCATGGCGTTGGTCTCGACCCCCATGATGGTCCCCACGTGCGCTGCCAGGAGGACATGCGGGATCTGCGCGAGCATGGGATTCGTCAAATCCTGCACCATCAGGGTCATCCCGTGCGCCCGCGCCCAGCAGGCGCTCAGCAGCGCGCCGGTCTGGGTCTTGCAGGTCTTGAGCGCCACACCGGTCCAGCCCAACTCCCGCCCCAGCCGGACCAAGCGCCAGTCATGAGCGCTTTCGTCCAGCAACAACGGCTTCCGTGCAGCCACGCTGTGGACATCCAGCCTATGTGTCTCTAGCTCGTAGGGGAACGGTTGTTCCACGTACAGCAACATCCCGTAGAGGCGCGGGTGTTCGTCGCGGAGTTGATCGAGGATGGCGTTGACGTAAGCCGGATCCTGCACCGTGCAGTTGAAATCCGCCGAGAGCCAGCGCACCCCCCGGTCCAGGCCGATCTCGCCCACGCGGACCATCCTTTCGTAGTCCCACGCCGCCTCGTTGCCGCGCAGCTTGATCTTCAGGCAGTCCAAACCGTCGCGGGCAATCCACTCGGTCAACGCCACGGGGTAACCGTCCTGCGGCGTTGCCGCGTCTGCGTCGTCCGGGGTCAGCGGGTCCAGCGCGCCCACCAGGTGCCACGCGCGCAGCAGGCTCGGCACCGTCTGGGGTGCCCCCGGCTCTTTCCCTCCCGCCAGGAAGTCCGCGGGATACTTGCCGACGAAAGACACGTTCGCGCCCGCCGCTGGTTCGAGAAAGTCCGCCAAATCGCGTGTCAGGTGCGTGGAGGAATAGAGTTGGTAGACGGGCTGGCCGAGCAGTTGCCCGTAGGCATCGTGGAGAGCGAGGTCATACGCTGACGAGCAGACCAGCGCCGCCAGCCACGGCATGGGTTCCTCCCCCCGCCGCAGGCTGTTGAACGCCGCCCATTCCTGGCGCAGGCACGCGCGCTGGAAATCGTAACCGACCTCCAGCGGATGGCCGCGGCCCTCGAACGCCGCCCAGGCGCATCCCAGGATGCGGCAGAACCGTTGCAGCGCGGCCAGCCGCTCTTCATACCCCAGCGCACTGGGCCAGACCCATTGCACGCTCAGCGGAGTTTCCCCCCAACCCTCCGCGCGGTGGCCAGCGGCGTCCACCACCTGCACCCGCACCCGGGCGCACGTGACCTGCGTGAGCGTCTCCGGCCCGAACTTCAGCGGCACCCGCGTCGCCACGGGTAGAAACCAGAGGGTGACGCCGGTGAGTCTCATGGCGCGCTTGGCGATTCGGGAACAGACCTACTCGGGCAGAGGCTTGCCTTTGGTTTCGGGGGCAAGCCAGATCAGCCCAAGCCCGAGCAGATAGACCAGCGTGATGGCGGCTCCGGCTTTGGCGTAGCTCCCATCGTAGTGCTTCATCAACGCGCCCATTTGCAGCGCCCCGACGGCTGCCAGCACGCGCCCGGAGTTGAAGCACACGCCCTGCCCGGTGGCGCGCACGCGCGTCGGGAACAGTTCCGGCAAATACAACGGCAGCCACCCGTAGAAGGCCGCCGTCACGCCCCCCACCACGAACGTCATGGTCAGGAACGCCGCGCCATAGGTTCCGATAGTGCGAAAGAGCACCGCGCAAGCCGCCAGCGAAACCAGGCAGAGGATGAAATACGCCGGCCGCCGGCCCATCCGCCCGCCAATCCACGGGCCCAAAAAGCAACCCACGATGGCGCCGACCCCGGAAAGCACCTGGGTCACGGCTTTCGCCCCCGGGTCTTTGCCCGCCGAAAGTTGATCCGCCCACAACGGCAGCCATTGCACGCTTCCCCACGTACCCACCAGCGCAATCGCCGCAAAGGCTGTGGCCAGCAGCGTCGTCTTCAGCAACGGCGCCCCGAGGATCTCCCGAAATGGCTTGGCCGCTCCGTGCCGCACCGAGGCCTTCCACCGCTCGGATTCCGGCACCATGCACGCGATGAAGATGGTCAACAGCGCCGGCGCGGCCCCCGCCAGCATCACCCACCGCCACGAATCCCGCGTCACATGGAAGACCGCCCCGACCAGCCCAATCAATACGAACCCGACATTGGACGCCGCCCCGATGGCCCCGGACAAAATGGGGCGGTGCTTCTCCGGCCAACATTCCATCACCAACGCCACTCCCAGTGACCATTCGCCGCCCATGCCCAAGGCCGCCAGGAAGCGAAACACGCCCAATTGGGCCGGCGAGGCGGCAAAGAAGCAGCAACCCGTGAAGAGGGAATACGCCAGCACGCTAATGATCATCGCGCGGACCCGCCCAATCCGGTCACCCAGCCATCCAAAAACCAGCCCGCCGCAGGCCGCCCCGATCAGGAAGAGCGCGGTGATCCGCCCCATCCATACTCCTACCTGGGCATCCCCTTCGACGCCCAGCAGGTTCTGCAACGCCGGCCGCGCCACCAGTGGGAATATGCCCATCTCCAAACCGTCGAACATCCATCCCAGGAAAGCGGCGATAAACACCATCCACGCGGCTCGCTGATTCTGGTCTGCTTGCGGCATAAGCCTTGAGTTGATGGCATGAGCTTGCCGTGCCGCCATGCGCTTGCCAAGGAAAAGGCTCGGGAAAGAAAACCGCCTCGCGCGGTGCGGCGCTGGCTACGCCCTGGGTTCGTTGGCGCGCTCCGGTTGGCCACGTATCTCGCGCCAATACTCCGTGCGCACGTCCTCATCGATTTCCACCGGGACATTCGAAGTGTACAGCCGGTCGCCACCGCGCCGCTGGCAACCCGCAATCCAGTAGTCCTCACCGGACCTTTCTCGACATACTGCTCGGACGGTGGGATAGCCTACACGGCGGGGCGAGGGATTGGGCCGGACGGCGAGGCGCGAGCGCGGGAAGATACCCGCAGCGGTCTCTGACCAAGCGAGCAACAAC
Source organism: uncultured Verrucomicrobiota bacterium (assembly GCA_964472515.1). Taxonomy (GTDB): domain Bacteria; phylum Verrucomicrobiota; class Verrucomicrobiia; order Limisphaerales; family J093; genus CAYYMW01. The sequence continues at coordinate 14,758 of CAYYMW010000104.1, read as the reverse complement.
GCCGTCCGGCCCAAGACCCGCTCCCCGCAGGGCCGAGCTACTCGTGCTTCTGTGCCGCCTCCACCGCCTGCTGTCCTCGGCATGCTCCTCCACCTTCGCCAAACACCTTCCGGCTGGGCTGGGCTCGGCGCGGTGTAGGCTATCCTGCCGTCCGAGCAGTAGTTCGACTTGAACCCCCCACCCACAATGCGACGGAACACGAGGTCGCGGTAGTGGATCGTCCGCCCGGTGCGATTGAAGGTTACACGACCGATTCGCGCCGGCCCGTTCAGCTCACCGGCCTTGCGCTCGATGTACATGATGCGCGACTGGCGCCCGCGTGGCGCTTCTGACGGTTTCTGCGTGGCAGATACGCTCGTGGCCTCGGCGATGGCGTCTCGCGATGCGGCCTTTCTGATCGGTTGCTTGGGCATGGCTCACTTTCCATTGCCGGGTCGCGGACTCTCGAGGCCGGGCGCCTTCAGCGCGGCGTTGGCCGCAGCCCGCACCGTTTCATCCGGATCCTCTTGGGCGAGGCGCTCGATTTCGGGGCGCAACGGCAGCGCGGCGGCGCCCATCTCTGCGAGGCGGCGCAGCGCGCCCTTCCTGACTGGGACCAGGTTGCAGTTGATCAGATCTCCCAATGTTGGGAGCACTTCCGCGGTGTCGGATTCTCTTTCCCACAAAGCCTTGGCTGAGGCCAAACGCACGGTCGCGCTGGGGTCCCCCAACATTTGGCGGAGCAACTGACGCATCCCAGCCGGCTCCGGGACGGCCACAGCCAGCGCGGCGCTGGCTGCGGCGCGAGCGCGGGGGTCGTTCTGGGGATCCTTGAGCAGGTTCATTAGCCCAGGCACGTGGTCTTGCTCAGCCCCCATGCGGTTGAGCGCCAGCACAGCCAGGCGCAACAGGTCCGGGTCCCAAAGCGTCGGTTCATCCTCCACAAGGAGCTGCATTTCTTTGAGCTTCCACCGCACGCTGCTGATGTGCTCGGAGCCTGCTTGTCCAGTCGCTGCCAAGCCGATGAGTGCGAAGCGTTCATCTTGGGCAACAAATGGATGGTTGCTGAGAACGAACGCGTTGAGCAGATAGTTGAACGCGAACGCTGCTTTACGGTTCCCCTCAAGCCGCTTCGCCAACCGTGGCCAATCCGGGTGTTCGTCCGCCCGGATTCTCGCGAGCGCGTCAACCGCCGTCACGTTGTTGTAATCGTCACCCCGCAGCGACTCGATTAACACTGGCACAAACGGCCATGCGTTGGTTCCCATGGCACGCAGCTTCGTTGCCGCGGAAAGCTTGCGTTGATGCAGCTCATTGACAGCGCGGCTTGCCCGGTCCCGCAAGGGCCACTCCAGCTGGTCCGGCACCAGCCGGTACCACAGGTGCGATGCCTGCAGCCACCGGTCAAACCACGGGTCCGCGAGCGCGAGGTCGGCGGCCAGGGCCTCTGCAGCAGAGCGGGGTTTCCCCGCCCAGCGATCATGGCACACCCAGGCTATGGCCAGAATCAAAACGGAGAGGGCCATCCCTATGAACACCCTTGTGCTGCGGGCCGCGGACCATCGTGAGTGCCTTGGGAGGGCCTGTTCATTGGTTGGCGGTTGCTCCGGTCTCTCCTTCATGGGCATCCTCCGATCATCACCTCACGTCCGCACCCGCCTCTGCCGCGGCATCGCAACTTCGCAGCACCCCGGCTGCCGCAGCCCGCACCGACTGATCCGGATCCTCTTGGGCGAGGCGCTCAATTTCGGGGCGCAGGGACTGCGCCGCGCTGCCCATGTCGGCCAGTAGCGCCAACGCGCCTTTCCGAATCGAAACGAGCTTGTGGCGGAGCAAAGCGCTCAACGTGGGTAATACCTCCTCAGCCGGGGCTTTCCATTTCCACAACGCCCGGGCCGAGGCCAAGCGGACGTGGGAATTCGGATCACCGAGCATTTGCTGCAAGAGCTTGCGCACCCCGGCAGGTTCCGGCACGACCATCGCAAGGCCGTCCGCGGCGAACGCTCTTATTTCACCCCTCTCTTCGTTGTCTCTCAGCACACCACTTAACCAGCCCACGCAGGGTCGGGGGTCGGCTCCGATGCTGACCAGCGCCGTCATGGCCGCCGGCCAGAGTTGGCTGTCCCGCTTGGCCCGTACCACGCGCAGCAACTCCGGGACCGCCGCCACGCCTGCCTTGCCCGTCGCTGCCAAGGCGCTCACTACGAGCCGACGATGGGCGAATGGGGCGTCTTGCTCTTGGGAGTAGATTGTATGCTCCCGGGAAGGGAGAACGCAAAGCAGCACCGGCACCGGTCTGCTCTTGCCATCAAGACGCCCTACGATCCGGCTCCAGTCAGGGTGCTCATCCGCCTTCATGGCCAGCAGCGCCGATAGCGCGCGCCAGGCAATCTCCTGATTCTCGTCCAGCGCGTCAACCAACTCCGGGATGACTGGCCAGGCCTTCGGGCCCATCGCACCGAGGCGGTGCGCGGCGAGAGCCCCGCGAGATCCCATGTGGCTATCGACGCTTCGTACATGTCCAAGCAACCTCTTTGGGACCCACTCTCCCCGCGCAGCCCGGCGCTGCAGCCATCGATAGCTGGCGGGCACGCGCACACGCACGGTCTTCGCCAGCACTTCGACGGTCTCCTGCGACGGTGGCTCCGTCATGGGGAAGATCAACCACCCCGCGAGCAAGGCCAGAACGATGATGGCCGCACCGAGCAGCACCTTGCGGTCTGAACCGCGTCGGCGAAGGAGCCACTCGGCTACTGCCGACATGGGCTGGCTTGCTTTCCGCACGCTGTTCATGGCTTCACGCTTGGCGCGCGCCCTCCGGCCCCATTCAAGACTTTCAGCACCCCGGCAGCCGCAGCCCGCACCGACTCATCCGCATCCGCTTGGGCGAGCCGCTCGATTTCGGGGCGCAGGGACTGCGCCGCGGTGCCCATCTCGGCCAGTAGCGCCAACGCGCCTTTCCGAATCGAAACGAGCTTGTGGCCGAGCAGAACCTTCAGCGTAGGCAGGATTTCCTCAGCCGGGGCCTTCCATTTCCACAACGCCCGGGCGGAGGCGAGGCGGACATGGGAGCTCGGATCGTTCATCATCCGGCGGAAGAGGGCACGCACGCCGGCAGGCTCGGGCGATACCAATGCCAACGCGTCAGCGGCTGCGACGCGAACATCCGACCCCCGTTCCGAGTTCTCGAGCGTCTCCGTGAGGCATGGCACGAACCGGGCTTGATCCGCTCCCGTTCTGACGAGCGCCACCGCGGCCAGAGGCCACAGGTCATGCTGCGCTCGATTTGTGACTACTCCCAGGAGTTCGGGAATGGCCTGCTCTCCGCCTTTGCCTGTGGCTGCCAAGGCGATGAGCGAGTAGCGGCGGAGGCTGGCGAGCGAAACCGGGTGCTGGTAGTACCCGTAATTCAGTTCGCTCAGGGTAAGGAACCACCGCAGACACGGCACCGACCGGGATTCACCATCCAGCGTCTGAGCGATGGCATCCCACGCGGGAGACTCGGCTGCGCGGATCGCGGCTAACCCCAAGAAGGCATCGTAGGAGGGCTGGCCACCCCGGGCCAGGGTCATGACCAGCCTAGAGGCCTGCGGCCAGGCATTGGTGCCCATCTGCGGCAAGGCAGCGCACGCGCGCCTCTTCCTTGTTCCGAGGGCGTACTCGGATTGATGCAGGTAAGTAGACACGCCTTGTGGAACCCACCTGCTCAATGGCGTGCCCGGCTCGATCAAACGATGCCAGGCTGGTACCTGCGCGAGCAGGTCCGTCACCGCAGCACTGACCCGGTCCTCGGAGGTTGCTGCCAGCCTCTGGTAGGCCACCCAGCCTCCAAGCAGCACGATCACCGCTGCTGCGATCACCAGACCATGCAAACCGTTCTTAGGGCGGCGGCATGGGGCTGTGGGCGGTAGGTCCATGGTATCCTCAACCTCCCAGTGGGCGACGGTTGCCCTGTCGGGGTGCTGCGCTTCCGTTTCGTTGCGCCGGTCTTGGCGGCAACTCGGATGAGGCGTGAACACTTGGGCAGCCTTCGATCATGCGGGTCAAAGGCCAGTATGGCCTACGCCAGGCTGCTGGTCGAGTTGAATTCGGAAAGCCCAAAGATGGCGATGAAGGCGAAAAGGGCCCGCTGACTCAGAGAGCGATGGAGGACCTTCAGAGACGGAGCGCGCGCATCGCTCTATGGAGCGCGCCGACAGCGCACACCGGCAACGGCGCTTTCGGAAGATCTCCCCCGGCGCTCCGCGAGAATGGGGTTTCACGCGACGCTTGCCGGTGCACTGCACATGCGCCGCACGAGGGAACGCCTGCCTGCGGGAATACCGCCTTGTCCAGCCTGCATCGAACAGGCCGGCAAAGAGGAAGCGAATCTGCAGGTGGCAGCCGGATGGCCGTCAATTCATGCGCATGGGCATGATGACGTAGAGGAACGGGCCGTTCATCTTCAACACGCCGGGGCTCAGCTCGTCCGAGAGTTCGAAGTAGACCTCGTCCACGTCCAGCGCCTTGAGCGCATCCAAAAGGAATCCCGGGTTGAACGCGATGGCCATATCCGCCCCTTTGTAGTTCACGGCCATCAACTCGCGGGCTTCGCCCACGTCCGGCGTGTTCGCGGTGATGGCCAGCGTGTCGCGCGTGAGGCTGACCTTGACCGAGTTGGATTTCTCGCTCGTCATGATTTCCGCTCGGCGCAAGGCCTGGAGGAATTCCTCGCGGGGCAGGGGAACGCGCTCCTTGGACTGGCTCGGAATCACCTGGCGATAGTTCGGATAGGTGCCGTCGACCAACTTGGAAATGACGACCACCGAAAAACCCTTGTCGTCGCGCAGGGCAAACGCGGCCTGGTTCTCGGCGAACGTGATGTCGAGCTCGCCTTTGTCTGTGAGGAGGCGGCTCAGTTCGTTGATGGCCTTGGTGGGCACGATGAACTCGGCCTTGAGATCGGCGGGGATGTCCACTTCCTCATCGGTGAGGGCCAGGCGGCGGCCGTCGGTGGCCACCATGGTGACCTTGTGGTCCTTGAGGCTGAAGAATATCCCGTTGAGGACATAGCGGGTCTCGTCCGCGGAAACGGCGAACGCGGTCCGGCGGAGCATGGTCTTCACCTTGTCCTGCGGCAAGACCACACGGCGGGTCTCGGCAAACTGCGGCAGGGGGGGAAACTCTTCGGGAGGCAATCCGTGCAGCTTGAAATAGGAACTGCCGGCTTGGACGCTGCAATGGTTGCGATCGTCGATATCCAGCTCCACTTCCAGCGCCGATACCTCGCGCATGATGCTGAAGAGCTTCTTGACGGGCAGGGTAGTGGCGCCGCCGCGGGCAACCTTGGCTTGGACAGCACACGAGATGGTCACGTCCAGGTCCGTGGCGGTCAGCTCCAGTCGTTCCCCTTCGGCGCGCAGCAGCACGTTGGAGAGCACCGGCAGGGTGGTGCGCGCTCCAACGATGTTCTGCACCGCTTGGAGCCCACTGATGATCTGGTCTTTGGCGATGGTGAGTTTCATAAGCGGTTGCGCCTTATAGTATGGTATGTTCTATACCCAAAGAAACACTCTTATTAAGCAAGGTGAATAAAGGATCAAACGTGCGCTGTCAAGGTTGGTACCAAGCATTTACGCTGGCAATAACCGGGTGAAGAACCGCGCCAGCCGCTTTTGACAGAGGCCGACAACCGGACGAAGGAGAGGAAATCCGCCCCCTGTTCGCTGGTTGTTCGGAGTTATTCACCGGGTTATGCAACATGGCCCGTTTCGGGGTGTTAGTGAAGCACCGCGTGCTTGGTTGGCTGTCGGGCCAGCTCGGCTTCCAAATCGAGCAGTTCTTCCAGCCGCCGATTGGCTTCGGTCGTATCGATGGCCCGGGCCATCAGCAGGTAGGTGGCATAGTGGTTGCCTTCGCTGGCGAGCAAGGAGCCGTAGAAGGCGGAGAGTTCTGGGTCCTTCTCCCGGAGGCCATCGGTCAGAAGCTGGAACTTCTCGCAACTGCGCCCCTCGATCAAGGAGCAACAGATCAGGTGATCGATGGCTTGAAAGGGACCGCCATTGCGGACGGCGCGCATGAGGCCCGAGATCCAGTGGCTGGGATAGGGCTGGGTGAAGGGAATCCCGCGCCGCTTGAGCAGCGCCACCACCAGTTGAAAGTGCTGCAGTTCCTCAATGGCAATGGCGTTGATTTCTTCCAGCCGGGGGTATAGGGCCGGGTACTTCTGCAGGTTGATGGCCGTGGTCGCCGCCTTACGCTCCAAATGAGCGTGGTCGACCAAGATCTGCGGCAAATGCTGAAGGGCCCAGTCACACCATGCTGACGGAACCGCTTCCCTGAACAACGGCATGCTTCAAGCTACCACACGTAACCGGAGGATGAAAGCGGGAATCTCGGCGCGTGTCAGTATTGTAAGGCATTTGTAATCAATATGTTATCGTTTGTTCTAGCCTCGGTATGCGACCACCCAGCGGTTTCCGGGTACACGCAGGAAGCCGCAGGCTTGCTCTTTAGGGGCGAGGTTAGTTCTTAGAACGCCATGAGGGCTCTGCGGCCGTGGATAGACGTGATGGTGCGCGCCGATCACATGAAGCAGCTTCCTTTGCCGGGGCAGTTCGCCTTTCCGGCGTCGACCCACAGCGGCATTGGCAGCCGTGGGCAATCCGCAGTACAATCACCGCGATGTTCGTGTATCCGAAGAGCTATGAGGTGATCGTCGTTGGCGCTGGGCATGCTGGTGTGGAGGCGGCGTTGGCAGCGGCACGGATGGGATGCGAAACGCTCTTGGTCACCCTCAACCTGGACACTATCGGGCAGATGTCCTGCAATCCGGCGGTGGGTGGGCTGGCCAAAGGACACCTGGCGAGAGAGATTGATGCCCTGGGCGGCGAGATGGGCCGGAACACCGACATGACCGGGCTTCAGTTCCGGATGCTCAACACCAAGAAGGGACCCTCCGTTTGGGCGCCGCGCGCGCAGTGCGACAAGAAGGCCTACCAGTTCCGCCTGAAATGGGTGGTGGAGCGGCAGGAACATTTGGATGTCAAGCAGGGGGAGACCACCGCGCTGGTGACCGAAGATGGGCAGGTGACCGGCATCGACACCGCCTTGGGCATCCGCTATCTCGGCAAGACCGTGGTAGTGACTACCGGCACGTTCCTCCGCGGGTTGATGCACATTGGGATGAGCCAGCACACCGGGGGGCGGCTGGGAGAGCAGGCGGCCACCGGACTCTCGGCTTCCCTGAAGCAGGTTGGGCTGGAGTTGGGGCGACTCAAGACGGGCACTCCTCCTCGGCTATCCGCCCGGAGTATCGACTTCTCGAAGACCGAGGTTCAACCGGGTGATGATCCCCCCCCCTTCTTCACTTACTGGAGGGATGACTTGTTCCACGTGGAACATTCCTTGGGACTGCCGGCGGAAGCCAAGCGCTCGGATGGGCGCTACCCGCCCGGTTCCGTCCTGGACCGGAATGGAGGGCAGCTCCCCTGCTATATTACATATACGTCCGACGCCACCGCGAAGATCATCCGGGATAACCTCCACCTCTCACCGCTATACTCGGGGGTTATTGAGGGTGTGGGACCCCGGTATTGCCCGTCCATCGAGGACAAGATCGTCAAGTTCCCGGAGAAAGAGCGCCAACAGCTCTTTCTCGAGCCCGAAGGCATCGCCACCGAGGAAATCTACGTCAACGGCTTTTCCACCAGTCTGCCGTACCCGGTTCAGGTGGAGATGGTCCGTTCCATCGTCGGCTGCGAACGCGCCGAGATCCTCCGCCCCGCCTATGCGGTCGAGTACGATTTCGCTTTCCCCACCCAGCTCCTTCCCTCGCTCGAAACCAAGGTCTGCCGGAATCTCTACCTGGCGGGCCAGATCAACGGTACCTCCGGATACGAGGAAGCTGCGGCCCAAGGCCTCATGGCTGGGATCAACGCCACTCGCCGGGTGCAGGGGCGGGAACCGGTCGTCTTCCGGCGCGACCAAGCCTACGTCGGCGTCCTCATCGACGACCTGGTCACCAAGGGCACCATCGAGCCGTACCGCATGTTCACCTCCCGGGCGGAGTACCGGCTCCTGCTGCGGCAAGACAACGCGGACCTCCGCCTGTGTCCAACGGGGCACGAAGTGGGCCTCCTGCCCGAGGGGCATTTTACCCAGTTTGAAGCGAAGCGCCGCGTGATCGATCAGGAACTGGCTCGACTGGCGAACACCCGGGACGGCTCTCAGTCGATGCTCCAGCTCTTGCGACGCCCGGAGATCAACTATCCGGATCTGCCCAGTCGGGATGAGTCGCTCCCTGGCGAGGTCGTGCAGCAGGTCGAGATCGTCGTGAAATACGCTGGTTACATCGAGCGCCAGGAGACGGAAGTGGCGCGAGTCCGGGACATGGAAGAAAAGCAGATCCCCGTTTGGTTGGACTACGACTCGGTGCCTGGGCTGCGCAACGAAGCGCGGCAGAAACTGAAAAATGTGCGCCCGGTCACGGTGGGGCAGGCCTCGCGGATTTCCGGGGTCTCCCCGGCTGACCTGAGCCTCGTCCTAGTCTGGATGAAGCGGGGGCCCTCGGCAGGTTGAGGTGCGGATGCTCCTGTCATCCGTGCCCATGTTCCACGTGGAACATTCCCCCACCGCCAAGCCGGGGGGAACCCCGTGCTGGCTGCGCGCGCTCTCAGGCTGTCCCTCTGCGGCAAGAGGATCGAATCGCCCCATGCCGAGGCCTATGTCAGGTACAGAATAATTCCCTTGAGTCCGTGGGCCTTGTGCCGATAGTGGAGGGCACCAACTTGCTATGGTCATGAACAGCCCCAAGACTCTCTCCCAAGTCGCCACCCTCGGCTGCGCCGCCGCTGCCGCGTTCCCTCTCGCCAATGCGGCCATTATCTACGATGCCAGCCCCAACGTGAAGGTGGGCTTCAGCTCGGGCTTTGGAGACACTTGGACACTCGACTTGCCCGGCACGGTGGATCTACAGCTACAGAAGCTCCAGGCCCGTCTTGGCTCGTACACCGTGCAAGCAAAGGGTGCCGGTGTCGGTTACCTGCGGGTCAGAGCCACCTTGGTGTCGGGGCTGCCCTTCGCCAAGCGCGGCTCAGCCGGCAAGACTTGGAGCAATGTGGGCGGCAACGTCGGTACTCGCGGTGTTGTGGGAGCGCGCAGCAGTACGTCCTCCGTTCGTGGCCCGGGGAGTTTCACGGACAAATATGTAGCGTTCAAGTTTCAGGACAGCACCCAAGGCAACGCGGATCGTTACGGGTGGCTGAAGCTCAGCATGACCATCTCCGGTAGCGCCGGCCCGGATGTGACCCTGAAAGGCTGGGGCTACGACACCACAGGAGCGAAGATCGCCATGGGTGCGGTGCCCGAGCCCGCCTCGGCGGCAGCCGTCACGGGCGCGGCCTTGGTACTGGGTGCGGCCGGCGTCCGGGCTTGGCGCAAGCGGTCAGGGAAGACCCCTGCGGCCTGAGCGAATCGGGCTTCGACCTCCTACCCTCAGACGGGCTTTCCACAGCATTGGCCAGGCGGCCTGTTCCACGTGGAACACGGTGACACCCTCACCGGCCACAGACTGGTAGTCGTGTCTGCCTTTGTTTCAACCCCACTTGGATGCCGCGTCAAGAGTCGGCATGCCTGAGCGACTCGAGAGCCGCCAAAACGAGTCATTTGGACGTGCTTTCATCGCACGAACCAACCCGGCCAGTGGCGGCTGGTCTGTGACGCCCGCAGCCAACAACCGAGGCCTGGCAGAGAAAAGCGAAAAACCCCGCGACGCAAGCCGCAGGGTCGGGTGAGGGAACGGAAAGAACCCAGGGAGTCGCTGACTCAAGCGCGGAAACGACGGGCCAGTGCCGCGAGACCGATCAGGCTAGTCCCGAGCAAAGGCAACGTGGACGAGGCGTCCGGCGTGTTGGCGGCCACGTTGGTGAAGGTGAACTTCACATCGTCGTAGTCGCCATCCCCACCGCCAAAAATGTCCTCAAAGCCGACGTAAGTTTCAGTCGCCGTGTAGGCGTCGTCCACAAAGGCGTGAGGAATCTGATCGGGATTCAGCGACCCGTCACCGGTGAAGAAATCGTACCCGGTGTTGTTCACATGTATGCGGAACAGCAACTCCGTCCCCGCCGTGAAATACCCCAAATTCTTGGTCGTGCCCACCGGAGTGGTGTGATTGTTGAAGATGATGTCCAAGCCGTTGGCGGGAGCATCAAGATAAAGATCATTGCTGTAATCAGCCGTGTGGCCAAGATAGGTGGCCACAACGTCGCCATCCGAGGCAACAATGACTTTGGCGCCCAACACCGAGGTGGCATGGGCCGAGGTATACGCACTCACCACTACGGTGGCGAGCAAACCGACAACTGCTTTGAAGGAGGTGTTCATTTGTCTGAGCTGCATTTAGGTCCGTTTGTCGACAGCATATTAAGCACACCGCTTGCCAAAGAGGCTGAACGGCCCGGGGTGACGACATGCCACGACGGAAATGCTTGATAGTAAATAGGATTAAACAGTATGACACTATATGATATACATCATGCATATAGCTCATCCGTTTCAAACCGTAAGGAAGCCCGACAACCAACGTGGCAATGTCCGTGTCTCAGGTGTTTGTATCCTATTCATGCGGCGATGGTTACATATTGCATCGATGGCTCGTTAACTTTCCCGACACCGCCTGCACCCCGAAAGCGATGCAGACACCGTTCGCTGAGCAAGGGGAGCAAATCGACTCGCGTGCTTCCGTTGGGTGAACAGCAGGAGTGAGCATGGGCAGCGAGATGCCCCTATTTATTGTCGGTTTTGCCCCTCCGGCCCCGATATACTGGGAAAGATGAACGGCGACCTCGAACTCCTGCACCAATACGCCTGCGAGCACTCGGAGTCTGCGTTCGCCGCCTTGGTGCAGCGCCATCTGAACCTGGTCTACTCGGCCGCCCTCCGCCAAGTCCGTTCCCCGCACCTCGCCGAGGAAGTCACCCAGTCCGTCTTCACCGACCTCGCCCGTCAGGCCCTCCGGCTCGCGCCTGATACGATTCTCACGGCCTGGCTCTACCAAGTCACCCGTCGCACGGCCATCGACCTCATCCGCCGGGAATCAAGCCGCCAGGCCCGGGAACAAAGCGCCTGCGAGCTGACCGCCATGCAAACCCCCTCCTCCGATTGGGCGCAGCTCGCCCCCGTGCTCGACGAGGCCATGGAAATCCTCGACCCCGCTGACCGCGCCGCCGTTCTGCTGCGCTATTTCGAGAACAAGTCTCTGCGCGAGGTTGGCCAAGCCATGGGCACCAGTGAAGACGCCGCCCAGAAGCGTGTCAGCCGGGCGGTGGAACGCCTGCGCGAACTGGTTGGCCGGAATGGGGTGGCCATCGGAGCCAGTGGACTCATCGCGATCCTCTCCGCCAACGCGGTCCAAGCCGCTCCGGTCAGTCTGGCCGCCACTGTCATCTCCACCGCCACCCTGGCCGGTGCGGCCATGCCGGCCACCACCGCCGTTGCCACTGCGCAGACCATTGCCATGACTACACTTCAGAAAACCATCGTGACGGTTGCCCTCGTCGCCGGGCTTGGCACCGGCCTCTACCAAACCCGTGTGGCGAGCGAGCTGCGCCATCAGAACGAGCGGCTCCGTGCGGAGCAAGCCGCCTTGACCGGGCAACTACACCAGCTCCAACGCGACCGCAACACGGCGAAGAATCAAGCTGCGGCGCTGGCGGCGGAGATCGCTGGACTGAGAAGGAACCCCGCCGAATTGCTGAAGCTGCGGGACGAAGTCAGCCGCTTGCGCGGCGAATCCCGCGAATTGGCCCTCCTCAAAGGCGACCCTTCCGCCGATCCCACCGTGTCGGAGGCCGTTACCTGGCAGGCCCGCGTGAACGCCCTCAAGCAGCACCTCGATCAATATCCCAGTGAGCGCATTCCCGAATTCTCCCTGCTCACCGAGCGCGACTGGCTCGACGTGGCCAAGAGCAAGCTTGAGAGCGAAAAGGATTACCAGCGAGCCATGAGCGAGTTGCGCCGGATCACCGAGACGCGGTTCGCCGCCCAGCTCCAGCCGGCCTTGAAAAAATACCTGGAGGCCCATCAGCAGCACTTTCCCACGAGCCTCTCCCAACTCCAGGCGTGCTTCGAGAAGCCGGTGGACGAGGCGATCCTCCAGCGCTACGCCGTGCTGCCGCGGGAAGAAGTGCCCAGTCTGGTCATGGGTGGCGAGTATATCATCTCACCGATCAGCCCGGTGAACGCCGAACTCGATACGCGCGTGGGCATCGGACCCAACGGTTGGGGCACGGTGGGTGCCAGCGCTTGGAACGACCCGGTCGTGGCCACCGCCAAAGCCTTCAAACAGGTCATGCAGGCCTACTCGGCTGCGCATGGAGGCGGCCAGCCGGGCGACCTCGCGGACATTCTCCCGTACGCTCAGAGCCCAGAACAGAAGACCGCTGTCGAGCGCGTCATCCGCAACACCAAGGCCGCACAAGAAGCCAAGGGCGAGTAGCGCGCCAGGCCCTGCCTCGCCAAGTGCCGGGGTCGCCCGGGTTGCCGTGCTACGATCAGAATGCACCGTGCCGTCAGTGGTTTCACCGCTTTCAGCCCAACGGCGAGAGATAACTTCGTCAAGCGATCCGCCAACAGTCCGCTCACCGCAGTAGGTGGTTGGCGATATATTGCACATTGGCAACACGCTAGCCTGCAATGTATTACAACATAGCAACGCCCGTCTTCAGAAATAACAACAACTTTGTTGCTTGCATTATGCCGGAAAGCAACGATATTGTTGTTACATGACAACGCGCAGTCTTGTGGGGCAGATACCCGAACCGGATGAACTCTACGGTCGGAAGGACTTCATCGGCCACCTTTGGGTCATGCTGGAGGCCAACAACATCCTGCTCCTCGCCCCGCGCCGGTTTGGCAAGAGCGGGGTCATGCGGCACGTGCTCCTGAACCCGCAGCCTGGGTACCTGTGCCTGTCCTTCGAACTCGAAGACGTCGATTCACCCGAAGAGTTCGTGTGGCGGGTCACCAAGGAGGTGCTGAGTCATGACCGGACCCGGCGGTTTCTCAATGGAGCCAAGCGACTGCCGGCAGTCCTGGGCGCATGGGTAAAGGACACGTTCGATGAAGCGGAGTTTGAGGGCGCGAAACTCAAGTTCAAGGCCGCCATCCGGGAGGACTGGCGCGAGGAAGCCAAGCGCCTCCTCGGCGAACTGGAGAAGGCGGAGGAGAAGATCATCTTCTTGTTCGATGAACTGCCGGCCATGTTGGATCGCATTATCGAAAAGCAGGGCGAGGCGGCAGCCAGGGATTTCCTGGCCTGGTTTCGGCCCGTTCGCCTGGCTCAGAAGGATGTGCTGCGACGGCACCGGTTCATTGTGGCCGGGAGTGTGGGCATCGATCAAATCCTCAAGAAGCTCGGTGCCACTGATCGACTGGTGGACTTCACGCGGCTGACGGTGGATTCGCTGGATCCCGAGCCGGCCAACGCACTCGTCAACGACCTGGCGGGGAAGTTCCAACTGGCTTGGAGCCCGGCCCTTTCGGAGAGACTGCTGCAACTGATCGGCGCGCCGGTTCCCTATTTCATCCACATGTTCTTCGCCCAGTTGGGTCAACTGCCAACCGCTGCCAGACAGGCCATCACCCCTGATAACTTGGAGAGGCTCTACGCCGAGCGTTTGCTGGGGCCCACGTGCCGACACTACTTCAACCACTACAGCACCCGTTTGAAACGGTACGGGACCGCCGGCGAAAAGGCAGCGCAGGCGATCCTCCGCTCGGTGGCGGGGCGGGACCGCATTTCCAGGCCGGCCCTGTTCGATGTGTATCGGAAAGCCCACGGTCGCGGCGCGAGCGAGCAGGGCTTTGACGACATCATGGCCGACTTGGAATACGACTGGTACTTGCGCCTCGACCCGGACACCAACGAGTTCCATTTTCGGCTCAAGATCATGGCGGACTGGTGGCGGCGCTGGTACCCGCTCGCTCCCCCCAAGAGCCGCGCTAGGAAGGGCCGGCAGCCATGAGCCTGATCACCCACAAGTACACTCCGGCCCAGATGTCGGATCGGGAATTGGAGGCGACCTTCGCGGCCCGCGGCCACACCGTGGATTACCTGCTGCAATCGCTGCGGGACCAAAGCCGCTCGGGGACGTTGTCGAGCTTCGTGGTGACCGGGCCGCGCGGCGTCGGCAAGTCCACCGTCATTCACATGGTGGCGCTGCGCATCCGGCAGGACCCCGAGTTGAGCCGTGCCTGGGTGCCGGTGGTATTTCCCGAGGAGCAGTTCGATATCGCTTCCCTGCGCGACTTCCTGGCGGCGATTCTGCACGCGCTGCCCCCGGATATGCAGCCTGCTGCGGCTGCCTGGGCGAACCGGGTGGATGGGGAGGCCAGTGACGAACAGAGCGAGCAACTCGCCGTGACCGGGCTGCGCGAAATAACGCAGCAGGCGGACAAGCGCTTGGTGGTGTTCGTCGAGAACTTGAACCTGATGTTGGAGGAATGCCTCGACGACCAGATGAAGGGCGCCCTGCGGCGCCTGTTGATGGTCGAGCCGTTCATGATGCTGATCGGCAGCGCGGTCCATGATTTCAGCTCGCTGCGCAACTACGACGAGGCTTTCTTCAACTACTTCGGCCCGGTGCCGTTGGATCGGCTCAGTGCGGAACAAGTGTTCGAGTTGCTCAAACGCCGGGCGGCGTTTGACGGCAACGAACGCTTCCTGCGGGAGTTCCCGCACCAACAGGCCAAGATCCGCGCCATCGTCGGCAAGACCGATCCGATGGCCATCGATCCGGGC
>CAYYMW010000103.1:0-18021 GCA_964472515.1 uncultured Verrucomicrobiota bacterium | reverse complement strand
AGAAAATCCCAAATACTCCTTGCCAAAATCAACACCGTTACTGGGCTACTAACTGTCGCACCTACGGCGCTATGGCGCGCCAGGGGCCTTCGGCAAGGTGTGGCGCAGGCATAGGTCCGGGCTTGACAGGGATGGTGGAGAAGCGGAGGGTAATGAGGTCTGCCATGGGTTTCACGCTGCACACTTGCAGAGAGTTACATGGAAGGGTGCACCGGAGTCGCGGCGTGCGAGCCCGCTTGCGCTCGCACGACTTTTACCACGCGGTTGGCAATCCCGATCTGCGATACGGGACCTCCACATCGACCACCTCTGCCAGTGTCGGCGTTTCCATCACGGCGATGGTCAACGCTTCCGGCACGTTGCGGGCGTATTACCGGTACGATCCGTTCGGGAGGCAGCGGGCGCAGGGCGGCGCTCTCGCCACCGCCAACGTGATGCGGTTCAGCAGCAAGCCGTGGGTGGTGTTCAACGCCAACATCTCCGACGGCCTCTACTACTACGGTTACCGCTTCTACGATCCATACTTGCAGCGCTGGCTGAATAGGGACCCAATAGAAGACGTTGGGTTCCAATTCATGCGCTTTGCGGCTGCTCGAAACCGAGACAGCGCACATCTGTACGGGTTTGTGCTGAACAATCCTGTTTCCTATGTAGACCTATATGGACTCACTCCGTTATCGGATTGTCTGCGCCAAGTTGATCAAGGGTTGGTGGACTGCGTAAACGCCGCCCGGGGTTGGATTCGAGACAACTTTTGGTGTCCGTTGGACCGGCTTCGTGATGGTTTTGGATATTTCGGTGGCGGTTCAATACCTAGGGCAGTTCTCTCTTGGCTCGCGCAGAGAGCAATCCTGATAACACAGACTATTGGAGGGGGAGCAATGCTAGGAGGCAGCGTTACCGCTTGTGGTATATGGGCGGAGGGTGGAAAACAAGCGTGCTGGGAATTATACGCACCGAATCATTATTATCCACCCCTAAAACTCTAGGATGAATTTCTTTCGAACTAGTAGCATTGTCGAGGCACTGATTCGTCGAGAGCTATCTCCTCGTATAATCAACAGATACAAAACAGCCTGGTCGCTTGTGTTTGCTTGGTTCATGATTGAGGCAGTGCTAAATAGCTTCAGCGTGAAACCGAACCATCTGTTAGACCTGGGTATGGTTGGTGCAGCAGTCTACATATGTGCTTGCAGGTGTAGGGGGTTGGCACACTATAGCTGTACTACGTTGCTGATTTGCCTCAGTTGGCCTGAAATGGTGAAATGCATCCTTGTCATCGGAGCCATTGTTCTGAGCGCGACATTGCTGTCATTTCTCGGATGTCCGTCAGGAGCTATGTCAAAGGTCGTCGCTTTGCTAGACTATTTGTGTTTCGCTGTGTTCTTAGTGCGGATAATCTACTATGTTGATATGGCGGCTCACGGTTTACGACAACCGGGTGAATCGGGATCCAATCCATGACGTTGGGTTTTTGGTTCTCAAAGGCAAGAAGAGTGAACCTCACACGCCAACCTTAGGAAGCTCCACGATGAAGGGGTCGGTTCGTAGTAACGGTATATGGACTGTGTTTACCTTCGCGTTCGACCGAGGAATTGGGTGGACGGGATCGGCACGACGAAGTACAGTTACGCCATGCTTGGGAACGGGCTGAGCACGATGACCGAGGATGGTCCCTGGGCCAGCGACGACATCACGGTGACCAACCGGGGCGGTCTGCGTGGTGGCCTCAAGATCACCCAGCCCACGGCCCAGTACGTGGTGACCAACCAGTACGACGGGGCCAGGCGCCTGACCACCGTGGGCGGCACGGCGGGCACGTTCAACTACTTCTACAGCACCGCGTTGCCTTCGGGCCTGCCCTTGGGCATCGCCCTGCCAGGCGGCCCTTCCATCACCAACCGATACGACAGCCTGGCCCGGCTGACCTCGACCGAACTGCGGACCAACACGCTCTTGAACCTGCACGGGTACCAGTACAACAACGCCTTCCAACGCACCTGGATCAGCCGCACCAACAGCGCTGCCACGGCGTGGAACGGATACCAGGACCTGGCGTACGACGCGGCGGGCGAGCTGACGAAGTCTTGGGCGTACACCAACGGCACGGCCATGCTGTCCGAGAAATGGACCTACGGCTACGACCCCGCGCAGAACCTGCTCAAACGCACGAACAACACCACGGTGGAGACCTTTGCGGCCAACGCGCTCAACCAACTCTCTGCGATTCCCAACTCGACCCCGACGTATGACCGGCGCGGCAACCTGACCGCGCGCACCTTCAGCGGAGGCGTGATCTGGGGCTACTATTACGATCACGAGAACCGGCTGACGAACGTGATCGATTACTACAACCCGACGCTGGCCAACCGGTTCAAGGTGGATTTCACCTACGACGGCCAGGGCCGGTTGCGCACGATGAAGCCCTACACTTGGATGGACGGCTGGGGGTGGTACGAGGGCACCGAGCGGCGCTACGTGTACGACGGCATGCAGATCGTGCAGGAGCGCAGCGGCAACGTGCCCTCGGTCACGTACACGCGGGGGCGGGACCTCTCGGGAAGCCTGAGCGGAGCCGGTGGGATTGGCGGGCTCTTGGCGCGTAGTTCGGGATACTCCAGTGGCACAGGGGCCTGGAGCACGCATGATTTCTACCACGCGGATGGCAACCCCGATCTGCGATACGGGACCTCCACATCGACCACCTCTGCCAGTGTCGGCGTCTCCATCACGGCGATGGTCAACGCTTCCGGCACGTTGCGGGCGTATTACCGGTACGATCCGTTCGGGAGGCAGCGGGCGCAGGGTGGCGCTCTCGCCACCGCCAACGTGATGCGCTTTAGCAGCAAACCGTGGGTGGCGTTCAACGCCAACATCTCCGACGGCCTCTACTACTATGGCTACCGCTTCTACGATCCGTACCTCCAGCGGTGGGTGAATCGGGATCCGTTGGGAGACCTTGGGCATGCTGTGCGTCCACGATACGGAAGTCACACGCCAGCGTCGCTTCTTAGGCTTGCCGAGCTCGTCGAAGCTCCGAATCTCTACACGTTCGTGCGTAACACCCCGGTTAGATCCATTGACCGAGATGGACGCATGCTTGTTGACGGCGATTCAGGCCACCCCAATCCCGTCCCATCCCCTAAGGCCCCCCCTGAGTGGCACAAGTGCCGCAACCAGAATCAGACCTGTCCCGAGAATGAGCCGGTGGGCGATCCCGATTGGAAGCGGGACAAGTTCAACTGGGGGAACACCGATCCCATGAAGGGTCATGTAGGCAATTGCTATCGCGGACCGAAAGGTGGACCCATTGCTGGTTTGGGGGGAGCGCAGTGTTGTTACGTCAATGGTAAGCTGAACCATGATGATGAAGGTACGTATGATTACATTCAGCCAGGGGATTCCTATTGGGACCCTGGTACATGGGGTCACATCGGCGTAGACGTTCTTCCAGCATTAATATGGGGCAATTAGAAGATACGTCATCGGCAAGTCGCCGACGAATATGGATCGGAATGTCGCTACTCCTGTTGCACTGTGTGGGCAGTCTCATTATTTCTCGTGCCGCATTGCAGGTGTACGCATTTCCTTGGCACACTCCATTCTCACTTTGGCTTTCCACAGCCTCTGGTCCGTATGCGGCTCTTCTGACGCCCGAGTTTCTTTGGGGAAAGCCACATTTCGCTGCTACAACCTGCGCAGCAATTGTCGCTCTTGCATTGATGATTCCAGCCTTTGTGCGGCCGCGGGTTCTCACTCTGTGTCTCTACGCAGTCGGATACCTGATGTGGGTTGGCTTTGGGCTTGTCATCACATACGGCGGAAAGTAGCTGAACTCGACACGCCAACCATAGGAAGTCTCATGCCACGCGATTGGATGCTGGGGCAGGTTAGGCTTCCCAAAACCGCCGCCGGGCAGTTGACCAACCGTCTCACCCGCACCGGAAGTGAACTCGACACCCCAACCATAGGGAGTGCCATGCCGCGCAATTCGACGCTGGCGCAGCTTCTCGATTACGAACGCCTCTCACGCGAAGCAAAGCTCATCTACGTCCGGCTGAACACCCAAACCCCGATTCCGAATCGGGACTGTCCCGGTATACCAGGTGTGGCTTGGGAGCTCTTCACTCCCACCACACGGTTCGCCTTCGGTCATGGATGCGACTAGCCCAGCGACGTCGGCATTGCCTGTGCGCCAACCCATCCCTCACCCCCCGCCAAACGAGAGCCGTTTCGCCTGCCGCTTGGCGTGCTCGTTGCTCAGGTGGCCGTACACCCTCCCGATCCGGATGCCGCCAGCCTGCCCCCCCCAAAAAACGATAGTGGACGATGCTGGACGTGAGTGGCCTTATTGTTACTTTTATTGTAACTGGCCACATGGCCGCGTGTAAGTGGTTGGTAATGAAGGTGGCGCGTCCGACAGGACTCGAACCTGTAACCTTCTGATCCGAAGTCAGAAGCTCTATCCAATTGAGCTACGGACGCAAGCCGTGGAGTCACGTTAGCGCCGTGGGTGACGGCAGGACAGGAAAAAGTAGGGGGCGACCAAGGCAGGCTTTCTGAGGCAGAGGGAACGTCGCAGCGGCTCTCCCCGGGGGACGGTCATGCTTGGAGCGCCGAGGGGCGGAGGGCAGCAGCTTGCGGAGGTTACATTGCCGGGGCGCACGTCGCCGTCAGGAGGGGACGGGTGCTAAGACGTGCTCGAGCAGAGATTCTGCTGGCCGGCGCGGGCCATGCGCGGGAGCAGGCCCGAGGAACCGCCGATCGCCGCTCCCCCACGCCTCACTCCTGAGCCGGAGCGGTGAGTTCTTGGAGATGGGAGGCGGCGGTTTCCCATTCCTGGTTGAGGTGCGCCAGGGTGGTGCTCACTTCGGTCAGCTCAAGGTTCAGTCGCGCGCCCGCGCCGGGCTGGCGGTAGGTCTCCGGGTTCTCGACCAGCGCCATGAGTTCGGCGTGGCGGGCCTCGGCCTGGGCGATGCGTTCCTCGAGATCGCGCACCACGTGCTCCTGCTCGCGGCGGGCCTTCGCGCGGACGACCCGGGCCTCGGCCTCGAGACGTTTCTGCTCGCGCGCGAGTTCCCGCGGGCGCGGGGCCGCGGCGGTGACGGGCGGAGGCGGCGGGGCATACAGGGCGGCCCGCTGTTCTTCCGCGGCGCGCTTCTCGCAGTAGTAGTCGTACCCCCCGGCGAACCACGTCAGCCGCCCGTTCTGCACGTGCATCACTTGTTCCGCCAGGGCGCGGATGAAGTAGACGTCGTGGCTGATGAACAGGAGCGTGCCCTGATAGCCGGAGAGGGCGGTGATGAGGGCGTCCACGCTGGCGAGGTCGAGGTGCGTGGTGGGCTCGTCCATGAGCAGCAGGTTGGGCGGGTCCAGCAGGAGCTTCACGAGCGCCAGCCGGCTTTTCTCGCCGCCGCTCAGCACGCGGACGGGCTTGTGGACGTCGTCCCCGCGAAAGAGGAAGCAGCCGAGGACATCGCGCACGAACTGCTCGGTGACCCGCTGCGGGGTCATGAGCGCCTCTTCGAGCGCCGTGCGGTCCGGGTTAAGGTTCTCGATGCGGTATTGCGCGTAGTAGCCCACCTGGACCCGCGCGCCGAGCACGCGTTCGCCCGATTGCACCGGCAGCACGCCGGCGAGGAGCTTGAGCAGGGTCGACTTGCCGGCGCCGTTGGGGCCGGCGAGGACGATGCGCTGGCCGCGCTCGGCCTCGAAATCCAGGCCGCGATAGACGGTTTGCGCGCCGTAGGCGTGGTCCACGTTCTTGAGGGAAATGACCTTGAGCCCGCTGCGTTCCGGCTGGGGAAAGGAGAAATCGATCTCGGCGTCCGCCGCCTCGGGCGCGGCGATGAGGTCCATGCGCTCGATCTGCTTGAGCTTGCTCTGGGCCTGGGTGGCCTTGGTGTTTTTGGCGCGGAAGCGCTCGACGAACCGCATCAAGCGGTTGATTTCGCGCTGCTGGTTCTTATAGGCGGCGAGCTGCTGGGCCTCGCGTTCGGCGCGTTGTTCGAGATAGGAGTCGTAATTGCCGCGGTAGGCGGTGAGCTGGTTCATCCGCAACTCGGCGACGGTGTCGACCAACTCATTCAGAAAGGCGCGGTCATGGGAGATGACCAGCACGGCGCCGGGGTAAGTCCGCAGATAGCCCTGGAACCATTGCAGCGTCTCGAGGTCGAGGTGGTTCGTGGGCTCGTCCAGCATCAGGAGGTCCGGTTGCTGCACCAGCAGGCGCGCCAGATGAGCGCGCATGACCCAGCCGCCGCTGAGTTCGCGGGCGGGCCGGCCGAAGTCCTTTTCCCGGAAAGCCAGGGCGGCGAGGATCTGGCGGGCCCGCGCCTCGACCTTGCCCGCGTCCTCCGCATTCGCCGCGTGATCGGAGGCGGCTTCGTGCAGCTCGGATCCCGGCGCTGACCAACGGCACGCCAGTTCCAGCACCGTTTCCTCTCCGATCGGGGCGCTCTCCTGGGGCAGATAGCCCACCGTGACGCCGCGTTGCCAGGAGATCGATCCCGCGTCCGGCTCCATGACGCCCAGGATGAGGGAGAACAGCGTGGTCTTGCCCGAGCCGTTGGCGCCCACCAGCCCGACGCGGTCTTGGCGGTTAATCTGCAGGGTGACATCCTGAAAGAGCAGGTTGCCGCCCAGGCGCTTCTCGAGTCCGGTGATGGTCAGCATGGCTTGCGGGGCCGAATTCCCGCCGACAGGACTGGCGCCTGGCTGAGCGCGCCGGGCGGCGTCGGGGCAAGCGGCGTCAGCCGGGCGGTGGCCACGGCAGCCGGCGATTGCGCAGAACCACGGGTGCCTGCCCTGGCTGCGGCTTGATAAGGTTCTTGAACCATGCGCCGGGTATCCTAAGCGCCGCGCCGTGGGTGTCAAACGCGCGTGGCATCGGAGAGACCGCGGCAGCAGGTTCGGACCATCCCCTGCCGGGGCATAGCGGAACGGCGGTCCACGGGGTGGCCGCGATAGCGACATCCGGCAAAAAGAGCGGCGGCGGGCGCTTGGGGCACCCGCCGCCGTGAACCGAAAGGGAGGCCGTTTATTGGGCAGTGTAGCGGATGACCAGGCTCTGACCTTCGAGCGCAATCCCGGTGATGTTCACTGTGCCTTGCGAGATGCTGAGGCGGTAGAACCGGTTGGCGCCGGGCACGGGCAGGGTGACCTTCCCGTCCGCCACCTGCGCGCCCGCGTCCGCGGTGTAAGGCCCGGTGACGACCGCCGCCGAGAGCACCTGGATGGTGGGCGCGGCCGCGACGTCCAAGTAGGCCTTGATGGCGGTGGCGGTGTTCGGGTCGTTGAGGAGGGTCTTGGCGCCCGTGCTGAGGTTCACGGAGAACCACTCGGCGTGCGAACCGCCGCCGCGTTCGTACCACAGCATGCGGAACGGATAGAAGCCGGACTGGGCCACCACGAAGTCAAAGGACTCGTCGGCCGTGCCGCCGCTCTTGAAGCCGAGCAGCGGGAGCTTGTCGGTCAAGGCGGCGCCGGACGAGATCTTGTAGCCGTCGTCCGTGACGACCCCGAACCGATAGACCCCGGCGGCCAACTGGAGCCAGGCGTGGATTTCGACGGCGTAGTCGTCGGTGCCGTTGAGGTCGTCCAAACCGGGGACGGCCTCATCGTCCGGGAAGTTGCCCGCGGCGTTGCCGGCGACCTCGTTCAGGTTGATGACCTGCAACACGACGTTGGTGTCGACGTAGACCGGGATCGTCGAGCCGGCGGCCAGTTGGTTCTCGGCCCGGTCCAAGGTGTTCTCCAAGTTGGAGCCGGAGGGCGCCTGCACCATGCGCACGCTGAAGCCCCGCTCCAGTCCCGGGCCGCTGCGGCGGTTGGCAGGGTCGAGACTCTTGTACATGACGGTAAACGTCCAATCCGCGGCCACCTCCGTGCCGGTGTCGTCCTTGAACGCCACCCGGGCCGAGTTGACGGCTCCGGAAGCCGGCAAGGACGGAAGCGCATAGCTGAGGGTGGCGCCCTCCGCCGTGGGGGTCACCGTCGCCGAGACCGCCTGATCGTTCAACGTGAGCCCGAGGGTGGAAACGTTCACGGCGGTGTCGCGGTTTTGAATCCGGGCTTCGATGACCGGCTGCACCGTCTCGATGGTCGCCCCGGCCGAAGGGCTGAGCGAGGCCACCGTGGCGCGCTGCAAGCCCGGGTCGGCGACCGGTTGGAAGATCAGGTAGTTCAGGTAGCGGGCGGAAGAACTGGTGTCCGCGGTGACTTGGACGAGCCGCAGGGTCTTGATGCCGGAGAGCCGCACGATGATCGGCTTGCCCGAGGCATCGGTGAGCGGCACGTTGCGGTAGCTGTAACCGCTCAGCTTGCCGTTGAACGTGCCCAGCACCGACGTGGCCT
The DNA here is from genome assembly GCA_964472515.1 of uncultured Verrucomicrobiota bacterium. Classification (GTDB taxonomy): domain Bacteria; phylum Verrucomicrobiota; class Verrucomicrobiia; order Limisphaerales; family J093; genus CAYYMW01. The sequence goes on along the minus strand of CAYYMW010000103.1, from coordinate 9,666 downwards.
GGTCCGGTTGGGTCCGATCGCCCGTGACCAACTCCAAGCGGCTGTCGGCTTGGTCAAAGCCCACTACGGCCTCGCGGAGATAGACCTGATAGGTGCCGGACGTGAAGTTGCGGGTGTAGTCCAGCCATTCGTCGGTGGCGATGTCTCCCACGTCGTAGTCAATGTACCCATTGTCCTTGCCACCTGCAGCGGTGTATTTGGCGCGCACCAAGTCGAGGCTGGCCTGCATCCGCACGGGATCGTAGGTCCGGTACTGGGTGTCCGCGGCGCTGGGGCTGGTGCGGGTGTCGTGGAAATCCACCCCTTCCGTGCCCACGCGGTCGGTATAGGAGTTGTCGGCCTGACCGTTGCCGGTCGGGCTCAGGACGGGGTTGGTGAAGTAGCTGCCCGAGTCGAAGTTGTAATCCTCGACTTCGATGGTCTGCAGGGAGGCGGGGAAAGTGTCGAACATCAGCGTCTGCGTGGTCGTCAAACCGCCGGCGTCGACCGCACTGAGCACGGCCACGTAGTTCTGGCCGCTGGCCAGCCCGCCCAGGGTGGCCTTGCGGGCCGTGGTGGGACCGCTCAAGGTCAGGCCGTTGGCGGTGGTGTAGTTGGTTCCACCCAGGTCGACCGAGATGCCCGCGTCGGGCAGCGCGTTGTCGTCCGTGATCGTAAAGGAGATCTGCGCCGGGGCGGCGAGGAAGTTGGCCCCGTTGAGGGGAGTGACCTCGGAGATGATGGGCGCGACGTTGGCGGCGGCCGGCGGCGCACTGACCTCCACGTTGTCGACGATGACCTGATAGCCGCTATCGTCGGTGCCCCCGTCGGCGTACAGGTAGAGCACCACCTGGCCCTTGGTGAGAAACGGAGCCGAGGGGCTGTCCTGACCATCGGCCATGACATCGGCGGCGGGCGTGTCGACAAAGGTCTTGTCGAAGATGACCTTGTTACTGTCATCCTTGTCCAGCACGCGCCCGTTGATGACCACGTTGCCGTTGCGCACGGTGAGGTTCAGCACCAAGGTGACGTTGTTGTTCTTGAGCGAGGGGGTGGGGTTCTCGTTGTAGAAGTACTTGTTGATCCCCTTGGTGATCAGCATGTCGGTCTCGGACTTGGCGATGCCGTAGCCCGCCAAGGTATTGGCCCCGGTGGTTTCCGGAATCCAGGCCATGACCGCAAAGGAGTCGGGCCCCTGCCCGCTGACCAAATCGAGGCGGAACTCGTGCTGGGTGCCCTCGACCAACTCGAACGTCTTGGTGGTCTTGGTGCTGTTGACAAAGTAGGGCTGGCCGATTTTGGGCAGGTTGAAGACGAACTGCTGGTTGACGATGGTGCCCCCGGGCAGAGGCAGGTTGGCCGGATTGGCGTCGGCCCAGCCGGTCTTCGTGCCATTGAAGTCGTCCAGCAGGAGGTTTTCCATCACGAAGGCTTCCGCGTTGTCGAGGACGACTTGGTAGCCCTCCGCGTTGGTGCCGCCGTTCGCGTACAGGTACAAGGTGAAGTGGCCGTTGCCGAGGAACGGAGCCACGGGGCTGTCGGCGCCTTCCGCCATCACATCGGCCGCCGGGGTGTCGACGAACGTCTTCTCATAGAGCACCGCCTCGTTGTTGTCCTTGTCGAGCACCTTCCCGGTCACCGTGACGTTGCCACCCTTCGCCTTGACCGAGAGCACCAGGGTGACGTTCTGGTTCTTGATCTCAGGCGTGGGAACGTCATGGCTGAAGTACTTGTTGACGCCTTTGGTGATCAGAATGTCGGTCTGCGACTTGGCGATGCCGTAACCCGCCAGACTGTTGGCGCCGGTGGCCTCGGGAATCCACGCCAGCACAGCAAACGAGCTGTCCCCCAGCCCGCTCACCATATCCACACGGAATTCGATGGTCCGCCCCTCCTTGAGTTCGAATGTCTCCGTGGTCTTGGTGCTGCTGACGAAGTAGGACTGCCCAGGGGTGGGCATGTTGAACACGAACTGCTGGTTGACGATCGTCCCACCGGGGAATGGCAGGTTGGCAGGATTCGCATCCTCCCAGCCCGTCTTGGTGCTGTTGAAGTCGTCCACCACTTTCGCCCCAGCCGGGAGCGGACCCAGCGCAAGGGAAGCGAGCGCCAGGGCCGAAAAGAGGTGTTGAAGGGATCGTGGAAGCTTGACCGCGGTCATCATAGGTTCTGCGTTGAGGTTTGCGTTACCACCGCCACCTCGACGCCCAAACCCGCCGCCTGCGGTTCGCACGTCCCATGGCGGATCAACCGGATTACCGGCACTGTGTACTTTTCCGGCCAACTAGTCAAATACAAACAACACCAAGATCTTGCGCGCTTGCGCGCCAGGGGAGCGGCTCGGCTTCCCGCAAGCCTCCGGGCATGGCTGAAGGAAGCGGCGAGCCCGCCAACAAGGCTGCCCGGGGCCCCGCGGGTCTTCGGAGAGGTCCGCCAGGATGCCGCCAGGCGAGCGGCGCCGACTTGCTGCAGGCGGGGTTCTGCCGCCGCATTCAGCCTTGAACAATCGAGCCGCTGCCGCGTCCAACCCGAACACCTATGCGCCTATGGACCCGTCGCCGAATGCCGCCGAACCCCTGCCGGGGCACTCCGAGTTCGCCCGCCAATTGGGCGCGGCCCTTCGCGGAGGCCTTATCTTGCTGGCCTGTTCGGTGCTCTGGGGTGGGTGGGTGAAACCGCAGGGCAATTCCTTCGCCATCATCTGGTTCGTCTGGCTGACTTCGGCCTGGGTGGTATTCCCAGTGGGCGCCTTCCTGGGTTGCCGCCTGCCCCAGTGGATGGCGGGACGGGGGAAAGTGGGCGCGGCAGGCTTCGCGGTGCTGCTGGGCCTGGCGGTCGGCTTGATTTTGGCGGCCGCATTCTGGGCGGAGATGAACCACCACGAACTGATCGGCTTGGTGACCAACCGTAACAGTGGAGGCTACGCCAGCTACAGTTCCTCCGTGCGCCAACAACTTTGGCGGGAAGCCTGGTCCGCCTTGACCGTGGTCGCCCCCATAACCGCCCTTTGGGTGGTCATCTGGGCCCTTTGGACCTGGAGTGGGAGGGCCGTTTTGCCCACTACCGCCAACCTTGGCCGAATGGTGGAACTGCGTTTCGACTGGCACCTGCTGCGGCTGGTTGGCTGGCTCACCGGCGGCCTCGCCCTCTTCGCCGTCTCGACCTTGGCGATCGCCGCGCTGACCATGCGTGGCGAGCACGTGCCGCCGGCCGCCTTCTTGTTGATCGCGCCCGGCGCCGCCGGGTTGGTGGTGTTGGGACCGTGGCTTGGCCCCCTGCTCAACCCGGGCGGCGGGTCCGGCGTGGCCTGGCAGATTGTCAAAGTGGCGCTGCCCGTGCTGCTGCTTGGCCTGGCTCCGTTCATCTTGCGGCGACGCCCCGTCCGACCTGGCACCGCCACGGCGGCTTGGTGCGGCTTCGTCACCGCCTTGTTATTTTGGATCGCCGCCGGCGCGTGGTCTCTTGGTTGGTCGTTGGGTTGACCTCGGTCACCGTTCCCGGCAAGCAGTTGAGGATCGTTCGCGCACCTTGGCGCATGCCGGGGCCTTTCTGTGCTTTACCCAAGCCGGGCGAAAGCTAAGATGTGACCCATGGTTGCCCTAGAAGAGAACCGTCTGTTTGCCGGGCTCGGCGCCGAAGAGCACACCCTCCTTAACCGCGCCGCCCAGCGGCGGCACTTCGAAGGCGGTCAAGTCGTTTTCAAGGAAGGCGACGACGGTGACGGCATCTACTTTGTCGCCAGCGGGGTCATCCAGATTTCCGCCCTCGTGGGCAATAACGAGCGCCGCGCCTTGACCCGCATCCAGCCGGGCGATTTCTTCGGGGAGATGGCCGTGCTGGACAACGAGCCCCGCTCGGCCACGGCGGTGGCGGAAGAAGACACGGAACTCTTCTTCGTGCCCAGCCAGGACATGCTCGACATGCTCGCCCGGTTTCCCCGCATGGCCGTCAACCTGGTCCGGGACTTCAGCCTGCGCATGCGCGAATTCAACCGCCGCTACACGCAGGAAGTCCTCCAGGCCGAGCGCCTGACCCTCGTGGGCCGGTTCGCCCGTTCCATCGTGCATGACTTCAAGAATCCGCTGAACATCATCGGCATTTCCGCCGAGATGGCGGCCATGGAAACGGCGACCCTGGAGATGCGCGAATCCGCCAAGAACCGCATCCGCAAACAGGTGGACCGGCTCAGCAACATGATCAACGAGTTGCTCGAGTTCACCCGCGGCTCCCAGGTCTCGGCCGTGCTCGCCGAAACCAATTACCGCACCTTCGTACGCGGCCTTTTTGACGAACTCCGCGGCGAGGTCGCTCTGAAGAATGTCACTCTCGACTGCGAAAACGACCCGCCCGAAGTCACCCTGCTGCTCGATCCCGCGCGCCTGACCCACGTCTTTTACAACCTTGTCCACAACGCGGTCGATGCCATGGCGCCGGACGGCGGCAAGATCATCCTCCGCTTCAAGACCGCGCCCAACGAGATCGTCACCGAGATCGAGGATACCGGCAAGGGCATCGCTCCGGAAATCGCCGGGAGGCTCTTCGAAGCCTTCGCCACCTTCGGCAAGGCGCAGGGGACCGGCCTCGGCCTCTCGATCTGCAAACGCATCGTCCAGGACCATGGCGGCTATATCCAGGCGTTCAGCCCGCCGGAGCGGGGTGCGGTTTTCGCCTTCAGCCTGCCGCGCCGTTGAGCCGCCTCCCCCGCAAAACGGGGTGGCAACAGTCTCCCGTGGCCCGCGCCGCCGAGCCCCAAAGAATGGCGGCCGAAACGAGCCCCGTGGGCTTTGGATGCAGAATGTCTTTTGTGCGCCCCTGCCTGTTCCTGCTGGTTTGCCTGGTGATGCGGGAGACAGCTTCCCTCCGGGCAGAAAGTCGGGTCTTGGTCGAGGCCGGGATGTTCACGGAAATCTACGACCCGAAGCGGGGGGGAAGCGAGCCTTGGTGCATCAACGATCACACCTTTGTCCGTGGCACGGATGGCACCTGGCATGTGTTCGGCATCACCCATGTCGTGCCGTTCAACTTCGCCCGCGATCCCGCCACGAACCTGCTGCACGCCACGGCGACATCACTGCGCCAATCGCCCTGGCACAAGGAACCGTTCGCGGTGACCGCCGATTGGCGCCGCCACCAGGAATGGCTGCTCTGGGCGCCGCATGTGGTGAGACACGACGGCCTCTACTACCTGTTTGTCTGCGCCGGCAACCAGGAGGGGCACCGCTACCGGCTTCACCTGCTGACCTCCACCAATCTGTGGCAATGGGACCGCAGCCCGGATAATCCGCTGTACATCGATGGCTTCGACGCCCGCGATCCGAACGTCCTGCGGGTCGGCTCCGAGTGGGTGATGTACTACACCGCCAACGCCACGCCCGAAGGCGGCCACCATATCGTGGCGTGCCTGCGCAGCCCGGACCTGCGCCACTGGACGCGCCGCGCGGTGGCCTTCACCCATGAGCGTGAGGGCACCTTCGGCGGTCCCACCGAGTCCCCCTTCGTGGTGCGCCGCGGCGAGGTCTATTACCTGTTCGTCTGCGATGGCGGCACCATCAACGTCTATGCCAGCCGTGACCCGTTTCACTGGGAAATGAAGGACCACGCCGGCTCCATCCAGGCCCACGCCTCCGAGGTGGTGCGGGACGTGGATGGACAGTGGTACATCAGCCACGCGGGTTGGGAGCGCGGCGGCCTCTCCCTGGCGCCCCTGCTCTGGCGGGACGGCCTCGACACCCAGGACGCCTCGCTGGCGCCGGGGCAGTAGACTGGACTGAACACCCGTTGTTGCTTCCGCCAAGCCCGCCGATGGTGGGAGCCATCAAACGCGGGAGGTGCTTCCTTCAGGCGGTCCAAGAGGACGCGGTGATGCTTCCATGGGATTTGTGCACCAAGCTGGTGCACCATTGCCCGGTCCGGTCAGGCGGTGGCGAAGGCCCGCATGTACCTGAGGTTGCGGGCAGATTAGCCGGAGAGCTTGGGGAAGGCCTGCTGGAGGTCGGCGGCGGGCTTCAAATCCACAATAGCGTCCCGGCCTACGGCACCGTAATCCTCTTCGAGCGCAGCACCAGCCGGGTCAACGCGACCCAGTTGCTCGACGAAGGCAACGGCTTCGAGTTCGGCCCGAGCGGAGGCGGTTACCATGAGCCCATGTTCTCGCTGTTCGGAAACAGCAACGCCCCCTTTCAGCTCTACTTCGTGCCCGCCAAGAAGCAGGCGCCTGCCCCTCCAGAAGTTGCCTACGCGGGGCCAAGTTCAGCGCGCCTGATTCGTGGCGGGCGGCGGGTTGGTTGAGCGGAGAGTCGAAGGGAGCTCGAACACGGCACCTTTGGGGATCGTGTAGCCTTGATCGAGGCCCCGGCGACGAACGCGGACATCGGCGTCGAGGACTGCCCGGGGATACGTGCCCACCGGGTTGATCTCGTACCGTTCGCCTAGGGCCGGGCGGAGGGCAGACTGCTCTCCCTGCGATAGATAAGCCGCCAACTCCTGCTCCGAGACCGGATGGCCCTCGGGGAGCCGCTTCTCCAACGCCAGTTGCTCCTTCGCCCCGTCGATTTGGATAAGGTGGGCGATGATCGCCGACGTGGGAGCGAAGCGGCGGCCCATCAGCGGCGGTCGGCCAAGATACCCGGCTACCGCGCCCAGGAGGACCAGGCTGAAGACGCAATCCCGGGAGACACGGCGAGCCCCAATCAGCCGGTCGCAAGGCTCTCCCATCCAGTCCCGATACTCCAACCATCCCTGCCGTCCCCCCACGGCTGTCACTATCCCCCAGTAGAGGAAGGCGCCGGCCACAAACAGCCAGAGCAGAGACTGGTTATCCACATCCAGTTTCGTGAGGAGCGTGAGCGGTCCGGTAAGCGTCCAGCACACCACTAGGCAGGCAGGTGCGCTCTCCGACGATATCGCCAACACGCCCAGCAGCACCGCGACCACCCAGCAACCCGCGACCAGCGCGAGGCTGTACCAGAAGAAGTGCGCCCGGGGGGCGGCTTCGGTTTCGCTCATGGCAACGTTTCGTTCATTGAACACCGCGGCCCCGGCCTGGGTTGCGGTGTCCTCGCCAAGCGGGTTTGGTGGATGCTAGACCCGGGGCACGATGCGAAACCGCGTGGCCACTCCGCTCTTGACCCGGTAGCCCACCGAGATGATGGCGTCGAGGTTGTAGTGCTCCACCGAGCGGGACACCCGCCGACCACCTTCCTGGCGGACTATTAAGAATTCCTGAATGGTTGCCTCTGGTCGCAACTCCCCTTCCGCAAAGACATTGCGGAGGTGCATGCTGATGTTGGGGACGGTGGTCTGGAAAAGGTCCGCCATGTGCGCCTGCGTGAGCCAGGCGGTCTCGCCGTGCAGCCGCACGTCGATCTTCACCTGTCCATCCTCGGTGGCGTAGACGAGGAACTGGCCTCGGTTGGGTGAACTGGACGGCTGTGGATCGTTCATGCTGTAAACCTCCTTGCTCGGCTTCCCGCATAGGCGGCATCCGCTCGCACGCACCCTCCGCTCCCCGGCAGCCCTTGCGGCAAACCGGCAGAGCGCCTAGTCGGATTCGGCATCATGGCAACCAGCCGGCAGCTTCCCGTCCCCGACACCATTCCATACACAGAAAGGCAACCCGGCTCAACGCGAACAACCCTACTGCCAGCGAAGAAGCGCTTCAATGCCGTTCCGTCTTCCGCTACCAGACACTGCCTTCCTTCTGCTTCCCCCGGCGCCACGCGTCAGCGTAGAGGCCGATCTCGGCAAACGGAATCGGTTCGAAACCAGTGCGCTGCGGCATCGCGTGCAGCGGTGTCCAGAGGAACTCGGCATCCGTGAGCACCACGTTGTCGCCGGCATCGAGGTTGGCCGGGGCGCGGCGCAGCAACTCGCCGCAATGCCACGCCAGGTTCCGGCGGATGCGGTTGACGTTGGCGTTCTCCGTCAACTGCGCCAGGGCGGGATAGCGCTTCAGGTAGAGCTCGCGGTCGATCTCGGGCTGGTCCAGCGCCGCTTTCACAAACTCGCGCCACCGGCCGCCATCCCAGGGCGAGCAACTGATCATCGCCGCGCATTCGAGGAACAGGTTGTTCTCGATCACGTTGTCCTTGCCACCGTGGATCTGCACCCCGCCAAAGCCCAGCTTGCCGGCTGAACAGCGTTCGAACACGTTGCCGACGATCGTGGTGCCGCAGATCGCGTCGTCCAACCGGATCGCCGCCTGGCCGCATTTGGGTTGGTCGCCCACCGCCCGCCAATTGCCGATGTGGTGCCAGTAGTTGTAGCGGTACACGTTCCCGCGGAAAGTGGGGTTGCCCCACATGTCGGCGCCGCCCTGGTCGTCGGACTCGGTCACGGCGTTGTAGATTTCGTTGTATTCGAACACGTGCTCGTTGCCGCCCACGCGCAGCGCGCTGCTGCGGACATCGTGCAGCCGGTTGTGCGCCAAGCGGTGCCCCACGCCGTCCACCAGCACGGCGGGCGTGTACGTGTGATCGATCCGCGAGAGATCGTGGATGTCGCAGTTCTCCACCCCATGCCCGCCCGGCGAGAGCGTCTTGCGCGAACCGCCCGCCAGCGTGACGCCCCCGCGGCCCAGCGAATGAACGTCGCACGAGAGCAACCGATGCTGCTCGCCGCCGCGAATCTCGATGCCGTTGCCCGCGAAGCGCCGCACTACGCACCCGGCCAGCAGGCAGTGCGCGCCGCCATCCACGTGGATCGCATCCGCGCTGCCCAGTTCCCACGTCAGCCCCACAAAGGAGACCCACGAGACCTCCTTGAGATGGACCATCGGCGCGGCGAACTGGCTGATCTCGACGGTCGCCTGCCGCGGGTCGGAAGGCGGGTACAGCAGCAGTTGGCCGGTGGCGCGGTCCAGGTACCACTCGCCCGGCGCGTCGAGTTCGCTCAGGGCATTCACCGCGTAATACGGCCCGCCCACGCTGAAACCGTAGGTGTGCCACGGCTCCGCGAGGACGATCAGCCGCTTGGCGGGATCGATGCTGGCCACGCGCTCGTAGGAATCCGCCCAATCCCAGAACCAATACCCGTAGAGCAACAAGTCCGGTTCCTTGGCCCACCGCTGGGGGCGGTCGCCGTCGAACCGAAGCCGGCCAATCTTGCTCCCCTCGCGGTCGTACCCCTTGGTGCCGTCCTTCACCTCCACGCCCGCCACGTGCAGAAAGCCTTCGTTCGGCCCGCGCGAGAGCGTCAGCGCCTCGCCATTGAAGAACAGCTCGTGCGCCGGATGGGTCTTGAATCCTCGGCCGCTCGAGAAACCGCCCAGGACCAGGGGCAGCACGTTGGTGACGCCCGCCGCGCGGAGGTCCGCCACCCAGACCTTGCCCCGCGCCTCCGCCGGCAAGAGCGGATACGCCTGCGCGTCGCTCAACGGCTGCCAGCCCGTCACCCGCGCGCCGCCGCGCCAGATGGGCTTTTCGCCGGCCGCCGCCCGGTACACCACCGGAGTGGCCTCGGTTCCGGAATCCTTGGCCGTGAGTTCCAGCGTCTGCGTGACTGCGTACTCGCCGCCGTGGATCTGCACCTCCACGCCGCCATCGGGCAACACGCCGCTCGTGCGGTGAGCCCGGATCTCGTCCCGGGCGCGCTCCAGCGTGGCGAACGGCTGGCTGGGCGTGCCGTTGCCGGAGTCGCTCCCGCGCGGAGAGACATGGATCGTCCAGCCTGACTTCGGCCACGTGGGCG
>CAYYMW010000102.1:8984-18093 GCA_964472515.1 uncultured Verrucomicrobiota bacterium | reverse complement strand
GACCCGGCCCCCTCAGCCAGCCCGCCCTGTCGGCGCCAGTCGCCAAGCCCGTGGCGATCAACTGGGAACAGTTCATGGGGGTGAAGATGTTCATGTGGCTGGGAGGTTTGGCGCTGTTCCTCACGGTAGCTTTCTCGATCAAGTACTCCTTCGACAACAACCTCATCCCGCCGGTCGTTCGGGTGGCATTGGGTTTCCTCACCGGCATCGGCTTGGTGGTGGGCGGGGTGGTCATCAAGCGGAAGGCCTACGTGGTGGCGTCCCAGACCCTCTGTGCCACGGGTATCGTGATCCTGTATGCAGTCACGTTTGCCACGCACTCCTACTACAAGTTCCTCAGCGAGGGGCCCACTTTCGCTTTGATGGTGTTGGTTACGGTGACGGCTTTCTTTCTGGCGGTTCGGATGGAAGCGCAGGTGGTTGCGATCCTGGGCTTGCTTGGGGGGTTCCTGACACCGCCGCTGCTTTCCACGGGTCAAGATCGGCCCCTGGGGTTGTTCGGCTATGTGGCCATCCTTGATGTGGGCCTGCTGATGGTTGCCCTGCGCCGTCAATGGCTGCACTTGGTGGGCATGGCGGCGGTGGGCACTCTGGTCATGCAGGCAGGCTGGGCGATGAAGTTCTTCGAGGTGGCCAAGCTGACAACGGCTTGGTGCGTTTTCGCTGCCTTCCCAGCCTTGTTCACCGCCGCCTATGCATTCGCCCTGCGGCGTGATCGGCATCACAATTGGCTGGCTGGTTCGGCGGCCGGCCTGACTTTCTTCGCCCTGTTCTTCACCATGGCCACGCTGGCGGACCGCGCGTTCGTGGCCCGGCCAGGCACGCTCATCGCCTTCCTGCTGGCGGCTGACTTGTGTCTGCTGGCGATGGTATGTCTGAATTGGAAGCTGCAACCGGTCTTCGCGTTGGGCGGGGCGTTTGTGTTCCTGATCCTGAGCGTCTGGATTGGCGGGCAGCTTCCCGCTGACCAGTTGAACTGGGCACTGGGGGCGTGCTTCGGTTTGGCCGTGCTGCATTCGGTTGCGCCGGTCGTGCTGGCGCGCCGCCATCCGGACAAACCGCCGGCCGTGCTCACCCAGGTGTTCCCCTTGGTAGCCTTGGGCATGATGATGATCCCGCTCATGCGGGAGATGGAGCTGTCCTGGCTCTTCTGGCCGTGTGTCCTGGGGCTGAACGTGCTGGCCATTCTGCTGGCGCTGGTCACCTTCTCCATCCTGGGCGTCATGGGCGCGATTGTGTTGACGATCGCGGTGATTGCCGCCTGGATCCTGAAACTGCCCACGATGGCCCCGCCGTCAGGCAGCTTCCTGGTCGTGGTCGGCGGGTTTGCCGTGGTCCTCTTTGTCCTGGCCAGCGTGGCGGGGGAGAAGCTCTGCGCCCGGTTGGCGGAGTCGGGAGACGAGGCGAAGACCGGGCCAAGTCCGGAGCCGGATGCCGTCCGGCGCGCCCAATTGGCGCAACTTCCGGCGCTGGCGGCGATCATGCCCTTCCTGCTCCTGATCCTCGCCACGTTGCGGCTGCCGATGCCCAATCCCGCCCCGGTGTACGGCCTGGGCATGCTGCTGACGGTGCTGTTGTTGGGGACGGCCCGGGCCGCTGGCACGGACCTGCTCGCCCCGGTGGGCTTGGGTTGCGTCCTGGCGCTGGAGCACATCTGGTACTTCAACCGATTCAACCCCGAGACGGCCACGATGCCGCTGCTCTGGGCGATAGCCTTCATGGCGGTGTTCTGGATCTACCCGTTCCTGTTCCGGCAGAGTTTCCTTGAAAAGCGGTTCCCGTGGATAGCCTCGGCGCTCGCCGGGCCGCTGCATTTCTACCTGCTCTACCACGTGATCAAGCGTGGCTGGCCGAACCACGTCATGGGGCTGGCCCCGGCCATTCTGGCCCTGCCCGCCCTCGCCAGTCTGGCGACTGCGCTCAAGGCCTTCCCGGAAGACGCGGAGCGCCGCCGGGGGGTGCTGGCCTGGTACGGCGGATGCGCATTGTTCTTCATCACCGCCATCTTCCCGATCCAGTTCAGCAAGCAGTGGATCACACTGGGCTGGGCCCTGGAGGGCGCGGCGCTGCTTTGGCTGTTCCACCGCATCCCGCATCCCGGCTTGCGGTTGGTGGGGAGCGGCTTGCTGACGGCCGTCTTTGTCCGCCTGGCGCTGAATCCGGCGGTGCTCGAGTACCATGCGCGCAGCGGCACTCCCATCTTCAACTGGTACCTGTACACGTACGGCGTCGCCTGCGCGTGCCTCCTGGCGGGCACCCAACTGCTTGCCCCGCCGCGCGAGCGGGCGTGGGGCTTGAATGTACAGGCCATTCTGGGAGGCCAGGCGGTAGTGCTGGCGTTTCTGCTTATCAATATCGAAATCGCCGACTACTTCTCGACGGGCGCGAACCTGGCTTTCAACTTCGACCAGAGCTTCAAGCAGGATATGACTTACTCGATCGCCTGGGGCAGCTACGCCCTCGTGCTGGTGGGTTGCGGCATCTGGCGCAGCGTTCCCGCGCTGCGATACACCGGCATCGCCCTGCTGGCGGTCACGCTGCTGAAGCTCTTCTTCCGCGATCTCGTGCGCCTGGAGGCGCCCTACCGCATCGGCGCCTTCCTGGGTGTGGCCGTCATTTCCATTCTGGCCTCCCTCCTCTATCAACGCTTCTTCGCCAAGGCGGCCGCCAAGCCCGTCAATGCACCCCCTCTCCCTCCCGCATGAAAACCTTCAAAGCACCCAGGTCGTTGGGTCTGGCGCTGCTGGCGTCGGCGGTCCTGTTGCCCGCGGCCGCGGCCGATTACACCGCCTGGAAGTGGCAACAACCAGTGACGGTGGAGGCCGCGGGCCTGATCCGGCTGCGGCTGCCCGTCGAGACGATAGGCGCGTCCGAGCCCAACCTGGAGGATCTGCGCCTCCTGGATGCCGATGGAAGGGAGACCCCCTACCTGCTCACCCGGCCCAGTCCACGCCCCGCGACGTTCTTCAGCCCGACAGCGGTCGAAAGACAACTCACCTCCACCTCGACGGTGGTGCGCATCCAGACCGGCACCAACGCCGCGTTGACCGCCCTCCACATCGCCACCCCATCGCGCAGGTTCCTCAAAGCGGCGCGCTTGGAGGCATCTCCCGACGGCGCCATGTGGCGTCCGTTGATGGACGCGGTGCCGGTTTTCCACGAACCGAACGGAGTGGCCGAACTGCAGCTGCGCTTCAAGGCGGCGGCGTACCCGTGGCTGCGACTGACCCTGGACGATCACCGGTCCGATCCCATCCCCGTGACCGGCATCCAACTGGAAACCGCCGCCCAGGACGGCGAGACTGAGACTGTGCCCTCGGCCGTTGCCTCGCGGGAGGAGACGGCAGACCAGACGCGCCTGGTGGTCACGCTGCCCGCCGCCCGACTCTGGGTAAGCGCGTTGGAACTGGAGGTCGCCGACCCGTTGTTCACGCGCCAAGCCAGCGTCTTGGTCAGGAGCTTCAGCGACGGGGTGTTTCGCGAAGAGAGGGTGGCGCAGGGGATCCTCCACCGGATTGACGTTCCCGGCGTGCCGGTCAAGGCCAAGACCCGGCTGGAGGTGGAACACGCCGTGCCGGACCGCGAACTGGTCATCCTGTTGGACAACCGGGACAGCCCGCCGCTGCAAGTCGCGCGGGTGCGCGTCGAGGTTCGCCCGGTCTATCTGCACTTCCGGGCCGCCAGCGCCGGCCCTGCCACGCTGCTCACCGGGCATGCCCGGTGCGCCGCTCCGCGCTACGACTTGGGCGCGCTGGCGGAGGCGATCCGCCAGGCTCCGGCGTCGGTCCTGACCCCGGGACCGCTTGCGCTAAAGCCGGACTATCAGGCGCCGCCCACACTGCCCACGGTAGCCTTGCTGGGCGCTCCGCTGGACCCAAACCCCTGGCCGCAACGCAAGCCGGTCAAGCTCACCGCTTCTGGCGTGCAACAATTGCCCTTGGATTTGCGGGTGCTCTCCTCAGCCCAGGCGGGCTTTGGGGACCTACGCCTGCTGGCAGGCACGAACCAACTGCCCTATGTCCTCGCGCGGGGCAGCGCGGTGATCACGGTCCGGCCGGCGTGCGAGTCCGTCCCTGTCCCGAAGAACCCGAGGTGGAGCCGGTGGTCGCTCAAGCTCCCCGAGACCAACCTGCCCGTCGTCCGGCTGGTGTGCCACTCACCCACCACGCTCTTCCGCCGGACGATGGTGCTCTACGAGGAACCGCAGGACGTCCGCGGAGCGACGTATCGCCGAACCCTGGCGGCGGCCAACTGGGTCCAAACACCGGATCAACCCCGCCGCTCTTTTGCCCTCGAACTGAGCCAGAGCCCGCTCACGGACACCTTGCTCATCGAGACCGACAACGAGGACAACCCACCCATTGAATTGCAGAAGGTGGAGTTGCTCTGCCCGGAAACCAGACTCTGCTTCCGAGCGGATGCCGCCCTGCCTGTCTATCTGTACTATGGACGCACAGACGCCAGTCCTCCCAGTTACGACCTCAGCTTGGTGGCTGGGGAGTTGCTGGCCGCGGAGAAGGCCCCCGCCACCCTCGGGCCGGAAGAAGCCGCGCGGCCCGGTGGCTGGCGAGAGGCGTTGCGCGACGCGCGCGTCGGCGGATGGATTCTGTGGACTTCCCTGGCCCTGGTCGTGGCGGGTTTGCTGGCGGTGCTCACCCGCCTGCTGCCGGCGAAGGCCGAGACTCCCCCAACGACCGGCGGATGAGGGACAGAAAGGGCTTTTGCGGGGGCGGCTTTCAAGCTATGCAAGGAGGCCGATGCGTGCGCGCGTGTTGCTGGGCGGTCTGTTGATGGCGCTGCTGCTGGGGGGTTCCGGTTGCGGCCGGTGGATGGCCCGCCGGTTGACGCAGGCCCCGAACAGCTACCCCCAGTGGTTTGCCCCCAAACCCCGGGTGGAACTGGCGTTCGAGGCGGGGTTCGTCACCAACTTCCCGTCCGCTTTTGTCGAAGTCGGCCCCCCGACGGCGCGGCTGCGGTACCGCGTGGTGGAGCCCGCCGATTACGGGGTAACGGCAGCTTCCACAAACTGGCATGAAGGCAAGCGTCACCAATTTCGGTTCTCCTTCCAAGCCTCACTCCCGGGGAAACCCCTTCCCCACCCAAGTCATACCCGTGGGACCGTGGTGTTGCTGCACGGATACGGTCTGAACCAGGTGACGATGGCCCCGTGGGCGCTGCGCCTGGCTCAGGAGGGTTGGCGAACAGTGCTGGTCGATCTGCGCGGACACGGAAAATCCACCGGGAAGCGGATCTTCTACGGGGTGCGTGAGGCGGATGACCTGCGGCAACTAGCTGACGAACTTGCCCGCCAGGGCCGATTGACGGAGCCGCTCGTGGCTCTCGGGGATTCCTACGGCGCCGCCCTGGCGCTCCGGTGGCAGACGCGGGACCCGCGCGTGCGCAGCACCGTGGCCATGGCCCCCTACGCTGAACTCGCGCCGGCGGCGCTCAACCTGCGGCGCGAGTACGCGCGCTATTTCCCCGCCCGTTGGGTTAAAGCCGGCTTCAACCGCATGCCAAAGCTTTTGGAGGTGCCGCCCGCCGAGTTGGACACGATCCGGGTACTGCAGGGACACCCGGTTGAAGCGCTCTTCGTCGCGGGAGGAAAGGACGCCATCGCCCCGGCGGATGAGGTGCGGCGGCTGCACGAGCTGGCCACCCCGACCAGTCGCTTCTTGCTGGTCGAGGATTCGGTGCACGAGGTGCTGCCGTACCGGTTCGAGGACCTGACCGGCCCGGTGTTGGAATGGCTTGACCAGGTGAAGACACCGGGTCTCCAGGCGGGCCGGGCGCCCAACCGCGACGGCGGTACCCCGGACAGGCCTTGAGCGCGGCGACGAGCGCGGAAGCCAGCCGGGGCTCGCTTGGAGCGAGTTGACGCGATCCTGACGATCGCATACGTTTCTGGCATATGAGTCATACGCTCACAGTGCGGCTGACCAAGAGTCTGGCGACCTGGTTGGAACAGACGGCCAAGCGCACGGGCGCGTCGCAAAGCGACATTGTGCGCGAGAGCCTTGAGAGGGCCAGGACGTCCAACCCCGAGAAGCCCTTCATGCGGCTGGCGGGGAGCGTGCGTGGCCCGAAGGACCTCTCGCAGCGCAGGGGTTTTGAACGTCCATGAAAGGCATCGCCGACACGGGCTTCCTGGTGGCCTTCGCCAACGGCCATGATCAGCATCACTCGTGGGCGGTCCAAGTGGCGGAGCAGCTTTCCGAACCGCTGTTAACCTGCGAGGCGGTTTTGGCTGAGACCGCCTTTCACCTCCAGGACACCGCCCTGGTGCTGGCTATGATCCGGGAAGGACTGATCAAGCCGGCATTTGACTGTGGCGAAAACCTGCCCCAACTCGAAGCGCTCGCCAAGCGCTACAGGGACCGCAACCCCGATTTCGCCGACCTCTGTCTGATCCGCATGAGCGAGCTATTTCCGACCCATCGGGTGATCACGGTGGATACCGCCGATTTTCGTGTCTACCGGCGCAATCAACGCGAGGTGATACCCGTCCTCACTCCGCAGCGTTCCTGAAGTCCGCTCCTCCCATCGACTGGCTTCGCGCTTCGGACCGAATTAGCGAGATCGTCGCTTTTTACCTGAAATCGCAGCCACCTTCCTGTAAGGTCGTCCCCCGTGATGAAGAAGACTCAGTTTGAGAGCATCGAATCGGCGATCGAGGATCTGCGGAATGGCCGCATGATCATCGTGGTCGACGATGCGGACCGTGAAAACGAAGGCGACCTGGTGATGGCGGCCGAGCATGTGCGGCCCGAGGACATCAACTTCATGGCCAAGCACGGCCGCGGGCTCATTTGCGTGCCGACCACGTCCGACCGCCTGCACCAACTGGGGATCGAACGGATGGTGGTGCAAAACCGGGAGACCTTCAAAACCGACTTTCAAGTGAGTGTGGACGCAGCCGAGGGCATTACCACCGGCATCTCGGCGGCGGATCGCGCCCGCACGATCCGCATCATGGCGGACCCCACCGCGACGCCCACAGACCTGGTGCAACCCGGACACGTGTTTCCGCTCCGGTGCAAGCCCGGCGGAGTGCTGCAACGGGCCGGGCATACCGAGGCGGCGGTCGATCTGGCAAACGCGGCCGGTTGCCGGCCGATCACAGTGATTTGCGAGATCATGAACGACGACGGCACGATGGCCCGTCTGCCGCAACTGCTGCGTTTCGCCAAGAAGCACAAACTGAAGATCTGCGCCATCGAAGACCTGATCAAGTACCGCCGCAGCCGGGAGATGCTGGTGGAGCGGCTCGAGGTCGTAAAGATGCCGACTGAGCACGGGGACTTCGACCTCTACCTTTACCGCTCGCGGATCGACGGGCAACACCACCTAGCGCTGGTGCATGGCGAGGTACGCGGCAAGCCCAACGTGCTCGTCCGGGTGCATAGCGAGTGTCTGACCGGCGATGTGTTCGGCTCGTGCCGATGCGACTGCGGCCCTCAACTCCGCCAAGCCATGCGGCAGGTGGTGCAGGCCGGGCAGGGGGTGGTCGTCTACATGCGCCAGGAAGGCCGGGGGATTGGTTTGGAGCCAAAAATCAAGGCCTACAAGCTCCAGGAGCGCGGGTACGACACCGTGGAGGCCAACCTGAAACTGGGCTTTCCGATGGATCTGCGCGAATACGGCCTGGGAGCCCAAATCCTCACCGACCTCGGGCTTAAGACCATCCGTCTCCTGACCAACAACCCCAAGAAGCTGATCGGGCTGGAAGGTTACGGTCTGGAAGTGACGGAACAGATCCCCATCCGGGTTGCCCCCAATCCCCACAACGCCCGCTACCTCAAGACCAAGCGGGAAAAGATGGGCCACTCGCTCTAACCACACGTTTGTTGTCAGGCTATGCTCAAGACCATCAAACCGTCCGCAGACCGCCTCAAGGGGGCCTGCTACGCCATCGTCGCCTCGCAGTACAATGGCGAATACGTCGAATCCATGCTCAACGCGGCCGTGGCGGCGCTGGAGAAGTCCGGCGCCCAGGAGATCAAGGTCGTGCGCGTGCCGGGGGCCTTCGAAATCCCCGTGGTGGCGGCGGCACTGGCGGCCTGCGAAGAACCCGTCTATGAAGCGGTCATCTGTCTCGGGGTCATCTTGCGGGGCCAGACCACGCATGCCGAGCATATCGGCCGCGGCGTCACCGAAGCCCTCATCGAGCTTCAGATCCGGGGGGGCGTCCCGATGATCCACGAGGTGTTGCTGCTGGAAAACGAGGAACAGGCCAAGGCACGTTGCCTCGATCCGAAGCACAACCGCGGCGCCGAGGCCGCCCAGACGGCCATCGCCATGGCCGGCATCATGCGCGGTCTCGAGTGACCGGTTATGGGCGCCGCATCCATCGTGATCCGCCCGGCGGTGCTGGGGGACGTCCCGGCCATACTCGAGATCTACAACGAAGCGGTCCTGAACACGACTGCGTCCTACGATTACGAACCCACCACCCTCGCGGCTCGAATACAGTGGTTCGCCGAGCACGAGCGGGACGGCTATCCCATGTTTGTCGCCCTAAATGAGGGGGGCCGGGTGGTGGGCTGGGCTTCGCTCAGCCGTTATCACGCGCGGCCGGGTTATCGGTTCACCACGGAGAACTCGGTCTATGTGGCAGCAGACCAGCGCGGCCGGGGCATCGGGCGGCTGTTGCTGGCCGAATCGGTCGAGGCGGCCAAACGCAAAGGCCTGCATGCGATCATTGCCGCCATCGATGCCGACAATCAGGCCAGCCTCCGACTGCACGAGGGTTTCGGCTTCGAGAAGGTGGGCCACTTCAAGCGCGTGGGCTACAAATTCGACCGTTGGCTGGACGTAGCATACCTGGAACTCCAGATTTGAGGGCTCCCCATGAACAAGGAATCGCGTCGGCTGCGGGTGGGGGTGCTCGGGTGCGGCAACATTGCCCAAATAGCCCACTTTGACGCCTGCCACAAGGCGCGGAATGTTGAGCTTTTCGCCGTCTGCGACGCCGCAGAGGACCTCCGCAACCGCGCCGCCGCCATGCATCGGCCCAAACGCGTCTATGCGCGCTATGCCGACCTGCTGGCCGACTCCGATATCGAGGCAGTGATCATCGGGATCGCGGACGCCTTCCACGTGGCACGGA
>CAYYMW010000102.1:0-8974 GCA_964472515.1 uncultured Verrucomicrobiota bacterium | reverse complement strand
GGCCCTGACCGCGGGCAAGCATGTGCTGGTGGAGAAGCCGCTGGGGCTGGGGGTGGCGGAGTGCGAACAACTGGTGGCCGATGCGGCGGCCAGCGGCCGCGTGGTCCAAATCGGCAATAACCGGCGGTTTGACCCGGGAGTGGCTTTTGCCAGGCGCTTCGTGCAAGAGCAGGTCGGAGAGATCTTCAGCCTGCGAGCGTGGTACTACGACTCCGTCTACCGGTACACGATGACCGACAATCTTCAACCGGTGCAGGTGACGAGCAGCCAAGCAGTGCGGCCGGAGGTGAATCTCAAGCAGGACAAGGCGCGCTATTTCCTGGTCACGCACGGCAGCCACCTCGCCGACATGGCCCGGTTCCTGGGCGGGGATATCGAGTGGGTGCGGGCGCGGCACCGCATCCTGGGCAACGCGCACGGCTGGTTCATCGAGACGGGCTTCGCCAGTGGGGCATTGGGCCATCTCGACCTCACCGTCCCGGTCTGCGGCGATTTCGAGGAAGGCTTCCGCCTCAACGGCGAGCATGGCTCCGTGAACGCCCGCCTGCACCTGCCCTGGTTCCACAAGGCCAGCGAAGTCGAGTGTTTCTCGGCCAAGGACCGTCAATACCGCCGTCCGCTTGGCGAGGATGCGCACACCTACAAGCTCCAGTTGGAGGCGTTCGCGGACACCATCCTCCAAGGGGTGCCTCAACTGGGCGCCACGGCCACCGATGGTCTGGCCGCCGTCCGGGCATTGGCCGCGATCGCCGAATCCGTGCGCACGGGCGAGGTGGTGAGACCCGCGCAGGTGACGGGAGAACTGTAGCGCATGAAGCTGGGGATCTTTGCCAAGACGTTTACGCGGCGCACGGTCGAGGAGGCCTTCGAAGCCGTCGCGGCGCACGGCCTGACCGCGGTGCAGTTCAACTTCTCCGTTTGCGGCCTGCCAACGCTGCCCGAAGCGATCCCGGACGAACTCCTTTGCCGGGTCCAACGGGCGGCCGAACGGAATCGCCTCGAAATCACGGCCGTCTCGGGCACGTTTAACCTGATCCATCCACGCCGCGAGGTCTGGGAGGAAGGACTTCAACGGCTGTCGGTCCTGCTACGCGCCGCCCGGACCCTTGGAGCCAAGGTGATCACGCTGTGCGCGGGCACCCGCGATCCGGAGGATCCCTGGCGTTGGCACCCCGCCAACGACCGGCCCGACGCCTGGGCCGATCTGACGGCGCATCTGGGCCAAGCCCTGGCCATGGCGGAGACGTCTGGCCTCACGCTGGGAATCGAACCGGAAGTCGGCAACGTGGTTGATTCCGCCCAAAGGGCGCACCAACTGCTCCAGGAGATGCAGTCCCCGCAACTGGGCATCGTCATGGATGGAGCGAACCTATTCAAAGCGGGCAGTCTGCCACGCATGCGGGAGATCCTGACGGAGGCGTTCGACCTGCTCGGCAGCCGCATCGTGCTCGCGCACGCGAAGGATCTGAGTCGCGATGGCCGCGCCGGCCATGAGGCCGCCGGCACGGGGTTGCTCGACTACGATCTCTATCTGCGCCTGCTGCACCAGGCCGGCTATGCGGGTCCTTTGGTTCTGCACAGCCTGACCGAGGCCCAGGTGCCCTCCAGCGTCTCCTTCCTGAACCAGAAACTGGCCACCACGAACCGAGACTCATGCCCATCTTCCACCACGACCAACTGAGTTTCCGCTACCGCGATCAAGGAACCGGGCCGGTGCTCCTTTTCCAGCACGGTCTGGGGGGTGACCTCACGCAACCACTGGGGCTCTACCCGCCACGCGACGGGCTTCGGCTTATCTCGATGGACTGCCGCGGGCACGGCGAGACCCGCCCCCTGGGCGAGCCGGAGAAGCTGCGGTTCGACACGTTCAGCGATGACCTGGCCGCGTTGTTGCGGCACCGGGGCGTGCGCCAAGCCGTTTGGGGCGGCATCTCGATGGGCGCGGCCTTGGCTCTGAACGGGGCGCTCCGACATCGTGGGATGGCGCAGGGACTGGTCTTGGTGCGCCCGGCCTGGGTAGACGGCCCGGGCGGCACGCATCTGCAGGTTTTCCCCTTGCTGGGCCGCCTGCTGCGCGAATTCGACCCGCCGCTGGCCAGGCAGCACTTGGAAGCGTCTCTGGAGTATGCCCTCCTCCGGGAGCAGTGTCTCGATTCAGCGGAGACCCTGTTGCGGTTGTTGGATGATCCGCGTGCCACCGAAACCGCCGCCAAGTACGAGCGCATCCCGGCGGATTCCCCCTGCCCTCCCTTCCCCGATTGGGCGAGCCTTGATATTCCGACGCTGATCCTCGCCTGCCGCGAGGACCCGGTGCATCCCTACGAACTGGGCGAGCAACTGGCGGCGCGACTGCCCCGCGCGGAGTTCCAGGAGATTACACCCAAGTCGCGGAGCCTGCGCGGTTACTCCAACGACCTCCGCACCGCGATCAACGCCTTCCTGGCCCGGCACTTCCCCGGCAGGCAGTAAACCACCATGCTTCGCCTTTCCGCCTCCCTCTGGTCCGCCGACCTGTCGAATCTGGCCACCGAGATCCGCGGGGTGGATCCCTTCGTGGACTCGTACCATCTGGATGTGGCCGATGGCCATTATGTCCCGAGCCTGCTGTTCTTTCCGGATCTGGTTCGCGCGTTGCGCCCGCACACGCGGAAGCCGTTCGAGGTTCACCTGATGACCCGCGAACCGGCTGCCTGGATCGAGCCTTTCGTTGAAGCCGGCGCAGACACCTTGATCTTCTGCCATGACTCGGCCCGCGACGCGGCAGGGATCGTCCGCGCCATCCGACACCTGGGCAGGAGCGCCGGGGTATCGCTCGCGCTCGGGGAGTCTCTCTCGGTCCTTGACGAACTCCTGCCCGAGCTCCATGTGGTCACGCTGATGGGCACCGAGGTAGGCATCAAGGGGGTGGGAATGGACCCCCGCCAACCGGAGCGAATCCGCGCGCTGCGCGGCTTGATCCGCCAACGGGGGCTGCCCGTGCAAATCCAGGCCGACGGCGGGATTCGCCGCGAGACCGTGCCGCTGCTGGCGGCAGCGGGGGCGGACTCCATTGTTCCGGGTTCGCTCCTGTTTGGAGGCGATCCCGCCGAACTCCGTCGCTGGCTGGCCATGTTGCCGGGACCGGCGCCAGCGGGCCGTTGACGCGCGGCTCAGCCAGCGGAGCCAGTTTCGATCAAAGGCAGGGTCCGCTTCTCACGAGCGCTCGCGATGGCCGTATCCACGATCTGCTGACCGATCCGCGAAACCGCCGGAGAGAGCGGCCCCTCGATGGGCAGCTCGCGCTCCAGACAATGGAGGAAGTACTCGATGGGGTTGGAGCATGGCGCGCGCAACTCATCGACAGCCTGGTCCCACCCCTCGGGTTGCCGCCTGGTCTGGACGCGGATCGTCGGCGCGTAGTCGTAACTGGCAATGGTGCCGTCGGTTCCTTTGAGGACAAAGCCGCACTGGGGTTGGGGCTGGTGTTTCCACGGATCGGTGAACGTGCCCCAGCGCGTCTCGAACTTGGAAAGCCCGCACGCGTAGCGCGCCACCGTGATGCTGTGCTCATCCACCTCCAACCCCTCGGGAATGTCCACCACACTGGTCACCTCAAGGGGACGGGCGCCATCGTGATACCAAGTGCCCAGGGTGACGCCATACCCGAGATAGTCCAACAAGGAACCGCCGCCGCTGGCACGCTGGTACCACCAACTCGCAGCCTTGTCGGCCGGGGTTGGCTCCAGTTCGATCTTGGCGGCGGTGTGGTAGAGCGGGCCGCGATTGCCGTCGTAATAATGCGCCTCCGCCAACCGACCGATGACGCCTTCGTGCAGCAACCGCTTGGCGGTCACGTGACTGGCCACCCAGCGAAGCGGCCAATTGATGGCCAACTGCCGGCCGGCCTGCGCTTGAGCGCGGATCATCCGGTCTGCGTCCGCCAGGCTCGTGGCGAAGGGTTTCTCCATCAGCACATGCACCTGGAATGGCGCAACCTTCTCGAGCCAATCGGCGTGCCCGGCGGTGGCGGGACACAGAATGACCACGTCGGGCCTTGTCCATTCAAGACAGGCCCGATAGTCCGTAAACACGCGGTCTGCCGACAGGCCGAATTGGTCGATGGACCACGCCATCCGGGCGGGCTGTTCGTCCGCAAGGCCAACGATCTCCGCCTGCGGATGCTCATGCACCATCCGCAGCAGGTCGCCCATGTGCATGTGGTCAAAGTTGACCCCCGCGACGCGCCATTTTCTGGTGGTATTCATAGATTCGCCAACTCGCCCGACTGCAGCCGCGCTTCACTTCGCGGGATCGCTCTGAGCTGCTGCGGACGGCAGGCAAAGGTGCCTTCGTCCGGCGCGCTTGGCAAGGGAGCCCTGCGCTGGTGGTTTGGCCGCGCGTCCGAAAGGCCAGCGAGAAGTCGCGAAAGCGCTTGGAATTCTGGCGCCCGCGGCTAACCTGAAGCCACAATAAATGGGCATCGAATCCCAACCTCTTTTTCATCCAGAGGTGCTCCGCCAGCAAGTGCTTGGCGTTCAATAAACCGCGTTATGAAGAGTCTAGTTCTTTGTCTGGGTGGCATCCTGATGCTTGCTGTTGGGTGTGGGTCGGTTCAGCATTATGGCGATGTCTCGCTTGCTCGAGGATTCCAGTTCGCCAAGAATGCCTACGCACTCGAAACTCCTAAGTTCTCCGTAAGCGCGACAAACAGTTACAGATTCTTGGCACGATCCCTGCCTTTTCCAGTGCTTCCAAACACTTGCACCTTTCGTTCGGAGACTGGCGAAGCGATGTCTTCGCCTCCTTGGTCTTCCTGCAAACTAATGGTTCGGATCTATAGATATCCGGACGACGTTCTGCTGGTTTCGCGCCTTGTGCAGCCTTCTAGCACAGGTCATGCCGATTGGATTGCGCACACGCTATGGGCAAAGAAGGACTTGGACGAAGTGAAGTGTTGTAGCTACACGGTTGTAGTTGATGTCCTTGAACCCGCCTCGAAGGGAGCCGTTTTTGCGCAACTTCGCTCCTTCATTCAACTTCCGGAACCCTAAGAGAACCGGTGTCTGAAACCCACGCGGTAACGTTTCATCATATGACAATTGTAGCGCGGCGTTCGGCGAATGGAGTTGCCTTATGACTCCGCTGCGCGCCGCCCAAGCGCTGAGCACCGGGCTGCGCACGGCGGGATGAGCCACGGGTGGGAGAACCCGGGACAAGCTGTCCCGGGCACCGGGCTGCGCACGGCCAGACGGGGGGTAGATGGGTGGGAGGCGGCCAAGCACGGAGATTGGTTTCTCTCGTCCCGCGACGGCGCGCGGGACTAGCGGAGAATCTGAATGGGGACGGGCACCCACCACTGAAGTGCTGGGCTATTGCCGGTCGTCCCCCGAGCGACGGGGGACTTGCCGAAAATGGTCGGGCGTCGCTTTGGGACGCGGAGGGGTGCTGCGCACGGCGAGATGGCGGTGGGCTGGCGGTGGTTTGGCGTGGTTGAGGGTCGGCGGTTGGACGGTGTTGCGCCAAGCGGTTCTTCGGTCGGCCAGCGTGGTGGCCACGAAGGGCAGGCTCGGGGTTGGCATGGCAGCGTGGGCGGCGGTGGAACAACAGGCTGACGGGATGCCCCCGACGGGCCGATTTACCCTTGCCCGCAGGCCGGGCAGCCGCGATGCTCAACGCACGATCGACCGGCCGCAACAATTTGCCGGTTGGACCCGGATTCAAACGCAACGCAGCATTCCGACTATGGCAACCTATCGCGTGGGCATCATCGGCGGCAGTGGCTTGTACGAGCTGGAGGCGCTCGAGAAACGCAAGTGGGTGACGGTGAAGACGCCCTTCGGTGCGCCTTCGGACCAACTGCTCACCGGCGAAATCGGCGGCCGGCCGGTGGTGTTCCTGCCGCGCCATGCCCGGGGCCACCGCATTCTGCCCAGCGAGTTGAACCACCGCGCCAATCTATGGGCACTGAAGAAGCTCGGCGCGGCGTGGGTGATCAGCGTCAGCGCCGTGGGCTCGCTCCAGAAGAAGTATCACCCGTGCGATATTGTGCTGCCCACCCAGTTTGTGGATCGCACCAAGAAGTCGGCGGAGCACACGTTCTTTGGCCGCGGGATCGTGGCCCATGTCGCGTTCGCCGATCCCATCTGCGAGGAATTGCGCCAACTGGTCCTGGCGAGTTGCCGAAAGGTAGGCGCCAAGGTCCACGACGGGGGCACTTACGTGAACATGGAGGGACCCGCCTTCAGCACCCGGGCGGAGTCTCTCACCAACCAGAAACTGGGCTACGATGTCATCGGCATGACCAATCTCGGAGAGGCCAAGTGCGCCCGTGAAGCCGAAATCGCCTATGCCACCATGGCGATGGTGACGGATTACGATTGTTGGAAGCAGGACGAGGAGCACGTCACGGTCGAGATGATCATCGAGAACCTCCACCGCAACGCCGCCCAGGCCAAGGCCATCCTCCAAGACGTGCTCCCCCGGATCCCCGACCAACCCGGTTACCCCTGCCATTCCGCGTTGGAGAACGCGCTGCTGACCGACCGCCAGCTCTGGCCCGCCAAGACCAAGGCGGACCTGCGCATCATCCTGCAGAAGTACCTGTGACTGGCGCCTCCCGGCGCCACCAGAAGACCCGTTCCAAGCCCGTCCGGTTCGGATACGAGCGCGGCACCCAGTCCTCGATGAGGCGGAAATGCGGTTGGAACCGGCTCAGGACCTCCTCCCGGGTGGTGCCGAAAGGCGGCCCATCCTGGTCGTCAATGAGGTAGTGAACGGCCAGGAGATGGCCCCCTGGCTCCACCCAGCGCAACACGGCGCGGACGTACTCGTCGCGCCGGGCGGGATCGATGGCGCAGAAGAGCGTATGCTCAAAGAGCCATTGAAACCGCCGCCATGAGGTGTCCGCCAGAAAGTCGCCCTGTCGAAACTCAGCCTTCAAGCCCGTGCCGGCGGTTCGCTCAGTCGCCAAGCGCACAGCGCTGGGCGCGATGTCCAGACCGGTGGCGTCGAAACCAGCGCCCGCCCAGGCGCGCACATCGTGCCCCGTACCGCAGCCCGGCACGAGGACCGAACCGCACTGAAGCTCCGGACGGGCCGTCAGGAAGTCCACCAAGCCGGGCGAGGGAGCACCCTTGTCCCAGTGGGTGTCCCCGGCTTGGTAGCAGCCCTCCCAATAGGTTTCGTTGAGGTCCATGCGGGCTGCATTTGTCCAAATCCAGCTCCGGACCAGGCTATGGTTGCACGGCGGAGTCGCCGATGATGCCGCTCAACTGCTGCTCGATGGCCTCGGCCCAGATCCGGTAACCCTTGGGGGAGAGGTGGAGGTAGTCGGGCATGAGGTCGCGGGGAATCAGGCCGTCCGAGCGCACGAATTCGTGGCCGAAATCCACCCAGTGAACGTGTTTGCCGTCGGCGAGCTTGCGGATGACCTGGTTCACCATCAACACCTTGCCACGCTGCACGGCGAAGTTCTCGCTGCGGGGGAAGATGGCTACCAACAGGATCTGGGTGTCGGGCAGCTTGGTGCGCAACTTGGTCACGATGGCCGCCACGCCGTCGGCGACCTGACCGGGGGTGTTGTCCTCGCCGTTGGAGTTGTTGGTACCGATCATCACGACGGCGGCCTTGGGCTTGAGACCGTCGAGGTTGCCGTTGTCCAACCGCCAAAGGACGTGCTGGGTGCGGTCGCCACCGATCCCCAAGTTCACCGCATGGCGGGGCGCGTAGTACTTCTCCCAGACGTCCTTCCCCGCCCCTTCCCAGCCTTGGGTGATGGAATCGCCGATGAAGATG
The DNA here is from genome assembly GCA_964472515.1 of uncultured Verrucomicrobiota bacterium. Lineage (GTDB taxonomy): Bacteria > Verrucomicrobiota > Verrucomicrobiia > Limisphaerales > J093 > CAYYMW01. The sequence goes on along the minus strand of CAYYMW010000102.1, from coordinate 1,201 downwards.
ACCTGAGACTTGTCGCCGGCCTCGGTCACCCGCTGGTTGATGAGTTTGTGGCGGTCGAGCCAGCCGCCGTCGCGGGGCACGGGTTGGATGGCCGAATGCTCGGCTTCGTCAGCCACGGAGAGCCAGGCGAGCCCGATGAGCAGGGAGAGTGACAGTAGATTCTTCATGACAGTTCCTTTAATTGTATGACTTCCCCGGCGGAGTGCCAAGAGACTTGACCGCCGGCCTCACGCAATGCGAGGCGTCCCTCGGCGTCCACTTCGCCGAAAGAACCGGTCGCCAACCGACCGGCGCCCAGGTCGAGCTGGACCTGCCGGGGCTGCCAGAGCGCGTTCACCTCCGGGAGCAAGGCGGCAAAGCCCTGCTGGCGCATCGTATTGTGGACGCGCCCAAGTTCGACCAGAAGGGAGGCGGCGAGTTGGTCGATGGGGGGCGCCGCCGGGGAAACGTCGCGCAGACGTGTGCTCGTGTGCCGCAGCGAGGCATCCACACTGGCAGGGGCGTTATCCACGTTGATCCCGATGCCAGCGACCGCCAACCCGGGACGCAGGTGCTCGAGCAACAGCCCGGCCAGCTTGGCTTCCCCAAGCAGCACGTCATTGGGCCAACGCAGCCGCAAACCGGAAACCCCTGCCAGAGCCAGGGTACGGACCACGGCGAGCCCCACAGCCAGCGGCAACGCCAGCCAACGTCCCAAATCGCCCTCCAAGGGCAGTACGGCCGAGATCCAGAGACCACCAACGTCCGAAACCCAGACCCGACGCCAACGACCGCGCCCGGCAGACTGGGATTCCGCCCTCACCGCGTGCCAGGCCGGGAGCCCGCCGGCGACGTCGTTGGTCGAGCGGACCAACCCGTACTCGTGGAGCGTCCAGCGATCCAACTGGCGGCAGCGGAGTTCCCGGGCCTCGGTCATGAACCAAGCAGTACGCAAGGCCGCCCCCCGCAAGATCGTCTGCGCAGGAAGGCGGCCCGACGCGGTCAGACCGGCACTAGCCGATGGTCATCAAGCCGGCGCCTTCCTGCACGGCTTCGCCGACGGCGGTCTTGATGGCAGTCACGGTGCCGGAGCGGTTGGCGAAGACGCTGGTGTTCATCTTCATCGCTTCCAGAGTGAGCACATGGTCGCCCTCTTTCACGGCCTGGCCCACCTTGACCGGAATCTCCACCACCCGCCCCGAGAGCGGGCTGGGGACATCAC
>CAYYMW010000101.1:0-18118 GCA_964472515.1 uncultured Verrucomicrobiota bacterium | reverse complement strand
CCCCTCCCCCACTTGGGGGATCGCCCTGCCAATTTCGGACCCGCTCGCGGACATGGACCCGAACCCGGAAACCAAGCGCACGCCCGACGCCCCGACGCCTGGCGCGCCGCGCCTGCGCCTGCGAATCACCGCCGCCGCAGAGGAGGCCGTCCGCGCTGGCCATCCCTGGCTCTTCGCCGGGAGCGTGCGCGAGCAGAACCGCCCCGGGTGTCTGGGGGAATTGGCGGTCCTTTATGACCGGCGCGACCGCTTCCTGGCCGTCGGTCTCTTCGATCCCCACTCACCGCTCCGCGTCCGAATCCTCCACGCCGGCAAACCCGTCACGCTGGATGAGGCTTGGTGGCGGCAGCGTCTGCAGGCGGCCCTGTCCCGGCGCGAGGGGGTCATCGGCGAGGGGACGGATGGCTACCGGTGGGTTCACGGCGAAAACGATGGCTGGCCGGGCTTGGTGCTGGATCGCTATGGATCGGTGCTGGTGCTCAAGCTCTACACCGCCGCCTGGCTCCCGCGCCTGCCGGAAATCAGCCAACTGATCTGCGACACCCTCCGCCCCACGCAACTCATCCTGCGCCTTAGTCGTAACAGCCTTGACGTGGCCCGGCGGCAGTTCCAGCTCGAGGACGGTCAGTTGCTTTCGGGTCCCCCGCTCGCAGGGAGCCCGGTGTTCTTCGAGACCGGCCTGCGTTTCGAGGCGGAAGTGCAGCGCGGCCAGAAGACCGGTTTCTTCCTTGACCAGCGCGAGAACCGCCGCCGGGTGGAGGGACTGGCGGCGGGGCGGGCCGTGCTCAACGCATTCAGTTTCTCCGGGGGATTTTCGCTCTATGCCGCCCGGGGCGGGGCCGCCGCGGTGACGGATGTCGACATCAGCGCCCATGCCTTGGCGGCAGGAGACCGGAACTTCGAGTTGAACCAGGCCGACTCCAGCATCGCCAACCGCCGTCGGGAAACGGTGCAGGCAGACGCCTTCGCCTGGTTGCAGCAGAATGCGCGCGCCCGTTTCGACCTAGTGATCCTCGATCCTCCGTCGCTGGCGAAGCGGGAGTCCGAGCGTGAGGCCGCGATTCGCGCCTACGGCCGGCTGGCTGCCGACGGCCTGCGGACCCTGCACCCGGGGGGAATCCTCGTGGCCGCGTCCTGCTCCGCCCATGTATCGGCGGAGGAGTTCTTCGGTACGGTTCGCGCCGCCGCCCAGGCCTCGCGGCGGCCCTTCCGTGAACTCGCCGCCACCGCCCACCCGCCTGACCACGCCGCGACCTTCCCTGAGGCGCACTACCTCAAGTGCCTCTACCTGCAGTTCTGAGGCCTCCCTTTCCAGGTGCCGCCTGACGTGCCCCCCCCAGCGGTCACCGGGTTGGTCGGGAGAAGGCACGACCGCCTCCTGGCCGAAGGGTCACTTCCCTTCGGGCTGGAGGTTTTTAACGAGGCGCTTTAGCGACTCAACACTGAACGGTTTACAGAGATGACCGTCGGCACCGGCCGCCTTCGCCGCCGCGACAGCGTCGTGACTACCTTCGGTAGTCACCATCGCCACAGCGAGGCTGGCGTGCCGGCGATCCTGTCGGATTGCTTTGACCAAGGCCAGACCGTCCATCACTGGCATATTCCAGTCGGTGATGACGAGGTCGAACGTGGCGTGCGCCAACCGCTGCAGGGCGGCCGCGCCGTGCTCCGCCTCCTCGATCTCGGTAATTCCCGTACTGCCCAGAATGTTCCGGATAATCCGGCGCATGACCCGCGAGTCATCCACCACCAGTACTCGCCGGATGCGCCGGGGGGCGAGAAGCCCTTCTGCCGACGCGGGGACCGCCAAGTGGAAGGCCACTTCCACCGTCTGGACGAAATGAGGCACGAAGTGGTGGTCCTTGTGGACATAGTAGTCCGCTCCCGCATCCGCCGCCTTGCGCTTGAGAAGGTCCGCTTCACTGCTGCTGATGAGGATCACCGGCACTCCCGCCAGTTCGGGGATCAACCGCAGCAGCGCGCACAAATCGTAGCCGCTGATTTCCCCCACCTCCACGCTGGAGACAATGAGATCGGGGTGCCAGTGCGCGGCGGCCAGCAATCCGCCTGCGGCGGAACCCATGGCCTCCACCGTAAATCCCATCCGGTGCAACTCGCCGGTCATGACCCGGGTCAGGGTCCGGCTCCGGTCGATAAGCAGGATTTTCTTACCTTCAGGGGGATGCGAAGACATGTGGGCGCTCTCTATCGGATCAAGGCTGCCAGGGCGAACCCGATCGCAACAGGTATTCGTTCGCCGAGACCGCCGCGTAACCCCGGCATGGTCGCCTCCCCTGCCCCGCTGCAACGCCATGAGCCCACCCACCAGCGTCCGTGAGCCTCCAGAGAAGCCAAATCTACCATGCCGGATCTCGCCGTCAGCGGATCCGCCGATCCTACATCCCATCGGTCGAAGCGCGGCCAGGCTTTAGTGTCCTTGATAGCCAGACCACGCCGTCCGTTCCAGCCGAACGGCATCCTGCAACGACACGGCCGCCGGCCCTTGCCGACCCGGAGTCCGGCCGCGTCCCGCCTGAACCGCCCCCCGTCTCTACATGTGGGCGATCAGATTGTCGCCAAACTCGGAGCACTTGATTTCTGTGGCCCCTTCCATCAGGCGCGCGAAATCGTAAGTGACCCGCTTGGAGGCAATCGCCCCGTTGAGGCCCTTGAGGATCAGATCGGCCGCTTCGTTCCAGCCCAGGTAGCGGAACATCATCTCGCCGCTGAGCACGACGCTGCCCGGGTTGACCTTGTCGAGGTTCGCGTACTTCGGCGCGGTGCCGTGGGTGGCCTCGAAGATGGCGTGGCCGGTGACGTAATTGATGTTGCCGCCGGGGGCGATCCCAATGCCGCCCACCTGCGCCGCCAAAGCGTCGCTGAGGTAGTCGCCGTTCAGGTTCAGCGTCGCGATGACATCGAAATCCTCGGGCCGGGTGAGGACCTGTTGGAGGGTAATGTCGGCGATGGCGTCCTTGATGAGGATCGCGCCGCCTTTCAGGGCGGCCTTCTGCTCCTCGTTGGCGGCAGGTTCGCCCTTGGCCTTCTTGGTGCGTTCCCACTGCGCCCAGGTGTAGACCCGGTTGCCGTACAGCCGCTCGGCGGCCTCGTAGCCCCAGTCCCGGAACGCGCCCTCGGTGAACTTCATGATGTTCCCCTTGTGGACCAGGGTGACGGAGCGGCGCTTCTGCGTCAGCGCGTAGTCGATGGCGGCCTTGACCAAGCGGGTCGTGCCGAGCCGGGAGACGGGCTTGATGCCCACCCCCACGCTCAACTCGGCCGGGGCGATGGCCTCGCCGGAGGCGGCGAGGAACTCCGCCCCCGCCTCGGCCGTGCCGAATCGGATCTTCTTGAAGTCCTTGGGAAACTCCTTCGCCAGGAAGGCCAGCACTTTCCCGGCTTCGGGCGAACCGCCGAGATACTCGATGCCGGCGTAGATATCCTCGGTATTCTCCCGGAAAATAACCATATCCACCTTCTCCGGGCGCTTCACCGGCGAAGGGACGCCCGTAAAGTACTGCACCGGGCGCAGGCAAACGTACAGGTCCAGCATCTGGCGCAACGCCACGTTGAGCGAGCGGATGCCGCCGCCGATGGGCGTGGTAAGCGGCCCCTTGATGCCCACAAGATACTCTTGGAACGCCTGCACCGTGTCGTCCGGCAGCCAGTTGTCGAACTTCTGCTTGGCGGTTTCGCCCGCGAAGACCTCGAACCAGACCACTTGGCGGGCGCCGCCATAGGCTTGCTTCACGGCGGCGTCGAAGACCCGCTGGCTGGCGGCCCAAATATCCGGGCCGGTGCCGTCGCCACGAATAAACGGCAGCACCGGGTTGTTGGGGACTTGGAGCTTGCCGGCGGCGATACTGACACGCCCGCCCTGGGGGGGAACCACGTTTTGATAAGCCATAAGGTTGCTGGTTGTTCGCTGCGTCGAAACGTAAAATCGCTGTCGCGTCCGGTCGCCCGGTCACTCACCGGGTCGGTTCCGAGCCGCCTCCGCATGGAGGGACCCGCGTGGGCGTTCAGGCGGTCACGGCGCGGGGCAACGCTTGCCCTTGGTCTTGCGCCAGGGTGGCACGGACCCGCTCGCAGATCGCCTCGGCGGTCAGGCCATACTTCTTGCGCAGGTAGTCCACGCTGGAAGCGTGTTCGATGAACTGGTCGGGCCAGGCCGTGATCACCACCGGGGTGGCCACGCGCCGCTCGTTGAGCAACTCGAGCACGCTGCTGCCGAAGCCGCCCGGAGCCACATGGTCCTCGATGGTCACCACCACGTCCGCGCTGCGCGCAAAGAACTCAATGGTCGCGCCGTCGATCGGCTTGGTAAAGCGGGCGTTGATGACCACCGCGTCAATGTCCTCCTTGGCGAGTTCCGCGGCGGCGGCCAGGGCCATCTTGTGCATATTGCCCACGGTCACAAAGGCCACCTTCCGCCGACCGGCGCCGGCATAATGCTGCAACACCTCGGCCTTGCCGACCTCCAACATTGCCGGATGCTCCTTGATCGGCGCCCCTTCCGCCGTCCCGCGGGGATACCGGATGCAGACGGGATGCTGCTGGTGGGTGGCGGTAAACATCATGTCCGCCAGCTCGTCCTCGTCCTTGGGTGCCATGCCGATCAGGTTCGGCACACACCGTAGGGAGGCGATGTCGAACAAGCCGTGATGGGTGGGACCGTCGTTGGCCGAAAGCCCCGCGCGGTCCATGCAGAAGACCACCGGCAGGTCCTGCAGTGCCACGTCGTGAACGATGCAATCGTAGGCCCGCTGGAGGAACGTCGAGTAAATGGCGCAAACCGGCCGATAGCCCATGGTGGCCATCCCGGCGGCGAAGATCACCGCGTGCTCCTCGGCGATTCCCACGTCGTAAAACCGGTCGGGCAACGCCTGCTCGAGGAACTTCAGGCCCGTGCCCGAAGGCATGGCGGCCGTGATCCCCACCAAGGTGCTGTCGCGCCGGCAGAGCTTCACCATGGTCTGCCCGAACACGTCCTGGTAGGCGGGCGGAGTGCCCGGTTTCACCGGCGGGCTGTCCCCGGTGACGACATCGTAGGGGCCGACCCCGTGGAACTTCTCGGGTTGCCGCAGGGCCGCGTCGAAACCCTTGCCCTTCTGGGTGATGACGTGGATAACGATCGGCTGGTCGCAGGCCTTGGCGTACTCGAGGCATTCGATCAACAACGGGAGGTCGTGCCCGTCGATGGGCCCGAGGTACCGCAGCCCCATCTCCTCGAAGATCAGGCTGCTGCCGTAGCCGACCCGGCCGTCCTTGTCCTCGGGCCGGGCGCCGGGTTCGAGGGCGGCTTCGGTCACCGCGCCCTTGATCGCCTCCTCCCACTTGTGGCCCAGGCGCAGGGCCAGGTCGCCTTTGGGCACGCGGCGCAACCAGCGCTCGAAGTCCTTCTGCAGGCGCGTATAGCGGGGGTGGGTGATGATCTTGTTGAGGTAACTTGCAATCGCCCCGACGTTCTTGGTGATACTCCAGGCGTTGTCGTTCAGGATGCCAATGAACCGCTTGGTGGTGTGGGCGATGTTGTTGAGCCCCTCGAAGGAAATGCCGTTGGTCAGGGCGGCGTCGCCGAAGATGCAGACCACATTCTCGTCGCCACCGCGGCGGTCACGGGCCGCGCACATGCCCAAGGCCGCCGAAATGGCCGTGCCCGCGTGGCCGGCGCCGTAGCTGTCGTGTTCGCTCTCGGACCGCAAGGCGAAGCCGTTGAGCCCGCCGGTGGTGCGGATGGTGTGAAAACGGCTCTTGCGCCCGGTGAGGAGCTTGTGGACGTAGCACTGGTGGCTGACGTCCCATACAAACTTATCCTTGGGAGTGCTGAACACCCGGTGCAGCGCGACGGTCAACTCCACCACCCCGAGATTCGGGCCAAGGTGGCCGCCGTGCTTGGAGAGCACGGTGATGAGTTCGTGCCGGATTTCGTCGGTCAAATGGCTCAACTGCTCCAGAGTGAGCTTCTTCACGTGCGTGGGACAATCGACCATGTCAAGATAGCGGCTCATGAGTCACGTCTTCGGGGGCATCCGCGGGCAGGGCGAGGGGTTTCAGGGCCAAAGTCCCGTTCGCCGTTCGTTCGAGCTGTTGAATCCGGGCTTCGGCGGCCGCCAGCTTGTGCTGGCAGACTTCCGCCAGGCGGACCCCTTCCTCATACCGGGCTAGCAGGGCCTCCAGCGGCAGTTCCCCGCTCTCCATGGCTTCCACAATGGCCTCCAGCTTGCCCAGCGCCTCCTCGTAGGGAAGCTCGTGGACATTGCCGGCCGGGGCCGCAGTCGTTTTGCCGCTTTTGGACATTCGCCAAGCTTTGATCTCGCCGGGAACACACGGTTCCAAGCCGGGCAAAGGGTAGACGCAAACCCGGTCGCTGTCACGTCAAAGCCTTCCGCCGGGCCCGGCCACCCAAGTCCTTGGCGACAGGCGCGATCCCGTCCGTCAGAACGCAGGCGGGGCCCGCCGCGAACTGGCGGCGCCGACTCACCCCCCCCCTCTCAGTGGGGGCAGGGCATTATTCCTTGTTCACGAAGTCCAGCACGAACACATCGGCCAGCACCGGCCCCACAATCCCGCCGAACGCCTTGTGCTCGGGATGGACCAGATAGGCGTCGCGGTCCTTGTCGTTCTTGAAGGTGAGCACGAAGCCATGCGTGAAGCCCTTGTCGAGTTTCTCGGGGCTCATGTTGGTGCCGCACTCGAAACTGACGATCTGGGGGATCTTCGTGGGCAGCGCCTTGAACGCGTCCTCGACCGTCTTGATTTGCGCGCTCGTCGCCTCGGTCTTGAACTTGAAGGCGACCATATGCACGACCTGCCCGCGTTTGATCGTCCGGACCGAGGCGTCCGCGGCAATGACCGTGGCAAGTACCACCGCCAATCCCAGCGTCAGGAACATCGTGAGCGATTTCTTCATAATGATAGCTGCGTGTGGCTGCATGTTTGCCCGAAAACCTCCCGGGTCCGCAAGCCTATTCGCCAGACCGTTCAAAGCGGCGCGGCCGGCGGCAGACGCGGCTTACGTCGGTCACCTTAAGCCCGCCTGGATGACCCGCCCGGTTCGTCGCTCCCCTATGGACGAAGCCGCGGCGGGGGCGGTAGACTGGCCCCGCGCATGAAGCAACTGCGGCGCTCACTGCCCTTTTTCCTTCCCGATGCCTGGCGGGTCGCCGGGGCGCTCGGGCTGTTGGTGCTGAGCGCGGTGGCGGGCGCGCTCAAGCCCTGGCCCATTGCCCTGGCGATCGATTCCATCCTCGGGGGCGCGCCGTGGCCGGCCTGGCTGGTGGCGACGGGGGTCCCCTTGGACCGCCCGGTCCTGCTGGCGGCGGCGGCAGCCGCAGTCTTCGCCCTCTACGCCGGTCAGGCCGCGCTGGCCGCCTGGCAGAACTACATGGCGATCGGCGTGGGCTTGGAGGGCCTCCGACGGGTCCGCCACACCGTCTTCAACCGTCTGCTGAAGCTCTCGCTCCGGTTCCATCAAGGCGCGCAAAGCGGCGACATGATCTACCGGGCCACTTGGGACCCCTACGCCTTCCAAACCCTGTTCCAGCAGGGCTTCATGACTTTCTGCGCCTCCCTGTTGTCGTTGGGGATGATGACGGTGGTCATGCTGCACCTGAACGGGCGCCTCACGGTGGTCGCGCTCGCCGTGGCCCCGCTGTTGGTGCTCTCAATCGACCGGTTCGGGCGGCGCATGCGCGGCCGCGCGGCTGAGGCCCAGGAGGCGGACAGCCAGGTCGCGGCCTCCGTGCAGCAGTGTCTGGCCGCGCTGCCGATTATCCAGGGCAACGCCCAGGAAGCCCGCGAGGCCGGTCGGTTTGCGGCGCGCTCAGGCGCCGCCCGCGCCTCCCGGTTGCGCCAGCATGGTTCCGAACTCCTCTACGGGCTGGCGGTTTCGGTCATCTTCGCCCTGGGCACGGCGGCGGTCGTTTGGATGGGCAGCCGCGAAGTGGCGGCCGGCCGCCTTTCCATCGGCGGCCTGGTGGTTTTTCTCGCCTACTTGACGCAGTTCTACGATCCCTTGAGCCAACTCACGCATGCAGGCAGTTCGGTGGCCCACTCGGGCGCGGGCGCGCAGCGGGTGTTCGCCCTGCTGGATACCCCGCTCGAGGTTCAGGAGGCGCCGCAGCCCGTTCCGCTCAGCCTCGTCCGCCCACCTGACGCCGCCCCCGGCCAGGACGTGGACCAACCCCATCAGGTGGCCGGCGCCTTGGGCTTGGAGCGGGTCTGCTTCGGCTACGAGCCCAAGCGGTTGGTGCTCGACGACCTTTCCCTCCAGATTCGCGCTGGAGAACGAGTGGCCATCCTGGGGCCCAGCGGCTCCGGGAAGACGACCCTGCTTCAGCTCTTGCCCCGCTTTTTCGATCCTCAACGCGGACGCGTCACACTGGACGGCCTCGATCTCAAAGCCCTCCGCTTGGCGGATCTCCGCCAGATGGTGGCCCACGTCACCCAGGAGACCATCCTGCTGCCGGGGACGGTGGCGGAGAACATCGGCTGCGGTTTGCCCCAGGCCACTCCGGAACGGATCGAGGCGGCGGCCCGGGCGGCCCACGCCGACAGCTTCATCACGCGTCTGCCGCGTGGCTACGATACTCCCATCGGCGAGGGGGCCGCCCGCCTCAGCGTCGGGGAGAAACAGCGGCTCAACCTGGCTCGGGCCTTCCTGAAGGACGCCCCCATCCTCCTCCTGGATGAACCCACCAGCGCCCTGGATGCCGAAAGCGAAGCCTTGGTGCTGGCCAGCCTGGCCCGGCTTGCCCAGGGCCGCACCACCTTGATGGTGACCCACCGATGGCACGCCCTCGGGTTGGTCAACCGCATTCTGGTGCTTCGCCAAGGACGGGTGGCCGAGGAAGGAAGTCTGGCCGAGTTGCTGGCCAACCCGGCCAGCTACCTGGCCCGGCTGGCCGCCAACCGGGCGGGCGGCACTGGCGCGGACCGTTCGAGTACTCCATCTGCCGGGCGCTGATCGGCTTCGCCGCAGCCTGGGCCAACCCACTTTACCAGCTTGAGGACCCCGCGACGGTGGACTAACCTCCTGCCGTGCGAGATCTGATACGATTTCTGGGTCTGTTGATTATCGTCGTGTGGGTGGGCGCGTCGCTCTTCTTTACGGCGGTGGTGGGGCCGGCCTTCTTCTCCAACGAGATGCTGAGCTTTCTCCCCCGTCCCTATGCCGGCCGGGCCGCCGAAGTCATGCTGGAACGCTACTTCCTGCTCCAGCAATGCTGCGCGGGGCTCGCGCTCGTGTACCTGGTCGTCGACTGCTTCTACACGGGACGTCCCTTCGATGTGATCAACGTTTCGCTGCTGGCCGGCGTGCTGGCGATCGGCGTGTTTTCCGGACACTGGCTGCAGCCACGCATGCATGAACTTCAGCGCGTCCGCTACGCCCAAAGCGCCACCGTCCCACAGAAGGAAGAAGCCGCCGCGCGCTTCGCGAAGTTCCACGCCAGCTCGCAAATCTTGAACCTGCTGGCCGTGCTCGCGGGCTTGGGCAGTCTCTACCGCGTTTGGCGCGCCCCGGCCAGCGCACGCCTGACTGAGCGCGCGGCCGCACGGATCAGTCCGTTGCCGGCCGCGCCGGCCTAGCCCCCCCAGGCGGTGGTCTCCCGCCTCGAGGGAGAGCGCCTGCCAACCGGCTGATTGCATGGCCAACCGCTTCTATGATCCGGGTGCGGAGCGCGCCAAGAAGGTCGATCACCTCTTCGGCGCCATCGCCCGGCGCTACGATCTCATCAATGACGTCCAGAGCGCGGGGCTGCACCGGCTCTGGAAGCGGCGCGTCGTGGCGCTGGCCGACCCCCGGCCGGGACAGATGGCCCTGGACCTCTGTTGTGGCACCGGCGACCTGGCGTTCGCCCTAGCCGGGCGCGGCGCAACGGTCATCGGGGTCGATTTCAGCCGGGCCATGCTGGGCGTGGCCGTCAAACGGCAAGGCACGTCTCCCGCGCCCACGGTGGGCTTTGCCTGTGGGGACGCGCTGAACCTTCCACTTCCGGATGGCTCGTGCCATCTGGTCACCATCGGTTACGGCCTGCGCAATCTGGCCGATCTGCCCCGTGGATTGGCGGAGATCTGGCGCGTCCTACGCCCCGGAGGGCGCTTGGTCGCGCTGGATTTCGGCAAACCGGATTTTGCGCCCTGGCGTGCGGCCTATTACGCCTATCTGCGGCTCTTGGTGCCGGTCTTTGGGTTGGCCTTCTGCGGCAACCCCCAGGCCTACGCCTACATCCTGGAATCCCTGCGGCACTACCCCGCGCAGCACGGCGTGCACCAGATGCTGGGCGAACTCGGCGCCGTGAACCGGCGCATCGTGAACCTCCTCGGTGGTGCCATGAGCATCAACTACGCCGAGAAAGCTCCACCTTCCCCGTAATCCGCCGTTGAGGCGGCGCTTCCATCGTGCGTCGCGCGGAACCGCTCCGCGCCCGGATCAAGTCCCTGCGGTTCAATGGGTTTATTGGAGATATTCTGACATCTCCTTGACCAATCACCCGTCATCGGCGAAGTTAATGAAGTTGCCTGGGGGCGCATTGGTTTCGACCTGAAAGATGCGCCGGAGGCGGCATGCCGAGGACGGTTCGTGGGCCTCGTTAATCATCGAACCAAAAATTAAACGCCAACGAAGAACTGGCTCTCGCGGCCTAAGTTGCCACGACGTTCGCCCCTTGACTCCTGCTGGGGGGGATGAACGCCACAGCAGGATGGGTGAAAGGCGGTGCTCCTGCGCCCTACACCGAGATCTTATTCAGAAGCTGGATGCGGCGGATCGAGTCGGATCGTTACCGCCAAGTCGAGAACTCTGATCCGACTAAGCATGTAGTCGCGGCCGGTTTTTCTGTCAGGGACGCGGGTTCAACTCCCGCCGCCTCCACCAACTTCCAAGTTGGTTTAACATGTTTGGCCGCACCGGTTTACGGCGATTTTGAGGAGCATTTCTTCTGAACGTTGATGCGGGTGGCTACGCCCGGTGGAACAGCCCGCTTGCGGTTCGTCATGCCGGCGCGGAAAAGCGACTGGGTCTCGGAGGTTTTTCCTTTGCGACAGCCCGCAATGGGTCTAGAAGTGGCTGATGCCCGTTCGGAACCATTTGCCTTTGCCAAACCTACGGGGCGGGGAAGATGAACGGACGGGGCGGACCATGCGACATGCGAGGCACCATTCCAAGGCGGCTTTTGGCTGTCTGCTGCTGACACACCCCGACTTGGCGCAGTTTCGCAGCCTCGAGCAACTCTTCGGGAAGATCGGCAAGGCGTTGGAAGCCCGCGCGCAGCAAGTGGCGGTCACCTATGATTCGACCGGTGCGTATCCGGCGCTCGTATGGGTGGACCGCAGCACTTTGATGGTCGAAGACGAGTCCAGCTTCCAGACCAGCGAGATGACTCCCGTCCAACTATGAACCAAGGGGAGCCATGACGGACTCGTCGCGAGTTGTGTGCGCAGGGTGCCGGGGCGCGAGGACAGCGAGCCGGGGTGCTGTCGCCGCGAGCCTCGCCCCTCCGGCAACTTGAGCTTGAGTAGCCGTTCAGACGTGCTACAACGCCCGGACTTGAACGCGGACACGTGGCATGCATCCCGGCGATTCGCCCGCCGTCTTGGCTGGCTGGCGGGCGCAACCCTCTGGCTTTTGGCCGGCGGGATGGGCTGTCAGCACCAGCAGACACCAGCGAGCCCGGCCAAGACCTTTCCCGGCAGCCCCGCTGCCGCCAAGCCCGCCCCGGCGAAGCCGCCCGTGCCGGTCCGTTTTCAAGAGAAAACCGGCCAGCGCCCGCCGCCGGCGCCTCGCCGGTCAACTTCCTCCTACCCTCAAACCAAGGCCATCACCACCATTCTCGGCCGGGTCGAGACAGTCAACACCCAGAGCTGGTTCATCGTCGTCGATTTTTCGCTCAGTGTTCTCCCCACCAAAGACCAACTGCTGGGGGTTTACCACGCCGGGCAACGCGTTGGCCAAGTCCGGATGAGCGGGCCGTTCCGGCCTCCGCGCGTCGCCGGTGACCTGCTGAGCGGCCAAGCGCAGGTGGACGACGAAGTCCGGGAGGAATAGGCGGGGCCGATCTCGGGGAGGGTTCCGGCCACGCGCAACGGGATCAAGGCGCGTCCCAGACCGTTTTTGCCGCGTGCGGTTCGACAATCTGCTTGCCACCCGCTCCCGGCAAGCTATACGTAGACGCGTGCAAGGCGTCCACCTCGACGCCAACGGTTGGTTTTTGCACTCGAGTGCGCGGTTAGCTCAGTGGAAGAGCACTTCCTTGACACGGAAGGGGTCAGAGGTTCAAATCCTCTATCGCGCACCATTTTTATCCCCAAGGAACTGCGTTGATTTCCAATGAGTTGCGACAGTGATTACCGTCGTTGCTCCCCTTCATTTCATACCCTCTTAAACCAACCTGGACCGGTCCCAGCGGTCAAAAGTTGGCGACAATTGGACGATGTAACGAAGCCGCGAGGGACGGAGATCACGCTACACGGGGAAACAAGATGAAAGTCCAGTTACCGACCGCCATAGGTGGGAACACCAGCAAGGTAGCTTGGGAGTTGGGCCGTTCGCCTGGGGGACCCCTGCCCACCATCAGGCACTGGTCGCCAAGGCCGATGCAGAACGCTTCTGGGGGACCAGGCCGGGTTGACGGCCCTTTCCGGCGTGACGGTGGGAGCCGGCTCTGGTAGGTAGAGCGCATGCCTGAGAACGAGCAGCGAGGACCGGAAGGCGTGGGGCCGGACGATCTAGGGCTGGGACCTACCCAGCGTCAGGCGGATTTGGATCGCGGGGAGACACTGCGGCCCGGGCGGGTACCTACTGCTCGTGAAGACAACCTAAGCAAGGAAGAGACCATCCGGGGGCGTAAGACCGGCGACAAGGTGTTTAACGGGCGGTATGAACTGAAGCGCATCTTGGGCCGGGGCGGCATGGGGGTGGTCTGGCTGGCACTGGACAAGGAACTGGACCACGAGGTAGCGCTGAAGTTTCTTCCGGAGGTGATGGCCTACAACGAGGCGGCCATTCTGGAACTGAAACGGGAGACCAAGAAGGCACTGCTGCTCACGCACCCCCACATCGTGCGCATTCACGGGTGGGAGCGGGACGCGGAAAACGCGGCCGTGTCGATGGAATACGTGGATGGCCGGACGCTGGCGGCGCTGAAAGCGGAGCGGGAGAACGGTTGCCTGGAGGTGACGGACATCCGCGAGTGGGTGCAGGAACTCTGCGGAGCGCTGGAGTACGCGCACAGCAAGGCCAAGGTGGTGCATCGGGACCTCAAACCGCAGAACCTGATGCTCAACGGCAGGGGTGAGCTGAAGATCACGGATTTCGGCATTTCGCGCAGTCTGGAGGAGTCGGTCAGCCGGACGACGCGGGGCGCCCATGGCTTCAGCGGGACATTGGCGTACATGAGCCCGCAGCAGCTGGGGAGCAAGCCTTCCGAGCCGGCCGACGACCTTTATGCCTTGGGGGCGACGATCTACGAGTTGCTCACGGGCAAGCCGCCTTTCTATGGGGGCAACATTGACCGGCAGATTCGGGAGGAAACGGCACCCAGCATGGCGCAGCGACGACGCGAGCTTGGAGTGGAAGGCGGGCAACCGATTCCCGAGGAGTGGGAACGGGTAGTGGCGGCATGTCTGGCGAAGGAACCGGGGCAGCGGCCGGCCAGCGCGAAGGCCGTGTGGGCGGGATTGGTGGAGAACCACCAAGCCACCAAGAGCCCGAAGGAGAAGCAGACCGCCGACAGAGACTCGAATGGCCGAGGCATGGAGCGTACGGAAGGGGATAAGCCGGAACGGCAGGATCCAAGCATTCCTGCTCCGGTTCCTACAAGAGAGGAAACGCCCGGCGTCGCGGCCCTCGCCGGCGGCGGAGTTGGCAGCCAGCCAACCGCCTCCAGGGGCGGAAAGGGCAAGTGGCTGGCGTTGGCGGCGGTCTTGGGATTGGCGGCGCTGGGCGGTTGGCTGTGGTATGCCAAGGTCGAGCAACCGCGGCGGGCGCGGGCGGCCGAGTTGGTACGGCTGCGAGGCGAAGTGGAAGGAGCCTTGGCCCGAAATGATCTGGCCGCAGCCGACGCCAGTCTGGCAGTGCTGCAGGCCAAGGCTGGAAAGAGCGCATGGGCGGCCCTAAGGGCCCAATACCATGCCAAGTTGGGAGAGCGCGAAGCGGTGGCACGGTCTGCCGCAGCGAGGGAGGCGCGGGAGGATCTGATCAGACAGAAAGTGGACCGAGGACAAGGCCTGGGAGCCAAGCTGGATACGATTGACGCAACGTGGTTGAAAGCGGAGAAGAGCAAAGAGACCAAGGACTGGCCGGCCGCCTTGGAGGCCTGCCAGCAGGTCCTAGCCCAAACCAAGGATGCCTCGATGGCGGTACAGGCTCGGACGGACGCCAAGAGCGCTCAGGCGCTGATGGAACAGGCCCGCCAGGGCGCGGTGGACCAGAGCGCCTCCCAGGAGGCGAGGACCGGGTGGGCGGAGGCCCAGGCGGCGCAACAGAGTGCGCTGGCTCTGTTTGAGGATGGCCGTTTTGGGGAGGCCAAGGATGGTTTCAACGCGGCGGGCCGGAAGTATGAAGCCGCACGAGGCACCGCCATCGAGCGGCAACGAGAGAGGGCCTTGGCGGAGCAGGCGCATCAACAGGCATTAACGGCGCAAAATCACGCGCGCGAGGCGCGAGCGGGGGAGGACGCACCGGGCGAGTGGGTGAAGGCGGAGCAGGCCATGCAGGCAGCGACCGACGCCCAGGCACAGGCGGAATACGCTGCCGCCAAGACCGCCTTTGAACTCGCCGCCACGCAGTATGCGCTGGCCGCCGATGGCGCAGCCGACCGGCGGGGCGACCTGACAATCGCCATCGCCCCCACCACGGCCTCCTTCGAAGTCCGGGACGCGACGGGCCGGGTCGTCCGAACAGGCACGGGGCGCAGTCTGGTGAACGGGTTGGCGGTGGGAAGGTACACGGTCAAAGCCAAGCACGAGGATCTTGGGGTGGTCAACCGAACCGTGGAAGTGCGGGGGAGGTCACAAACCACGGCCACCCTGAACCTGCCTTATGGCTCACTCCAGGTGACCAGCGAACCGGGCGGGGCCCGAGTGCTGGCGGACGGGAAGTACTTGGGTGTGACGCCGCTAAGACTTACTCCCGTGAGGCCAGGCTGGATGACAGTCCGACTGGAGTTGGCTGGTTACAAGGCGAGCACCCTGTCAGGAAACGTGCCGGACCAAGGAACGTTGGAATTGGCGGACAACCTGACGAAGGCGGGCGTAGATACCGCGCCGTTGGCCGGACTCCTCGGGCAGGCGCAGCCCGCAAAAGCGTCCGAGGACAACGCCAGCTCGACCACCGCACCAACCCGGCTTCGCCTCTTCGCCGAGAAGGGAGACGGACTGAGCAGCAAGACCGCCAACGCAGTGCTGTTGACTGGCTTCGGATTCGAACTGGAACTGGACGGGAAGGTCATTATGACCTCCGTCCTCAAGGGATTCGAGAAGACTCTGAACACAGAACCCGGACATCACCAGGTCCGCGCCCGCGTCCGTCGCTACGGACTGGGAGCACTCGCCGGAGGATCTTACTCGAGCTACGGGACCCTTGACGTCGATGTCGCCAAGGGTCAGACGGCGTCGGTCAGGATCTACTTTGAAAGTGATTACGAACCCGTGTTGAAATTGGTCAAGTGACCTCAGACGCTTGACCGATTGTAAAGCAAGCCGCGATCAACACTGAAAAGAGTGTCTTCACTAGAACCATCCGCCACCACTGAACAGTCAGTGTCGACCAAGAATCGGTTGAGATCCGGCGCACGGGGTCAGGGGGATTTGAATGCAGCCAAACAGACGCATGACCGGCTGGTTCAGGAAATGCTCCGGGGATTCGAGTTGGCCAGTTCGGCCAACAGACGAAACATTCAAATCATGAAAATTCGCTTAATCCTACAGAGTAGCGCCGACCACGTAGAACAAGTACAGTTGAGCGAGCTAATCCTCGGACGTGAGAGGGTGCTTGCCTTAATTCGCAGTTTGCTGCCAGAAAGGAAGACTATCAGGGTCTTCTGTGAATCACTGACAACGGATGACCTTGATGAGCTTGTGAGCCAAGCCCAGTACGTCTGTTGCCTTGTTCAAAGCGAGGATACAAAGTCACAGCTAAATAGTGGACAGACGCCTCTCGCCGATGATGATTTGCTATTGATCCCAATAGAGTTCCTCTCATCTGTCATAGCTTGCGCTCCGGACACTTCCCCGCGTGCCTCCACGGTTCACCCCTGAGCCTTGGGCACGCCTTGCATCCTGGGTGGGTGCAGCGGGTCCATTCGCCGGTCTGGAGCCACTCGCAGGACCGGCGGTTTCGCTTGGGTTTTCCAGAGTCTTGGCTAGGATGGGCCGGTCAATCGAGTGTCTATGACGCCACGTGAACGAGTTCTTTGCGCCCTGAACCACCAAGCGCCGGATCGGGTGCCGATCGATCTCTCCGGCCATCGTTCGAGCGGCATCAGTGCGATCGCCTACGCCAAGTTGCGCCGGCATTTGGGCCTGCCGGAACGCCCGGTGCGCGTCTACGATGTCATCCAGCAGATGGCCGTGGTGGACCAGGATGTCCTGGACCTGTTCCAGATCGACACCATCGAGTTGGGCCGGGCCTTCGCCTTGGAGGATGAACACTGGACGGACTGGGAGCTGCCCGATGGCACGCCCTGCCAGGTGCCCGTCTGGGCCAAGCCCGTGAAGCAACAAGGCCGATGGGTCTTGCTCTCCAAGTCCGGCACGCCCATCGGCCACATGCCGCCGGGGGTGCTCTACTTCGAGCAGTGCCATTACCCGCTGGCCGAAAGCGGGGATCTGTCCCGGCTCTCAGAGGCTATGGAGGAGTGCATCTGGACGGCGGTGAGCGCTCCCCCCGGTCCCTTGGCGGCCGGGGAGGCCGGCCAGCTTGTCCTCGCCGAGGGCGCCCGCCGCCTCCGCGCCCAGACCGACCGGGCCATCATCGCGCTCTTCGGCGGCAACCTGCTCGAGATGGGGCAAATCCTCTTCCGCCACGACCAGTTCTTCATGATGCTGGCAGCCGAGCCCGGGAAGGCACATGACTTCCTCGACCGGCTGGTCGAGATGCACCTGCGCAACCTGGACCGCTTCCTCGACGCCGTCGGGCCGCACATCGACCTCATCCTGTTCGGAGATGACCTGGGCACCCAGATGGGACCGCAGGTGTCCCCCGCCATGTACCGGGAGTTCTTCCAACCGCGCGAACGCCGCATGTGGCAGCGGGTCAAGGAGCGCGCCAAGGCCAAGATCCTCCTCCACTGTTGCGGCGGCGTGCGGGAACTGCTCCCCGGACTGATCGAGGCCGGGCTGGACGCCATCAATCCGGTCCAAATCAGTTGCCGGGGCATGGACCCGGCGGGGCTCAAGCGGGATTTCGGTGGGCAACTCACCTTCTGGGGGGGCGGCTGCGACACCCGCACGATGCTGTCCCGGGGCACCCCGGCCGAGGTCCGGGAGCACGTGCGCGGGTTGGTGGACATCTGGCGGCCCAACGGCGGCTTTGTGTTCCAGCAGGTGCACAACATCCTCGCCGACGTGCCGCCGGCCAACATCGTGGCCATGTACGAAGCCGTGCTGGGGAGGCCGCTGGGTTGAGGCTGGCCGCGAACTGCGGCTTGATGCGGCGGGGAGTTCCGCGTAGGGTTCTGCGGCAGCGGCTCCAAAGGCATGAGCGAAAGCGACTTCAAACGACTCTTGGCTGAAGCCAAGACGGGCAGCTTGACCGCCCAGTACGCGGTCGGCCTGTGCTATGCCAAGGGAGAAGGTGTTGCGGCCAACCCCCAACTGGCGCTCGAGTGGTTTACCAAGGCCGCGTTGAAGGGTTCGTTGGAAGCCCAGTTTGCCTTGGGCGTCCACTATCACCGTGGTTCGGGCACCAAGCCCGATTTGCATTTGGCGCTGACCTGGTACCGGAAAGCCGCCGCCAGCGGCCACGCCGCCGCGCAGTTTAACCTGGGGTACTGCTACGAAGCCGGAGAAGGCGTGCAACGCAACCTGGACGAAGCCGTCGCCTGGTACCGCCGCTCGGCGGATGCGGGAGACGAGGATGCCCGCCAGGCGCTTGCCGAATTGTGCCCCCCTACCC
>CAYYMW010000100.1:0-18133 GCA_964472515.1 uncultured Verrucomicrobiota bacterium | reverse complement strand
CCCCGTCCCTCCCACGGCGCCCGCTGAGGCTGCCTCCCAACCCAAGCTCGCTCCCATGCCGGAAGCCGAGGATGCCGTCGCCGACGCTCCGGTCAGCCGGGTTTCTGTCACGGCCGACGAGATCGCGCGTCCGGGCACGATCGTCAGCGGCAGTGTCACCTTCAGTGACGGCGAGAAAGCCGGCTGGTACTTGGATCAAATGGGCAGGCTCGGCTTGATGCCCAAGAAGCAGGGTTACCGGCCCAATGCGGCCGACGTGCAGGAGTTCCAAGCGAGCTTGGAGCAAATCCTGGCGCGAATGGGCATGTAGCAGCCCGTTCGGAACACCGGACTGGCGTCCACCGCCTCTCCAAGCGAGCGGCGTCTTAAGGCTTTATGAAAGAGAGCTGCGTTCTCTGTGATACGGACATCGCACCAGCCTGCGGTGACCGTCAACCCATGTCCCGATTGACTGGGCTGGCCGGAAGCCTCCTGCTGGCCCTGAACCTGGCTGCCGCCCAGACTCCTGATCCAGTGGGGCCGGTCGGCAATCTGCCTTGGTTTGCCACCGACGAAACCGTCGGCCTCAAGAGCGACGCCCGCTCGGTCACCCCGGCCAACCAAGTCCTCACCCCGGCCGGAAAGCAGTTGGACCTCCCCGGGAATCGCCCTCAGGCGCTCGCATTGAGCCCGGACGGACGGTTGTTGGTCACCTCCGGCAAGACCGCCGAGTTGATTGTGGTGGATCCCGACACCCTGGCAATCCGTCAACGCGTGCCCCTGCCGTCCGAGCAACTGACCGACCCCACCCCGGAAGCCGTTTCCACCCACATTCTCAAGCCCGACAAGGACGGCCAGTTGAGCTATACCGGGTTGATCTTCTCCCCGGACGGAAAGCGGATCTACCTCTCGAACGTCAACGGCAGCATCAAGGTCTTCACTGTCGAAGCGGACGGCAAGGTAACCCCCTTGCGGACGATGCCGCTTCCCCCAGCCAAGGCGCCGGGCCGCAAACCCGAAATCCCTGCCGGTCTGGCCATCTCGAAGGATGGCGCCCGCCTTTACGTCGTCGGGAATCTGTCAAACCGCCTGTTGGAGATGGACCTCGCCACGGGCGAACTGCTGCGTGCATTCGAGGTTGGTTTCGCCCCGTACGACGTGGTCCTGGCCGGAACCAAGGCCTTCGTAAGTAATTGGGGTGGACGCCGTCCGGCCCCGGACAGCCTTACCGGCCCCGGCGGACGTGGCACGTTGGTACGCGTCGATCCCGTGCGCCACATCGCCTCCGAAGGCTCGGTGACAGTCATCGATTTGGCCGCCGGGAAGGTGTCCCGCGAGATTCTGGTCGGCCTCCACGCTTCGGCGCTTGCGCTCTGCCCCGATGGCAAGAGCGTGGTAGTGGCCAATGCGGGCAGCGACAGCCTGAGCGTGCTCGATACGGCTTCCGAGGCCGTGGTGGACACCATCTCCATGCGCTGGCAACCGGGTGATGTCTTCGGCGCCAGCCCCAACGCGATGGCGTTCGATGCCAAGGGCAAGACCCTGTTTGTGTGCAATGGCACCCAGAACGCCGTGGTCAAACTCGAATTCAGTCCCAAGGCCTCCCAGATCATGGGACTCATCCCCACGGGTTGGTTCCCGGGGGCCATCGTCCACGACCCCGCCCGCAAGACGCTCCACGTAGCGAACATCAAGGGATGGGGTTCTTGGAAGAAGTACGCCGCCGGGGAAACCAACAAGTATAACAGCCACTTGTATTACGGCTCGCTCTCCTCGATCAAGCTCCCCGGCAAGAAGGAACTCGCCCGCCACACCGCCGTGGTCTTGCGCAATGGCCGGCGTGCGGCCATCGAAGCGGCGAAGCTGCCTCCCCGCCCGAATCAAGCGCCCGTGCCCGTGCCCGAGCGGGTCGGCGAGCCTTCCGTGTTCAAGCACGTCGTCTACCTCATCAAGGAAAACCGTACTTACGATCAGGTTCTCGGCGATATTCCTGAAGGCAACGGCCGCGCCGATCTGTGCATCTTCGGCGAGAAGGTAACGCCCAACCAACACAAGATGGTGCGTGAGTTCGTGCTGTTGGACAACACCTACTGCTCCGGCATTCTGAGCGCAGACGGGCACCAATGGTCGGACACGGCCTTCGCCACCGATTACATGGAGAAGTCCTTCGCCGGCTTCCCGCGCAGCTACCCCGACGGCATGGAGGACGATGACGTCGACGCGCTCGCCTATGCCCCCTCCGGCTTTCTCTGGGACAACGCTCTGGCAGGTGGCCGGTCGCTCCGGGTGTACGGTGAGTTTGCCATCACCGAGACGCGGTGGGTAGATCCCACCCGCAAGGGGTCTCCCAAGTTCCTGGACTATTACCGCGACTTCAAGGACCAGGCGGGCCAGATTCGGATCTGGAGCCGCCCCGCGATTGAGTCGCTGCGCCCCCATCTTTGTACCAACACGGTGGGCTGGGACATGGCGATTCCGGACGTCTTTCGCGCTCGCGAGTTCAAGAAGGAACTCCAGGCCTTCGAGGCCAAAGGCGAGTTTCCCAACCTCGTCATCATCTGCCTGCCCAATGACCACACTTCCGGCACCTCCGCCGGGTCCCCCACCCCGGCGGCCCAGGTGGCGGACAACGACTTGGCGTTCGGCCAGATCCTCGAGGCCCTCAGCCACAGTCGGTTCTGGAAGGAAACCTGCGTCTTCGCCATCGAGGACGACCCGCAGGCCGGCTGGGACCACGTCAGCGGCTATCGCACGACCGCCTATGTCGCCAGCCCCTACACGAAACGCGGCAAGGTCGTCAGCACCCAATATAACCAGACAAGTCTCATCCGGACCATGGAGCTGATCCTTGGCCTGCCGCCCATGAACCTCATGGACGCCAGCGCCACCCCCATGTTCGATTGTTTCACCGGCACCCCGGATTTCACCCCCTTCAAGGCGGTCCCCAACCTGGTGGCCTTGGACGAGATGAACCCCGAGCCCAAGAAGATCTCGGATCCCCTGCTCCGACGCTACGCCATCCAGTCGTCTCGCCTCCCGCTGGAGCGAGTCGACCAATGCCCCGAGGACCTCCTCAATCGCATCCTCTGGCATGCCATGAAAGGCGCCCGCGCCCCTTACCCGGAGTGGGCGCTGACCCGCCACCCGGCTGAAGACGACGACGATTGAGCCAGCCGCCCGCCGGAACCAGACCGGCAAATCCGATCGTCCCCATGCGTCGCGCCCCTGCCATGAACCGCTACTCGCAACGGTTCCTGGCAGGGCCGATGCGTCCATGGTTCATCGGCCTCTTGAGAACGGTGCTTGGCGTGGTGATCTCGTCGTGCTCCCTCGGCGCGCAATCGAATTACCAGTCAGAGGCGACCTGGGCGGAGACCATGTTGCAGGCCCGGACCTTCTGGGCTGCCCAGACCTGGCCCCAGGACCAGCGCTCCTCCAACCTCTTCCAGTTGTGCGAGACCATCAAGGCCGACTTCCCGGTTCCTTGGGACTGGGCCATGCAAGACAGCGGGGGAATGCTGGCCAAGTGGTTCGACACCGATCCGCCAAGCCGATGGGAATACCACCTCATTGAACGGGCACTGGACGAGCTGCCGGAGCGGGGCGGGCCGCTGCGAGCCGATTACCTCGCCCTCTCGCAGAACGGAAAGACCAGCGCTTCCACTGACGCGTGGAACCTCTATCTGAGAGTCTGCGAGCAGCGCCGCGCCATCCGCTTGAAGACGCTCCAGACCGCGGCTCCCCGGATCGTCTTCACCAAGCGCCGTACGATTCACCCTTCCTTCTTTGCCTACACCGAAGGCCAATCCGATGCCCAGCACGAGCGGCATTTCGACCCCGATGCCTCCCTTTGCCTGCTGGAACCGAGTCCGACCTCGGAGCCATGCACCCAGAAGGCTGCCGTCAGCGGCTCCTTCGGCAAGGTACGCACCCTGCTCGCCGACGGCGGCGGGGCGATCCGCGATCCCGCCGTGGCCTGGGACGGCCAGCGGGTTGTATTTGCCTGGAAGAAGTCGCTCGATGGGGACGACTACCACCTCTACGAGATGACGGTGGACTCCCGCCAGGTCAGACCCCTCACCAGCGGTCTCGGCTATACCGACTACGAACCAGCCTACCTCCCCAATGGCGATCTGGTCTTCGCCTCGACGCGGTGCGTCCAGACCGTCGATTGTTGGTGGACCGAGGTCAGCAACCTCTACACGTGCGATGCGGACGGGAACCACCTGCGACGGCTCACCTTCGACCAGGTGCATGCCATCTACCCGCAAGTGTTGGACGACGGCCGGGTCATCTACACACGCTGGGATTACAACGACCGCTCCCAGATGTGGCCGCAGGCACTGTTCCAGATGAACCCGGACGGCACCGCCCAGATGGAGCTCTACAAGAACAACTCCTGGTTCCCGACGACCATCGCGCACGCGCGGGGGATTCCCGGCACCGGAAAGGTGATGGCCATCTTCACCGGCCACCACACCGCCCAAGCGGGCAAACTAGGCGTCCTCGATCCCGCCCGGGGACGGCAGGAAAACACCGGCGCGCAGTTGGTCGCGCCCGTTCGCGACACCCCGGCCGAGCGCGCCGACTTCTACGGTCAGGAGGGCGAGTTGTTCCAGTACCCGTTCCCCATCACGGAGACCGAGTTTCTCGTTGGCTATGCCCCGCTGGGATGGAAAAGCGCCCATCAAGCCAAGGGCGGCGCCGATTTCGGTCTCTATTGGATGGATGTGGACGGACGGCGCGAACTCCTGGCCCTCGACGACCGGCTCGCTTGCCAGCAACCCGTGCCGCTCGTTGCCCGCAAGCCCCCCCACATCCGCCCCTCTTCGGTCGATTACCAAAAGTCCACCGGCACCTATCTGGTTCAAGACGTCTATGCCGGCGCAAGCCTAGCCGGAGTGCCACGCGGCACGGTGAAGAAGTTGCGGGTGATCGCCCTCGACTATCGCGCGGCCGGCATCGGGAACAACGGCAGCCAAGGGCCGGGCGGCGAGGCGCTGGTTTGCACCCCGATTGCGATCGGCAACGGTTCGTGGGACGTCAAGGTGGTGCTGGGTGAGGCAACGGTCCACGAGGATGGCTCCGCCTGTTTCACCGCCCCCGCCCGAACGCCACTCTACTTCCAGGCGCTGGACGCGAGAAATCACGCCGTCCAGACGATGCGTAGTTGGAGCACGCTGCAGCCCGGGGAAATCCAATCCTGCGTCGGCTGCCACGAATCCAAGAACGCCGCGCCTCCCACGGGCCGCTACGGAACCACGCTCGCCCTCAAGGCCGGTCCGCAGACACTCCTGCCATTCTATGGCCCGCCACGCGGTTTCAGCTTTCCCAAGGAGATTCAGCCGATCCTCGACCGTCACTGCACCCGTTGTCACTATGACCGGAGCCTGACCATGAAGGCCCAGAAGCAGGACCGCCCCTTGACCCGCGAGCAAGACCCGGCCTGGGAGGTTCGCGCTCCGGCCATGGGATGGGCGGGAACCACCAACCTCGCATCCGGCCCAGGATCGTCGGGCAATGCCTCCACCAATTCCCCCGCGTTTAGCCTGCTCGGAACCACCCGGATCGACGCGACGGCCAAGCGCGCCTGGAGTGACGCCTACCTCAACCTGACGCAGTCGGTCTCGTCCGATTACTACGAGGCTGTAGGCGCCTACTTCGGCGCGTTCGATGGCCACATGATCAATTGGATCGGATCCCAGTCCATCCCGACCCTTCTGCCGCCCTGCGTGGCGGGCGCCTGCCGCAGTGGGCTTTTTCCACTGCTTGCCGCCAGCCATTACGGAGTGACACTCTCGCAAGAGGACCTCGACAAACTGGCCTGCTGGATCGACCTCTACGTGCCCTATTGCGGCGATTATCTGGAAGCCAACGCCTGGAACGACGATGAGCTAAGGAAGTACGAGCGTTTCCTGGCCAAACGGAAGCAAATGGAGGACATCGACCGGCAGAGTCTCAGGACTTGGGCCGTCGGCCACAGTGGCGGTC
This sequence comes from uncultured Verrucomicrobiota bacterium, assembly GCA_964472515.1. Taxonomy (GTDB): domain Bacteria; phylum Verrucomicrobiota; class Verrucomicrobiia; order Limisphaerales; family J093; genus CAYYMW01. Next base: position 12,163 of record CAYYMW010000100.1, on the reverse strand, counting down.
AACCCTGAGCGCCTCGCCCCCGAACGCGTTAGTCCGGAAACTCCCCTCGTTGTGCCAACGGGCATGGCATGCCGAATGATCCCACAGTACCGGGAGGCGGGGCCGCTGCGGCATTCCAAGCTCACCGTTGCCGTCGCAGCCGGGAGGGATCTGTCAACCAACCGGGACCACGGGCTTGCCGACTTGCAGGCAATCTCCTGGAATCCGCTCCGAAACGTGTGGTGGTGGACTCAGTAGGCCGACGTCCGCAGTCTGGCCGGACCGCCGGAAACCAAGCGTTAATCGCCGCCGGCGAGCAGTGCCGTGACGACCTCGGCAGCAGTGTAGGATTCGCGGCCGGGCTTAAGATAACGCCCCAGATGTGCCACGTCGTTGCCAGAGGTAAGCACCGCCAACTCATTGCCGGAATCAGAACGGTACTGCGGGAAGCCCGCCGCCGCCGGCAGGGCATTGCAGATGCACTTGCGGCCGGCCGTATCTTCGATCTTGCCGCCCTTCTGCACGTAGTCATCCACCGGTTCAGCCGGGCAGCGGTAGCCCAGCGAGCCGTCGGTTTTCCGGTACAAATGTCGCAGGTAGCCGAGGTCGCAGATGCGGCCGCGTTGCTGGTACGTGGATGGTTCGGAGAGAGTGCCCGGCATAGGCACGACCTTGAAGGGGAAACCCGTAGGCGAAGCCAGCGGATCCGTAAACGCGCGGGCGGTCCCCTCACGAACCATGGCCAGCACTTGGGCCTTGAGCGACGGTTCGATCCCCGACTCCTCGCAAAAAGCAAACGCGGTGCCGACCTGAACCCCGGCTGCGCCGAGGCGGCGGGCGTCCTGGAGGCGTCCGGGCTGGCCGTAAGACCCGGCCAGCCAGAAGGGCAGTCCCAGAGCCCGGATTTTCTCAAAATCGGGGATATCGCGCGGGCCGTAGACGGGTTCACCGATGGCACTGAGCTGCAGTGGGCCGCGGGGCGGGGCGTTGTGGCCGCCAGCCGTATCGCCCTCCACCACAAAACCGTCCACCCGACCACTCGCCTTCTTGGCCAGAGTCATGGCCAGCGTGGCAGAACTGACGATACCCAGGAACTGCGGTCGGCGCAGCGTGGGCGGAGCCCCCTGCCAGAACTCGCGCGGCGAGAAGCAGGAGCGATACTCCTCTCCGGGCAGGGCGTCCTCGACGTCCAAACGAAAATCCACGTCCTCCCCGGTGGCCAGACGATCAAGCACTCCGGGAATGTAGCGAGGGATGCCCGCCCCCATCAGGACGTAATCCACTCCCGCCAGCATGGCTCCAAAAATCGATGGCAGGGTGGGAATCTGAATCTTCTCCAAGTAGTTGATGCCCACCAAGCCGGAGTGACCCTCTTTCGCGAGGTACACTTCCGCAAAGTTCGCGACCACCGTCAGTTCCAGCAACGCCGGGTTCATTTTGACCGTGGGCATCGCGGTCAGACGGAAGGGCGCCTCAGCTCCCTTGCCGCCCTCGATGTAATGGTTGCGCAAGACACGCGCTGCCATCTCCGGCAGGGGGAAATGCTCGATGGCCCGGCGGATATGCCCGCCCGGGTCCCCACATTGAAGACGGCGCGCCACGACCACGCCCAGCGCGGTGCCGGAAACCACGCCAAGTTGTCCCAACTGGGAGACGGTCCGCGCCAGCATCCAACCGGATACTGCCACGCCCATCCCGCCCTGAATGATCACAGGAAGCGACATGTAGTCGTACTAATCGTCCCCATTCTCGGGGGAAAGCCGCAACGAACCGGACGCCGCCTGCTCCCTGACGCGCTTCTGGTGTGCCAGGGGGAGCGATGCCCAATTCCAACGCGCGCGCCTAATGTAGACTGTAAAACGGCGCAAGGGAAGGCATCCCTGCGAAAAGTTGCATGGGGGCCTGACGGCCAGGAAACCCGGCTCACGCTAAAAGAGGTTTCCGATTGCCATGCTCAGCACGCTCATCGGCCCTTGATCCTCGAGGCCTTCGGTCACTTTGTCCAGCTTCTGCAGCGTCAGCTTGGCATTCCGGTAGAGTGCCTCGTCATTGACGAGCTTGCCCACCGAACCCTGGCCCTGGTTGATCTTCTGGAGGATCTCTCGGAGGTTGGTGGCCGCGATCTGCAGTTCGTCATAAAGCTTCCTGTCCTTGACCAGGCTGCCCACCGTCCCCTTCCCGGCGTTCACCTCGCTCACGATCGCCTTGACCTCCGTCAGCGCGGCAGCGGCGGTTTGCAGGGCCGGACGGGCCTCGGCCACCATCTTCTGGACGTCCAGCGTGGTGGCGTTCAGATTCGTCACCGTGCCCAAGGCCGACGCGTACAGAGCGTTCTCATAGAGCAACTGGTGGACCGTGCCAGTACCGCCGCGAACCTCGGCGGTGATGTCCTCGACATTCGTGAGGATGCTCATGATGCGCGGACGGCTCTCCTTCATGAAATCCGTAAACGGCATGATGAGATCGTTGAGGTTCGCGTCGCTGAAGTTGTCGGTGATCTTCTTGATGCCCGACGCCACCTCATCCACCTTCACCATGATGGTGCTGATGTCGGGTTGATCCACCGTCGCCACCTCGTTCCCGGCCGTGAGGGGGGTACCCTTCGCGTCACCCGGCTCGATTGCCACATAGTTCTGGCCCATCAAGCCGCTGAACCGGACGGTCGCCCGGCTCGTGGTGCGCACCACGGCCTGCCGGTTCATGATCTTCAGGGTGACCCGCACTTTGTCTTGGTCGAGTTCGATCTTGCCGACCCGCCCGATGGGGACGCCGGCCATCTTGACCGGATCGCCGGTCTTGAGTTCCTGGATCGTCCCAAACCGGGCCTTCAAGGTGTACCCGCCGCGGAGGAACTCCAGACCGCCCACCATCTCGAGCAGGAGCGCGGCCGCAACAAGGGCAAGGGCAAAAAAGATGCCCAGCCGGGTTTCAAGGGTGTTCTTCATAGTCACTTCGAGGCTTTGGGAAAGTGAAAGTCAACGGTCAGGAAGCGGCGCACCACCGGATGGGCGTTGGCGCGGACTTGGTCCGGTGTGCCCACACAGAGAATCTCGCCGTCATGGATTACCGCAATGCGATCCGCGATGCCAAACGCCAGTTCGCGGTCATGAGTGACCACGATGGACGTGGCACGGATGCGGCGGTTGAGCTTCAAAATCTCCTCCCCGATGGTCACTGCCATGAGCGGGTCCAACTCGCTGGTGGGTTCGTCGTAGAGCAGCAACTGCGGCTCCACCACCAGCGCCCGCGCGAGCGAGGCGCGCTTCTTCATCCCGCCGGAAAGCTCGCTCGGCAGCTTCGCCTGCGTATCCTTGAGCCCCACGAGCTCCAGCTTCTCGGCCACGATCCGGGCTATCTCCGCGGGCGGCTGCAGCTCGTGTTCGCTCAGATAGAGGGCGACGTTTTCGCCCACGGTCAACGAATTCAACAAGGCGCCGGACTGAAACACCATGGCCATCCGATGCCGATCCATCAAACCGGGGGTGGTGATCGGTTCGCCGGCAACCAGCACCTCGCCCGCATCCGGACGCTCCAGGCCGATCAGGTGCTTGAGCAGCACCGTCTTGCCGCTGCCGCTCGGCCCCATGATGACGAAAATTTCGCCGGCCTCGACCGTGAAGGTCAACCCCTTCAGCACGGGCTGCCCGTTGAAGTTCTTGACCAGGCCCCGCACCTCGAGGCCAACGCCGCTGGGAGTGGGAGTGCTCATCGATCCATGTGCATCAGCAGCCGGGTGAGGAAGTAGTCCAGAATCAGAATCAGCACGATCGAGTTCACGACCGCCTTGGTCACCGAGCGGCCGATGCCGCGCGGCCCGCCAATCGTCTGCAGCCCTTGATGGCACGAAACCGCACCGATCACCACCGCGAACGCGAAGCTCTTGAGCAGGCCGTTCAGCAGGGCGACCACCGTCACCCCATCCTGCAAGCTGTTGAAATAGCCCTCGAAGGAGATGGCCACTTGGTAATTGAACACGGAAACCAAGGCGCCCCCCATCCAGCCCACCAGCACGGAAAAGACCACCAGCAGCGGCAGGGCGATGGACACCGCCACCAACCGCGGCAGGACCAGGTAGTGGACCGGATTGATATTCATGGTCCGGAGCGCATCGACCTCCTGATACACCTGCATGGAACCAATCTCCGCCGCGATCGCCGAGCCAATGCGTCCCGAGATGAGCACCGCCATCATCACCGGCCCCAACTCCTTCGCCATGGACAAACCGACGATCTGCCCGATGAAGCTCGTCAGCCCGCGCTCGGCGAGGACCGGGCCGGTCTGCAGCGCCAGCACGCCGCCAATGAACAGCGACAGGATGCAGGCCATCAGGAGGCTGGCGTTCCCGATCTCGAATAGCTGGTCGCACACCTTGCGCCGCTGCCGCCAGGTGTGCGGCAGCGCCTGGAGCGTGCGCCAGAGCAGCAAGAGCATTTCGCCGATGTTCTGGAACATATTAGTGTGGGTGTGCTTCACCAGCCGGCGGGAGTCGGCGGGGAGCCTCCGGAGTCCGCGCAAAGCCCCACCGCGCCTGGCCCCCTTCCTGGCGGTGTTGCAGGAGGCCAAAGAACAGGCTCCAACTGGAGGCGTTGGGGGTCCGTTCGTGCCGCCAGAGGTTCCAGAGCAGAGATTGGCTGCTCGCCTGCTTCCGGGGATTGCTCTCCGCCCGGTAGATCGACCATATCGGCGACCAATTGCGTTCGATCGAACGGTTGTTCATCAGGATCGGCTCAACCACCGCGAGGCACTGCACCCGGCGGTTGCCCCGCGTGTCCTTTCGCACCGTGAAGAACGGCCAAAAATCGCGGCGGCTCGTGGAGACCCCTGACTCCGTGTTGCGCTCCGTCAAGTGGGTGTAGAGGAAGAAGAACACGTTGTGCTTCTCGCGGTCCAGGGGAGCGGACTGAATATGGCTGTGCTTGTAGAGCGGCCAGAGGAAGAAGTCCGTCTCGTGCGCCTCGTTCCAAGCCTCGCCGAACAGGGGCCAGATCCGGTGGGTCGTCTTGCCGGGCCCGGAGGCGAAGACCACCAATGGCCATGGGGTGCCAACCTCGCGGTAGCCCTTCTCCCGGTCCTCGATGAAGGTGGGGCCGAACGGGAACAACAGCGAAGTGGAGTCCCGGGCCGGGGAACGCTCCGTCCGGTAGAACGGCAGAAAGACGTCGTGCGCCACGGGATTGGTGGTGCCCCAACCCAGGCGCTGCTGCATGAAGAAGGGCCACATCACGAAGAACTTCTGGTGACCCGGCACCACCGAGACCTCGCCGAAACCGTTGGTCGAAGTCGTGATGGTCTTGAGCTCATCCCCTACCAGCGGCCAGAACTGCCAGCCAACGAGACCGTCCCCATGCCGCACGTGGAAGAACGGCGCAAGATAGTTGTCGGTGACGAGGTCCTTCTTCCGGGTCTGGACGTACAGCGGCATCAGCGTGACCTTCACCTCGTCCCGCAACAGGTGCCGGCGGGTGGTCCCGTAGAAAGGGAACACCGCCGTGTAGTTGCGCCCGGGATCGGCGGCGGACCGTTGCCGAAAATAAAACGGAAACAGGGTAAAACGGCGCGACTCGCGATCCTGTTGATCCACCCCGCCCGCCCAACTGATCATCTGTCCCAAGTGAACCCGGTACTCCTTGCCGAAACGATCATAGCTGGCGAGGGGATAGAGCACATCCCAGGAGACCCGCTCGGTCGAAGGATCTTCCTCGCGGCTGTAGAAGGGAGGATAACTCACCGTGGCCTGGGTTCCCGCCACTTCCTCGCTGTAGAAGGGGCCGACCGCTTCCGTACGCTCGCCCGGCCCCAGCGTCAGCCCGAAATGAGCGTAGGCCGGACCAAACGACACCGCCTCCCCCGCGCGCCCCGCAAAGGACGCGCAGAAAGCTGCTGCCAAGCCGAAAAACTTCGGCCAGGTAAAACGGTTGGCCGGCACTGGATTCATCCGCGCGGACCCGATGGTAGGGCAGTCCCGGACAACGTCAAGCCCCACAGCCGCCTCAAAATCCGACTGGGCGGTCGGCGCTGGAAGCGCCAACAGTTGTCGTAAATTGTTGGTTCAAGGCTTTTTCGGGTTGCGGAACCGCAACTCCGCGGGCACGCCCAGACGAGTCAGCAACTCCGCCTCGATGTCACGCTTGAGGCTCTCCAAGAACAGGATGGTATCGGAGAAGAGGTCTTGGGTCAGAGCGAGCGAGACGACGATGCGGTGATCGGCAACCTCGATAGTGAATGGGTGTCCCGCCGCCTTGGTGAGGGCCAGCGCCGCCGCAATCTGACTCTCGTAAAGCGGCGTCTCCCGGACATAAAACCGGCGGTCCAACTGCGCTCCCGGTTGGAGGGTGACCCCGGTTCGGCCGCAGGGACAGCGATCATGGCTGAGCTCGCAGGCCACCCGGGTGCGGTAACGGAGCAGCGGCAAAGCCTCCCGGGTCAGCGTTGTAACGACCAGTTCGCCTTCGCACACCTCCACCAGAAAGTGATCCTCATGCACGTGGAAGCCCCCCTCCTCGCATTCCACGCACAGGCCGGGATCGAGGATCTCCCCCACCCCGAAGTTGCAGCGGACGGACGCGAAGAGCCCGGCTGCAATCTGCTCGCGCGTCTCCCGGCCAACCGGACGAGAGAGCAGCACGGTGCGCAAATGCAGCGACTGCGGGTCCACCCGCCGCCGCTCCATAAGGCGGATCAGTTCGAGGGCGTTGGTCCGCGTGGTGACCAGAATGGTAGGCCGGTAATTCTGCAGCATCGCCAGTTGATAGTCGATGTGCAGCGGGTCCTCGGCAATCACCGAGGCCTCGATCAACTCCGCTCCCAGGGCGTAGCCCGACACCCCGGGATAGACCGATCCGCCAAGGGACAACTGGATAACGTCGTTGGCGGTGACCCCACTGGCCACCAGTTGGCGGGCCACCAGGCGGCCCCATTGGGCCAGGTCGTTCTGCGTATGGCCGATGGCCAGCGGTCGCCCCTCGGGACCGACCGCCGAATGCACCCGGATCACTTCCCGCAACGGAAAGGCGAACAGGGAGTACGGAAAACCCTCGGCCAGGTCCTCGGGGCTGGTCAACGGCACCCGGGCCAGATCGGCCAGTGACTCGACCGTGATGCCGCCCAGGCGCTCCCGATACCGGCGCACGTTGCGGCGCAACCGCACCAGCATCGCCTGCAGACGTTCGAGCTGCATCTGCTCGAGTTCCGCCCGCGCCATCATCTCATAACGGTGTTCGAATACGCTCATTCCCAAGCCTCCTTCCTGCCCTTGCCCAGGTAGGCGCGTTTGACCTCCGGATGGTGCAGCAGGCCGGCCCCCTCCCCTTCCAAGGTGATCTCGCCCGTTTCCATCACGTAGGCCCGGTCGGCAATCTGGAGCGTCGCAATCGCGTTCTGCTCCACCAGCAAGACGGTCACACCCATGTCCTTCATTTTGAGGATCTCCGCAAAGACTTCCTTCACCATTAAAGGCGCCAGCCCCATGGAGGGCTCGTCCAGCAGCAGGAGTTTGGGGCGGGCCATCAGGGCCCGGCCCAACGCCAGCATTTGCTGTTCGCCCCCGGACAGCGTGCCCCCCAACTGGTGCAACCGCTCCCGCAGCCGGGGGAAGCGGTCGAGCACAATCTCCAACTGCAGGCGGCGGTCCGGGTTATGGTAGCCGCCGAGCAGCAAGTTCTCGCGCACGCTCATGTCGGCAAAGATCATCTTGCCCTCCGGCACCAGCACCATCGAGTTGCTGATGCTGGCCCAGGCTGGCTGCCCGCGCGTCTGGCGGCCGTCGATGAACACTTCCCCCTGCCAAGGAGGCAGCAGGCCGACAATGGCGCGCAGCAGCGAGGACTTGCCGGCGCCATTGCCGCCGAGCAACCCGACAATCTCGCCGGCGCACACGTGCAGGCTGACGCCCCGGACCACTTCCAGGTTACCGTAGCCGCATCGCAGATTTCTTGTTTGGAGGAGCACTTTGAAAATCCCCGCCCAGATAGACGCTGATCACTTTCTGATCGCTCTGGATCGCCGCGGGCGGTCCTTCGGCGATCTTGCTCCCGTAGTGAAGCACGAGAATCTCATCGGAAAGCGCCATCACCATCGAGATGTCATGCTCGACCAGCAGGACGGTCACGCCCCGCTCGCGGATGCGCCGGATCAATTGGCCCAGGTCTTCCTTCTCCTTGGTATTGAGCCCGCTGGCGGGCTCGTCGAGCAGGAGTAGCGCCGGCTCCGTGGCCAGCGCCCGGGCCAACTCCACCATGCGCCGCTGGCCAAAAGCCAGGGAGCCCGCTGGGGCCTCCGCCAAGTGGACGAGTCCCACATAATCCAACTGCGCCAAAGCCTCGGTCCGGATGGCCCGCTCCTCGCGCAGTTGGCCGGGCAGGCGCAGGCTGCAGCCGGCGAACCCCCACTGCGTGCGGCAATGACGGCCGACCATGACATTCTCCAGCACGCTCATCTGGAGGAAGAGGCTGGGATTCTGGAAGCTGCGCGACATGCCCGCGCGGGCCACTTGGAAAGGCTTGGCTCCGGTGATGGCCCTGTCTTTGAACGTGACCCTTCCGGTGTCGGGCTTGATCAACCCGGAGATCACATTGAAGAGCGTGGTCTTGCCCGCTCCATTCGGGCCAATGACGGCCTTGATTTGTCCCGCCGTCACCTGAAAGGTCACGTCGTTCACCGCCACCAAACCGCCGAAACGCCGGGTGATATTAGCCGCCTCAAGCAGTGCCATGCGGCGACCTCCCTTCGGCCACGCCCCTCCGGACCTTCGAGCGAAGCCACTGGCCCAGGGGCTTCAACGGACCTTCCGGCGCCAGGGCAATGATGACGATCAGGACCGAGCCAAAGACCGCGTTGTCGTAGCTGCCAAACCAGCCGCGCAAGGAAGCGTAATTGAGCCCGATGCTCATGACCGCCACACCCCAGATGTTCGCCATGCCCCCCGCCGCCGCCAACGCGACGTAACGAACCGACTTCAGCGACCCGGCCTCGGACGGCCCGATGCCTCCGCTGTAGTGCGTCAGGAAGACACCCGCCAACGCGGCGAGCAAGGCGCTGATCACAAAGACCTGCAACTTGCACGCCGCAGTATTGATTCCCATCGCGTTGGCCGCTGTCTCCCGGTCATGAATCGCCTGCAAAGCCCGCCCGACGCGCGACTGAATCAGGTTCCGGAGCAGCAGCATGACCAGCAGCGCAATGCCGCACGCCAGGTAGTAATTCTGCACCCGCACGGCGCTTTTGCCCGAAACGCTGAAGCCCGGCGCCAGCGACCACGCCGGCACTCCGTTGATGCCGTCGGCCGCTCCGGTCAGCGCGCTGCCGAGCAGCATCTTGTTCACGATCAGGCCGAAGCCCAGGGTCGCCATCGCCAGATAGTGCCCCTTCAAGCGCAGTGCCGGATAGCCGACGATGCCGGCGACCAAGGCTGTGCCCAGCATCGCCGCAACAAACGCCGCCCACGGGCTCACCGTCGTGATGGCTCCGCCATACAGACTCTCGCGGGTCACCAAGATGTGCGCCTGCTTCAGCCAGGCAGCCCAGGCGCTTTGGGCCCCCGCGCCAAAATCGTGCGTGGTCAGCACCGCCGAGGTGTACCCGCCGATCGCAAAGAAAGCCCCGTGCCCCAGGGAAACCTGGCCCGCATACCCCATCACCAAGCACAAACCCAGCACCACGATGCCATAGTAGACCGACATCGTCAGTTGGGTCAGGCAGTACTCCGCCCCCGCGGCCCGCAAGCTCAACTGCGCCCCCACCGCCGCGGCCGCAAAACCTAACAGCGGCAACCACCTTCGCGCCTCCCGCTTCAATGCTCCCTCCCCCCTCCGCCCGGCGTGCCGAAGAGGCCGTGCGGCCGCACGAACAAGACGAGTAACAGAATCCCGAAGGCGGCCACATCGTTGTACGCCGCCGGCAATCGGCTGACACTGAACGCCTCGACAATTCCCACCATGAGCCCCCCGGCGACGGCCGCCATCGGGTTCCCCAGCCCGCCGAGGATAGCCGCGGCAAATCCTTTGATGGCCAGCGGCGCGCCCATCTCGTAGTGCGTCATGGTGATTGGCGAGATAACGCATCCGGCCAGTGCCCCCAGCGCCGCGCTCAAACCGAAGGACAGGGTGCGCATGTTGGAAGTATTGATGCCCGCCAGCATCGCCGCCTCGGGGTTCGAGGAGCAGGCGCGCATGGCCTGGCCGTGCAGCGTGAACTTGAGGAAGCCATGCAGCAACCCCACCGTCAAGGCCACCGTCCCCAGCACCCACAGCACCTGGGGTGAAATGGCTGCCCCGAGCACATGGAACGAGGATATCTCGTTCCCGGTGAAATAGGGGAGCGACCGCACTTTCTCGTCCCAGAGATGCAGCGCCACCTCCTGGATCACGATCGACAGCCCGATGGTGATGATAATCAGGTGCAGCACCGAATGACGCCGCAGCCGGCGAAACAGCGTCACTTCCAGCAGGCAGCCCACCAGCGCCACGATCACCACCGCCCCGGCAATGGCCACCGGCAGCGGGGCAAAGCGGGTCAGCGTCAACGCCACCATGCCCCCCAGCATCACAAACTCCCCCTGCGCGAAGTTCAGAATCCCCGTGGCGCTGTAGATCAGGTTGAACCCAATCGCCACCACGGCATAGATGCTCCCCTTGGTGATCCCGGACAGGAAGTATTGTAGGGCTAAGTCTCCGCTTCCCATGAGTCTTATGGCAGGTCTACGGGCCGGACTCGTCGTTGGGCCAGCAGGGCGTTCCTGCTGGTCCGTCCACGGACGGCTAACGGGGCCAAGGCCGTTCGCTCCATCCCCGCGCTGACAGCGCCACCCGTGCCGGCAGTCTCGGTACCTGTTCGCAGTTTCACTTCTTGTAGATAGTGAACTTGCCGTCCTTGACGGTGAGCATCTCGAACGCGTTCAAATCCAGGCCCGTATGATCGGTCGGCGAGAAGTTGTAGACTCCGGCGGTCCCCACCAACCCGGTCAGACCCTCGATGGCGTCACGAACCTTCGCCCGGTCAGGCTGGCCGGCCTTCTTCAAAGCCTCCACCATGATGAGCAGGGCGTCATAGGCGTGGCCGCCAAACGTACTCACATCTTCCTTATACGCGGTCTCGTAATCCTGCTTGTAGGTGCCCAGCAGCTGCTTCTGCGGATGGCCGTCCGGGAGCTCCTCGACCACCAGAAGGCGTCCGGCGGGGAAAAGGGTGCCCTCGGCGGCAATCCCCGCCTGCTCCACATACTTGCGATTGCCGAATCCATGGCTCTGGAACAGCGGCGCCGTCATCCCAATCTGCTTCATGTTCTTGGCGACGATCGACTGCGCCGGAACGATCGACCAGTTCACCACCGCCTGCACCCCGGCGGTGCCCTTGACCTTCGTGAGAATGTCCGTCAGATCGGTCGCCTGCTTGTCATACACTTCATTGGCAAGAATCTCGATGCCCTCGGGCTTCGCCAGATCCTCCAACTGCTTCTTCCCGGCATTACCGAATCCATCGCTGCTGCTCAAGACGGCGATCTTGGTGATCCCCTTCTCCTTCATCGTCCGAAAAATCCACGTGACCGCCTGGCTGTCCTTCTGCGGCGTCTTGAACACGTACTTGGCCACCGGGTTCACAATCACCTCAGCGGCGGCGCAGGAGAGCAAGATCATCTGGTTCTCCTCGCACAGGGCTTTGATCTGCATGGTCTCGCCGCTGGTCGAGGGACCAATGATCCCGAGCACCTTCTCCTCCTCGATCAGTTGCTTGGCGAAGGAAACCGCTTTCTCCGGGCTGCCCGCGCTGTCCTTCAGCACCAGTTCCAGCTTGCGCCCATTCACCCCGCCCGCCGCATTCACCTTGTCCACCAGCATTTTCGCCGTCTTGGCCTCCGGCGCCCCCAGGAAGGAAGCTGGGCCGGTGACGGAAAAGATGGCGCCGATCTTGATCGGGCCGGTGTCCGCCGCGAAGGCAGTGGTCAGACTCAACAAAGCGCCGACGAAGCAGGCGCGAACCGCCAGGACGTTGATTCTATTCATAAGCTGCGCAAACCCGTTACACCGCCGCGACAGCACACCACACCTTTCTCGCAGCTAATGTACAGGTTCAGGTATACTGCCAAACCTGTTTGGAGCCTGTCAAGCTGCGCCGCGCCGCCACCAACCACACAACCACGGCGACTGACAAAGTCGCGGCGGAGGCGAGAGGGGTGAGGTTGCTGAGCTCG
>CAYYMW010000099.1:10829-18351 GCA_964472515.1 uncultured Verrucomicrobiota bacterium | reverse complement strand
CCCCACTGAATGAGTCTTGGCCCCGTCATTGCAGTCACTTACGAAGACGACGAATTGCTGGTGGTGAACAAGCCCGCCGACTTGGTCTGCCACCCCACGAAGGGGGACGCCTTTTCCAGCCTCGTCGGCAGGGTCAGGCTGTACCTGGGGCCAGACAGTCATCCCCAGTTCATCAACCGGTTGGATCGCGAAACCAGCGGGTTGGTCCTGCTGGCCAAGACGGCCGAGGCGGCGCGGGGCCTGCGGCGGCTGTGGGAGAGCCGGGACGTCCAGAAGCTCTATCTGGCCATCGTGCACGGCTGGCCGGAACAGGACGAAACCCTCATCGACCTCCCCTTGGGCAAGGACGAGGCCAGCGAGGTCGTCATCAAGGATTGCGTGCGGACGGACGGCGCACCGTCACGAACCCGCATTCGGCTCCTCCGTCGGTTCGCCCGTCCGGAAGGCGCGTTCTCCCTCGTTGAAGCCATCCCCGAGACCGGCCGCAAACACCAGATTCGCATCCACCTGGCCGCGCTGCGGCATCCGATTGTAGGGGACAAACTCTACGGAGGCGACGAACGGTTGTATCTGGATATGGTCTTCCATCGCCTGACCGACGAACAGCGGCGGCGCTTGCTGTTGCCCTGCCACGCGCTGCATGCAGGGGAGCTGAGCTTCACGTACCGGGGGCGGGAATGGCAGTTCACGGCCGGGCCCGAGCCGTGGTTCCGAGCCTTTGCCGGCATGGCGGAAGCCTGAGAACCGGCCCGAATTCAGCCTGCGAGCTTGTCAGGAAGCTCCCGGCGGCATTACGTTGCTGCCACAGACCGGCCCGTCCATGACTGGCCGGCTCATCGAGACGGCGAAATCGTATCAGGCGACGGCAACGGCACATGGGATCGGACGGCACAGTCATCGACAAGCGTACGGCGGCTTTGAGTTCCGTCTGGGCGGCGGTGTTTCTCACCACGCTCAAAGTGGTGGTGGGCCTGCTCAGCGGCAGCTTGGGCATCCTGGCCGAGGCAGCGCATTCGGGGCTGGATTTCATCGCCGCGCTGGTCACCTACCTGGCGGTGCATTTCGCGAGCAAACCCGCCGATCGCGAACACCTCTATGGCCACGGCAAGGTGGAGAACCTCTCTGCCCTGTTCGAGACGCTGCTGCTCCTGCTGACCTGCGTGTGGATTGTGAACGAGTCAGTGGAACGCCTGGGCGCCAAAGACGTGAAGGTGGATGCCTCGATCTGGGCCTTCGGCGTGATGATCGTCTCCATCGTCGTGGATGTCTCGCGCTCGCGCATGCTCTACCGCGCCGCCAAGGCCCACAACAGTCAGGCCCTCGAGGCGGATGCCCTCCACTTCAGCACGGACATCTGGAGTTCCGCCGTGGTGATCATGGGCCTGGTCGGGGTCAAGATCGCCGCCCTCAATCCCGCCCTCGCCTACCTGAAGAAGGCGGACGCCGTGGCCGCGCTGTTAGTGGCGGCGATTGTCATCTGGGTTTCCCTGCAACTCGGTTACCGCACCGTGATGGCCCTCCTCGATTCGGCCCCTCACGGCATGGCCGAACAGATCAAGGCAAAGGTCGAAGCCATCGAAGGCGTGATGGATTGCCACGCCGTCCGGATCCGCCCGTCCGGCCCGCAGTACTTCGTGGATGTGCATGTGACCGTGAATGGCGACCGCCCGCTGCGCGAGGTCCACGCGCTGACCGACCGCATCGAGGAGGCGATTCAGGAGATCACGCCGAGGGCCGACGTCACGGTGCATCCCGAGCCCGCCGAAGAGAAGCCGTCCTGAGCCGGCCGTGCGGAGCGTGCGCGCCAGGGCTGGTTTGGCTTGAAGGACAGACCTGTTCCGCCCAGACTTCCATCGTGGGCCTGACACGTTCGGCCCCTTGAGACTTATGAACCACGTTGCTTTCCGCACCCTGCTGCTTGGGGCCATGCTGCTCCTGGAGTCCTCGTCGACGGCGCAGGCGCAGTGGACGCAGACCGTCTATGCCGACGCCCTGCAAGGCGGATGGCAGGACTGGTCCTGGGGCACCCGCGACTTCAACAACGTTTCGCCGGTGCAGGCTGGCGCCAAGTCGATCAAGGCCTCGCTCAAGGCCTGGGAAGCGGTCTCGTTCTGGCATCCGGCGTTCAGCGCCGTCCCCTATGCCAGCCTCAGCTTCTGGGCCAACGGAGGCTCCGGCGGCCAGCGCCTTCAGATTGTGGGGGTGGCGGATACCGTCGATACCGGCAGCTACACGCTCCCCTTTGCCCTCCCGGCGAACCGCTGGACCAACATCGTGGTGCCGCTCTCCGCTTTTGGCGCCGCCAATGCCGTCAACTTCACCCGCTTTCATCTCCAGTTGCGGAATGACGGCACCACCGCGGATTTCTGGCTGGACGAGGTGGAACTCCTGCCCAAGTCCACCGTCGCCATCGTACAGTTGGATGCCGGCACGGTGGTGCGTCACGCCGACGCGCGGTGGCTGGGGGTCAACACCGCCATCTGGGACGGGCACTTCGATTCGGCCCCCACCCGCACCGCCCTCGCCGAACTCGGCACCCGCATACTGCGCTTCCCCGGCGGGTCCATCTCGGACGAATACCACTGGGCGACGGGCCGAACCGGGACCAACACGTGGCCATGGGCCACCTCCTTTGCGCAGTTCGCCAATGTCGCCACGAACGCCGGGGCGGAGGTTTTCATCACGGTCAATTACGGCACCGGCACTCCCGAGGAAGCCGCCGCCTGGGTCCGCCACGCCAATGTGACCAACCGCCTCGGGTTCAAGTACTGGGAGATCGGCAACGAGATCCACGGTACTTGGGAGCTGGATGCCAACCAACTCCCGCATCATGCCTACACCTATGCCGTGCGCGCGGCCAGCTATCTGGAGTTGATGCGGGCGGCGGACCCGACGATCAAGATCGGCGTGGTCGTCACGCCGGGCGAGGATAGCTATCAGAACGGCTACACCGACCATCCGGTCGTGAACCCCCGCACTGGCCAGACCAAGTACGGCTGGACGCCCGTGCTCCTGAGCACCCTCAAGCAACTGGGGGCCAAGCCCGACTTCCTCATCCACCACCACTATCCCGAATGGTCGAATCCCAGCAATCCCACCGGCGCCGCCGATGACGCCAGTCTCCTCTCCTCCGCCGGAAACTGGGCCCGCGACGCCGCCGATCTGCGACAGCAACTCACCGACTACTACGGCGTTGACAGCGCCAACGTGGAGCTGGTCGTCACCGAGAACAACGCCGATTCCGGTGCCCAAGGGCGGCAGTCCACCAGCCTGGTTAACGGGCTCTATTACGCAGAGAGCCTGGGCCGCCTCATCCAGACGGAGTTCAATGCCCTGGTGTGGTGGGATCTCCGAAATGGCACGGACACCAATGGCGACTTCAGCTCCTCGCTCTTCGGCTGGCGAAGCTATGGCGACTTGGGCATGATCAACGGGGCCAGCACGCGCCACCCCGCGTTCTACGCCGCCAAGCTCATGCAGTACCTGGTCACGCCGGGGGCGGACATCTTGTCGGCAGAGGCCAACCTCCCTCAGCTTTCCGCCTTCGGTTCACGGGGCACCGATGGCCTGCTGTCCCTGCTCGTGATCAACAAGGACCGCTCCCTCAGCATCACCAGCCGCGTGGCCGTGGCGGGTTTCGTGCCCCAGGCGGCCGCCCTGGTCCGGTCCTATGGCATTCCCCAGGACGAAGCCGCCCGCACCAACGCGCCCCCGGCCAGCCAGGATCTGAGCACCAACACGTTCACCGGCGCGGCCTCAGCCTTCACCAACGTCTTCGCGCCCTATTCGCTCACCCTCTTCATTTTCGCGCCTGCGGCGACGCCCTCCCTGGGAGTCGCCACCGCCTCGCTGGCCACGGGGACCGTGGGGGTGGCATACAGCCAAACCCTTGCTGCAACCGGCGGAGTGCCCCCTTACGCGTGGTCCATCTCCGCAGGCGGCCTGCCGGACGGGCTCGAGTTCGGCGTCGGCGCCGAGATCAGCGGCACGCCAACCGACCGGGTCGTCACGAATCTCACGGTCCAGGTCACCGATGCCCTCGGCGCCACAGCCAGCCGAAGCTTCACCCTCACCGTCGAGGCCGGCGTCCGGATTGCACCCCTGCTGGTCTGGGCCGACCCGGCGGATGTGACCTACGGCACTGCCTTGGGCGACGCTCAATTGAACGCAACCGCCACCGTCGAGGGCGCTCTCGTGCCCGGCAGCTTCGCCTATGTTCCCGTCGCGGGCACGGTGCTTCCCGCCGGCTTGGGTCAGACCCTCACGGTGACTTTCACGCCAGCCGACGCCAACCGCTACGCCCCCACCAATGCGTCGGTGCTGATCAACGTTCGCAAGGCCCTGCTCACGGCCACAGCGGACTCCACCCAACGCCTGGCCGGCCAGCCCAACCCCGTTTTCACCGGCACCCTCGTCGGCGTGGTCAACGGCGATCCCCTCACCGCCACGTTCGTTTCCGATGCCAGTGAGGCAAGTTCAGCGGGAACCTACGACATCCTGCCCGTGATCCAGGATCCTGCGAGCCGCCTCGCCAACTACGAAGTGACCCTCCTCAAAGGCACATTGACCGTCATTCCGGCGTCCTTGACGATTACCACCCTGGTCCTTCCCGCCGCAGTGATGGGGACTGGCTACCGGCACCAGCTTCAGGCAGTCGGCGGAGTGGGCACGCACACTTGGTCCGTAATCTCGGGAACACCCCCGCCCGGACTGACGCTCGATGCTGGAGGGGTGCTGGCCGGGACCCCGACCACGGGAGGCACGAACCTCTTCACGGTGCAGGTCAAGGACAGCTCAAACCACACCGCCAGCGCGAGCTTCACCTTGGGGGTGACCGTTCCTGAGGGGCGTGAACTGCTCAAGAACGGGGACTTCGCCCAGGGCTTCACGAGTTGGATCACCCAGCAGTTTGCACCAGCCCTGGGACGTTTTACCGTCACCAGCGATTTCAACGGTTCCCCGGCTGCCATGACGGAGGTGCTGACCAACAGCAGCGTGGGCTGGCACGTCCAACTGTTTCAGGAGAACCTGAGTCTGACCGCCGGCCAGTACTACCTGCTGAGCTACTGGGCCAAAGCCGGCCGCGCGACCCCCCTGATCGTCTCCTTGATGCGTTCCTACGGCGACTACGCCACCGTGGGATACAGCGAGACCGTGAACCTCAACGGCGCTTGGAAGGAGTACCACGCCTACTTCAAACCCACCACGACCGACAGCAACCTCCGCGTCTGTTTCAACGGTTTCTGCCAGCAGACCAACACGGTCTGGCTGGCGGATGTGCGTCTGACCTTGCCCAAGGCCCTGTGGATCACGACCACGCAACTTCCCGACGGTCGGACGGGCGAAACCTACACCCAAACCCTGCAGGCCGACGGTGGCGTCGGGACCCGCACTTGGGCGGTCGTCGCCGGCAACCAGCCCCCGGGACTGGCCTTGCGCTCGACTGGGGTGATTGCGGGCGTCCCGACGACGCCAGGAACCAACACGTTCACGGTCCAAACCAAGGACCTCGCTGGCACCACGGCCACGCGGGAATTCACTGTCGTGATTGCGCCGGGCGTGCCGGTTCCGCCGCAGGTTGCCTGGCCCGCACCGGCAGAGATCACCTACGGCGCCGCCTTGAGCGAAACCCAACTGAACGCCAGTGCCACTGCCGAGGGCGCCAACGTGCCCGGCAGCTTCGCGTATCTCCCCGCCGCCGGCACGGTGCTTCCCGCAGGCTTGGGCCAGACCCTCACGGTGACCTTCACGCCCGCCGATGCCTACCTCTACGCCCCTACCAACGCATCGGTGCTGATCGACGTCCGCCAGGCCCCGCTCGCGGCCACGGCGGACTCCACCCAACGCTTGGCCGGACAACCCAACCCCGTGTTCACGGGTACGCTGGCTGGTGTGGTCAACAGCGATCCCATCACCGCCACCTTTGCCTGCGACGCCAATGAGGCAAGCCCGGCGGGAACCTACGGCATCCTGCCCGTGCTGCACGATCCCGACGCGCGCCTGGGCAACTACGAAGTGACGCTGGTCGCAGGGACCCTCACGGTGCAACCGCTGCCTCGCCCCACCCTGCATCTGGGAATCGCTGACCGCATGGTCACCCTCGATATAGAGGGTGCGGTTGGACAAGAGCTGGAGATCCAGACCACGGACGACCTTTCCACCGGCTGGGCGACCCGCGCGACGTTGACCTTGCAGGCCAGCCAGTTCCGATGGACCGATCCCCAGGCAATCGACGGCAGCGCGCGCTTCTACCGGCTCAAAGTGGACTGAGTTGCCGCGCGTCCCGATCGGTAGGGCAGCGGGCGGCCTCTCACCCAACAGATCGCCCCCTGCGGCACGGTGGCCGACAGGGGGCGGGTGAAAAAGGAGGGTTCGTCAGCCTTACAGGCTCTTCATGGCCTCGTCCATGGCGGCGTAGAGCGTCCCCATGGACTGCTCGGTTTCGTCGCCCATGTTCGAGACGCGGAAGGTGGTGCCTTTGATCTTGCCGTAGCCGCCATCGATCAGGAAGCCACGGTCCTTGACCAGTTTCTGCAGCTTCGGCACGTCCACCACGCGGGCGCCCGGCCGGGCGCCGTTGCTCACGCAGGTAAGGGTGACGGACTCGTAACCGGGCTCCGGGAACAGGTTGAACCCGTGGCGGGCCGCCCAATCGCGGGTCATCTGCGACAGCTTCACGTGCCGGGCAAAACGGGCATCGAGGCCCTCGGTGAAGATGTCGTCGAGTTTGGACTCCAACGCGTAGACGTGCCCGATGCTCGGGGTGCTCGGGGTCATGCTCTGCTCGCCGTTCTTCTGGAACTCGACCAAATCGAAGTAATACCCGCGGTCCTTCGCCGTGGCGGCCTTGGCCAGCGCGGCCGGGGAGCAGGTGAAAACGGTCAGGCCGGGCGGCAGCGCGAACGCCTTCTGCGTCCCCGCGAGCAGGACGTCGATCCCGAGCGCGTCGAAGTCGAGCTTGATGGCCGACATCGAACTGACCGAGTCCACGATGAACATGACGTCGGGATACTTCTGCTTGAGCTTGGCGATCTCGGCGATCGGGCTCATCACCCCGGTGGAGGTCTCGTTGTGGATCAGCGTCAGCGCGTCGAACTGGCCGGTCGCCAGCTTGGCGTCGATCAACTCGGCGCGGATCGGTGAACCCCAGGGAACCTGCAGGGCCTCGGCGTCCTTGCCACAGCGCTTGGACACGTCGAACCACTTGTCCGAGAAGGCGCCGCACATGCAGTTGAGCACCTTCTTCGCGACCAGGTTCCGCACCGCACCCTCCATCACTCCCCAAGCGGAGGAAGTACTCAGGAAGACCTGCTGCTTGGTATAGAGCAGGGACTGCAGGCGCGGCTGGATGCGCGCATACAGATCCTTGAAGCCTTGTCCCCGGTGTCCGATCATGGGCGAACAGAACGCGCGAAACGTCTTCTCGCTGACTTCCACCGGGCCTGGAATGTGAAGTTTGGTGTGTGCCATAAACTGTTTCGCACCATTCCATAAGCCCCTCGACATGGCAAGCCCGCTTTTA
>CAYYMW010000099.1:0-10819 GCA_964472515.1 uncultured Verrucomicrobiota bacterium | reverse complement strand
CTCTCTTGGAGGGGGTTACGAAGGGCAAACCAAGCTGCCTCGGTTGCATTCGGGATTTCCCGGTTTCGGTCCCGGCGATAGCCAACGGAACTGCCGGTCTTCCGCCAAGTTCGGCGAGCGACGGCCAGGAATCGCCCCTGCTGCGTTCAAGGTAAGGGCCTCGACACCGAGGGCAACCACCGATCGTACGCCCCGCATATCTCCTTGCACCTCAATCACCAGCGAGGAGTGCCTGTGGACATTCGGCTGACGTCTTACCCAGCCCATGGGCATGTCAAAGGGGATCGCCGGCCATTTCGCCACGACGCGCGGCGGGTTATGACGGGCAAGGCGGCTTGCCTTTGGCCGTGACAGGGGCAGACTAGAGGACGTGAAGACGGTCGCTATTCTGGGAGCCTCGGCCAACCGCGCGAAGTACGGCAACATCGCCGTGCGCGCGTTCTTGGAGCGGGGATACACCGTGTACCCGGTCAACCCGAAGGAAAAGGCCATCGAGGGCCAGCCGGTTTTTCCTCGGCTGGCCGATCTGCCGGCGCGGCCAGACTTGATCAGCGTCTATCTGCCGCCGGAACTGACCCTCAAGACGTTGCCCGAAATCGCCCAACGCGGCTGCGACGAGTTGTGGCTCAACCCGGGCAGCGAGTCCGACGTCGTCATTGCCGAGGCGCAACGGTTGGGCTTGAACGTGATCCAGGCATGCAGCGTGATTGGGATCGGTCTTTCGCCCGAGTCCTTTCACCCCTGAGCGAACTTCCCACCCCAGCCGCCAAAGGAGCCTTTCATGGACCACGGAACCCCTGTCTGCGACGTCGCCAAGAGTCTCGGTCTGGCCGGGGCCAGCCGGCACATCTTCCTGTGCGCCGACCCAACCGACGCCAAGTGCTGCGCGCGGGAGATCGGCAACACCTCCTGGGAATACCTGAAGCGCCGGCTCAAGGAGCTTGGGCTGGTGGGAGGGCCGCACCCGGTGCTCCGCACGCGCGCGAATTGCCTCCGAGTCTGCCTGCAGGGGCCCATCGCGGTGGTCTACCCCGAAGGGGTCTGGTACCACTCCTGTACGCCGGAGGTCTTGGAACGGATCATCCAGGAGCATTTGATCGGCGGGCAGGCAGTGGCCGAGTACGCTTTTTGCAGGCGTGATCCCGCCTGACCGCACGGGCCTGGAACCGCGCGATGATGCATTACCTGCTCGAGCATTTTGGGGTCGCCGTGGCCGCCACCACCGGCGTGCTGGCGGCCAGCGGCAAGAAAGTGGACCTCTTCGGCATCGTGGTGCTGGCGCTGGTCACCGCCTTGGGGGGCGGCACCTTGCGGGATGTGATCCTGGGGTCCTGGCCGGTCTTCTGGATCGCCGACGCGAACTATCTGCTCAACGCGGTAGGGACCGCCGTGGTGGTCTTCTATGTGGCCAGGGTCCAGCGCCTGCCGCAGAGGACGCTGGTGGTGGCCGACGCCTTCGCCTTGGCGTTCTTCACCATCATCGGCCTGCAGAAAGCGCTGACGCTCGGTGCCGGCCATGCCATCGCGTTGACCATGGGCGTGATCACGGGCGTGGCGGGCGGCATCTTCCGAGATGTGCTGCTGGGCGAAATCCCGCTGGTCTTTCAGCCCCACATCCATATTTACGCCACGGCGGCTTTGGCGGGGGGGCTGGTCTTCCTGACCTGCTCGCACTACCTGCCAAACGAACAGGCCAACCTGGTCATCGGCACACTGGCCGTGCTGCTCCTCCGCCTGGCAGGGATCCGCTGGCGGCTCACCCTGCCGGTCTTCGAATACCGTGACGGCAACGGCACCCGCCGATAGGCCGGCACGGGCGCTTCCTCAGGCGGGTTGATGGGCCAGTTTCAGGCCCACAATGCCCAGCACAATGAGGAGAATCGAACCGAACCGCAGGTAGGTCGCAGGATCCCCATACCAGACCACCCCCACCACGAACGCGCCAATCGCGCCGATGCCCGTCCAGACCGCATAGGCGGTACCCATGGGAATCTGGCGTTGCGCCAGCCAGAGAAACCAGCCGCTCAACACCATGCAGACCACCGCCAGCGCGATCCCTCCCCACCGCCGCTCGGGCGATTGCGAGATCTTCATGCCCACCGGCCAGCCGATTTCCATCAACCCCGCCAGGATCAAGTAACACCAAGCCATGCCCTCAGCGTAGCGGCGGTTCCGCCAAGGGACAAGCCGTGGTCACGGTTCCAGATACGGCGCGGCGTCGGGCAGGGCGGCGAAGGTGCCGAAACCGCCCGTCAGGTTGTAGACCGTCATGAAACCCAACTTCTGCATCTTGGCCACCGTCTGCCCGCTGCGCCCGCCGGAAGCGCAATACACGAGGTAGACGCGGTTGCGATCCAGCGCCGCCAACCGGGTTTGGAAGTCACCCGCGTAATAATCCAGGTTAAGGCCTCCGCGCATATGCCGCGGGGTGTACTCCGCCGGAGTGCGCACGTCCAGAATCGTAAAGTTGGTGTCCGTGGTGTGCCCCTGCACCAGCGTGAGCGCGGCGGAGGCGTTGATATTGGTCACCAGCGGAACCGGCGGCAGCACGCACACGAGCCGGTAGAACATCGGCACCTCCCGCTGGATCACGGTATTCGTGACGACAATCTCCGTCAGGCCGGCCCAGGAATCGTGCCAAGGGCCGGTGGGAGCGGCCGCCCATTCCACGCGGCAGGTGGCGTTGAGGGTCGCATTGCTCCACGTCAGGATGCCATTCTGCCCCAGGGAGAGGATGCTTACCTCTTCGGCCTGGGGTGCGGAACCGAGCAAGAGCCAGCCGAAAACCAATCCCCACAGGCGCAGCCAGGCTGGAGGCTGCGACCACCGGCCGTACCTGACGTTCTCGGTCCGCATGGAATCGGAGTGGACTGGCTTCATGGCGACCACTCTGGCGGATTTGCCCACAGAAGGCAATCCTCCGGCGTGGCTTCAGCGGGAAGGCACGGCGGACTTCCGCTCCGAGCTCCGCTCCTGATTTGGTGGACATCGGCGCTCCCCGCTTTAGGCTATGCCTCATGCTACGCTCTGTCATCGGGTGCTCGGTCATGCTCGCGGCGGCCCACTCGCCAGCCGCCGTGTTCGCGCCGGCGGAGACACCCGCACCCCAAGTGAACTCGACGGCCGTCGCCAGCGGCGCGGCCAGCAGCATGGCAGCCGCACCCCACGTCGGGAAGATCCAGCCCCTCCCTCGCACGGACAGGAATTCCCAACGAGCGCACGAGGACCTGGTGCGCAAGGCCACGCAGGGAGGCATCGACCTCTATTTTGCCGGCGACTCGATCACCCGCCGCTGGGGAACCTGCGACGCCCAGTACAAGGACTTCCTGGCGAACTGGACGACCAACTTCTTCGGGTGGAATGCGGGCAACTTCGGCTGGGGCGGCGACAAGGTCCAGAACGTGCTCTGGCGATTGCAGAACGGCGAATTGGACGGCGTGCATCCCAAGGTGATGGTCCTGCTCGCGGGCACCAATGACTTGGACGATGGCGCTGCCACAACCGACTTGGCGGCACGGGAGGAGGACGTCGTGCAGGGCATCGGGGCGATCCTGAACCTCATGCGGGAGCAGGCGCCGGGGGCCACCATCATCCTGATGGGCATCACCCCGCGCGAGGACCGCGCCGACCGCCTCGCCATGGCCGCCGCCATCGACCGTACCAACCGCCGGCTTGCCCAACTCGCCGATGGCCGGACGATTCGTTACCTCAACCTCAACGACCGCCTGACCACTCCCGATGGGCGCTTGCGCGAAGGCGTCACCGTCGATGGGCTGCACCTCTCGCTCTCGGGATACCAAGTCTGGGCGGACGCTCTGAAACCGCTGCTCACCGAATTGCTTGGCCCGCCGGCCAAGACGGATCACGCCCCACCGCCGACCGGCGACCCAAGCGCCCCGAAACCAGCCGCCCCGGCGAAATAGCAGGTTCCATCCACGTCGGCACTTGACATTGCGCGATACCGTAACTATATTGGTTACAGTTAACGCGCATGGTCAACTGCCGTTTCACCGTTGCTATTCATGTGTTGTGCCTGCTGGCGGCACTGCACCCCAAGCCCGTGACGTCCGAGTTCATCGCGGGCAGCGTCAACACCAACCCCGTGGTGATCCGGCGCATTCTGGGCGTGCTGCGCAAGGCCGGCTTGGTGAAATCCCAACCGGGTGCCAGCGGGGGCTGGGAACTGGTGGCCAAGCCGGAGAACATCAGCCTCGGACACCTCTACCAGCTCATCCGGCCGGGCACCGTTTTCGCCATGCACAGCCAGCAGCCCAACGTGCTCTGCCCGGTCGGCCGGAACATCCAGCGCGGCCTCGGCACCCACTATCAGAAGGCCCAGGCCGCCATGGAGGCCGAACTCGACCGCACCACCATTGCGGACGTGGTCAAGGACGTGTTGGCCGCCAACAAATGATCTTTTTTTCACCCAAACTGTAACTGTAACAACTACAAATAAAAACCCAATACAGGAGTTATCCATGAATAAGACCGAAAAGAACTACAAGGCGTCCTCCATCGGCAACCTCCAACCGGGTGGTCGCGCCGTCCTCCACGACGAACTCGCCCTCACCGGCTCCGAGATTTCCGTCAACCAACTGCCCCCCGGGACCAGCATCCCCTTCGTCCACGCCCACAAGCGCAACGAGGAGGTGTACCTGGTGCTCCAGGGCAAGGGCCGCTTCTACGTCGACGGCGACGAATTCGAGGTGGCGGAGGGCAGCGTCATCCGCATCGACCCCGTCGGTGCCCGGTGCGTGACCGCCGACAGCCAGACCCCGCTGCGGTACGTCTGCATCCAGACCGAGGCCAGGAGCCTGGTGCAATTCACCGAGGGCGATGGGGTCATTCTGGAAACCAAGCCAAGCTGGCTGAAGTAAGTGGCCGCTGGTGGCCACCAGCTGTTCGGACCCACTATGGGGGGGGACGGCAACCTCGACCCCGTTGAGGATCATCTGCCGTCCCTCCAATTGGCCCCTCGAAGACACCCCGATCCTCGCCCGACCGAGTGAACGTCCACGATACCACCACCTACTCAGGATTCTCGTGGTCCCATTGGAAAGGCCAATCCGCACCTCGCACATCATCTGAGCTGCCAAAGCAGCAAGCGTACCTTGACGCCGTGATACGGCGCGCAGCCACCTCGTTGGCCGGAGCCCTTTGAGTAGTGCCGTGGAAGTGATGTGCGTCTCCATGCGGTCCACAAACACTTCGCGCGCCTCACCTCTCCACGGGCAAGGGCGGAGCCAAGCGTGAAGGGTTGCCGAATTCGTCATACAACACGAGCGAGGCTGGATCGGTCTTCTCGTCGGTCATGTCGTAGGTCTTGCGCAGCGACCCGTTCACGTACTCGCCGATGCGCCTCACTTTTCCTCGATGGTTGGGCCAACACACCGACCGATATGGTATCCCGTTGGTGTATTCGAGTGAGAGGTCCAGCTGGCCATTTCCGTCCAAGTCGAGCGTCTCCTTCGTCGGGAAACCGAACCGGAATCTCACGAAATGGTCGATGCGGCCGTCGAAATTGTCGTCGCTCTCAGAGCTTTCAACCAGACCGGAGCGAACGCGGAAGAAGGCATCGGGTTCGCCATCCAGATTCCGGTCGTAACCCATAGCGGTAGCGTCTCCCTCTCCTGTCCACCATTCATCGGTACGCCCATCTCCGTTGCGGTCATAAGTAGCGTCCGTGGCATCGGCGTCGCTCTGCTTCGCGTACAGAGCGTGCATCACCACTCCCAGGGCAACGCCAACGACCAAGCCCAGCAACCCGAACCCGAGGCGCCGGTCACTTGGCCGCCGTTCGGACGCCCCAACAGACGGCGACGGTGTGGTAGAGTTGCTCATGATTGCGCAAAACTTGAAGCAAGGTCCGCTGAGTATCGACCGATGGATCCTTCACGTCGTCCGGTTGCTCCGACGCGCTCGCCACGCCAACGCGCCCCGTTCGCTCTAAGCCTCATACGATCTCCCAATCCCTTACTTGGTTGAATACCGGCAGGCTACCGCGCTCGAGGGGCAACCGCCAACTCCAAACGCAGCCAGCGCCGCAGACGTACCCCCCCCGAGCATCCAGGCATCCCCCTGAGCCGCCGACCGCTGGCGTTCTGAGGAATACCGCCACGAACCAAGCCTGTGCCCCTTCCATCGGGCCGGCAAGCCGGTCTGTGTGGCCGCCTACTTCATCAAGGCGCTGAGAATCTGCTCCATCAAGGCATTGGCGCGGGCAAAGCGGCCGGCATCGCCGAGGATGGCCTCGGGCGTCTGCACGTAGGGACCGGGCGCAAGATCTCCCGCGCAGTGACTGAGCAGGTCGCGCGCCCCTGAAAGCTGCACTTCGAGGTGGAACTGGACCCCCAGCACGCGATCTCCCAGCAGGAACATCTGGTTGAGACAGCCCTCCGTGCGCGCCAACCGCACTGCTCCGCGCGGCAAATCGAACGTTTCACCGTGCCAGTGAAAGGCCTCGTACGATGCTGGCAACGCCTCTCCCAGCGCGGGCAGCCGGCCGGGCTCGCGGGTTACCTGCAGCCACCCGATCTCCTTCTGCGCATTCCGATAGACCCGCGCCCCGGCCACGTTGGCGATCATCTGGGCCCCAAGACAGATGCCCACGACCGTCTTGCCCGCGGCCATCACCTGTCCCACAAATCGCTTCTCCGCCACCAACCACGGCAACTCCGCCTCGTCGTTCACGCTCATCGGGCCGCCCATGATCACGAGCCAGTCCACTTCCCCGGGCTCGGGGAAGACTGGCGCCTCATACAGGCGGGTGGTCGTCACCGACGCCCCGCGCGCGCCAAGCCAGGTGCCGATACTGCCTGGACCCTCGAACGGAACGTGTTGGAGAATGTGCGCTTTCATATCGTGACCGAGTGTCATGCCTCGAAAGCCCAATGCTAGGGCTCCGCCACGCAACGGCCAAGTCAAACTCGGGCGGCCTTGCTTCGGTTTGTGGTGGCGTTGGTTTGAACGGGCCGTGAAGCCGTCGCCGCCGCTCTGGGTGGGCGGGCTTGCTTCGTTGGAAAGTGGACGAGGCAAGCAACGGGTTGCCAGCGGGGCATGAATCATGCTTACCTTATGGCGTTGCCAAGGGCAACGGCATGGGTTACGTCAACGAAACGCTGGTGCGGTTGGGCCGTCTTGCGGGAGCACTCCTCCTGGGCTGGGCGCTTTTAGGCTCGCCCGCCGAAATGGTCGCGCAACCGGCACGAATCATTGTCATCCGGCATGCGGAAAAGCCCGCCGATCAGGAAGACCCGCACCTCACCGCAGTGGGCCGCCAGCGAGCGGCGCAACTGGGCGCCTGGCTGAAGGGCGATCCCGAGTTGTCGACGAACCTGCCGGCCGCGCTCTACGCGGCGAAGCCAAGCCGCCGGGGCCGGGGAGTGCGGCCGTTGGAGACACTGCAGCCGCTCGCGGCGGAGTTGAATCTGCGGGTGCGCACGCCTTGGGAGGCCGAGGACTACGCCCGCCTGGCCAACGAACTCCTGCGGGATCCCAGCCTGAAGGGACAAACCGTGCTGGTGTGCTGGACCCACAGCGAACTACCCGCCCTCGCCGCCGCCTTGGGGGTAAACCCCAAGCCGAAGGATTGGAAGTCCAAGGACTATCGATCCGTTTACCTCATCACCTTCCCCGAAGGCAAGACACTGCTGACGGTCAAGCGGCAGCCCGAGAACGCTCACCGGCCGCCCCGATAACGGCGCTCTCCCGGAAGCGCCCGGGTGGCGCGCGGGAGGACGGCAGGCAGCGGTGGAGTCCCGGAATTGCCTTGAGTTCACGCGCGGGCGGCAGCAAGAATGAAGCGCATTAAGAGCCTATGTCCGCAGCCACCTCCTTGAACGACCAGAGCAACCCCGGTGAGAACCACCCCGGTGCTGACGGCAAGCCGTTGCGCGTGGTGATCCTTTACAAGCGCCACGCCGAGCCTGACGAGGGTTTGATGGCCCTCTTGGAGGGCGAACTGACCCGGAATGGGCACAGCGTGTTCATCGATCGCCGGCTGGAAATGGGTGTGGAGTGGGCGCGGGAGATCGAAGAGCAGATTCGTTGCGCGGACGCGGTGGTGCCGCTCATTTCGGTGGAGTCGGCCCGCAGCGAAATGATGGGGTTCGAGGTGGAGCACGCGCACGAGGCGGCGCAGGTCCGCCACGGGCGGCCCCGGTTGCTGCCGGTGCGGGTGGACTTCACCGGGCCGTTGCCGGAGCCGATGGGCGGCATCCTGGGCCGGATTCAGTACCACCTCTGGCAAGGCCACCAAGACAACGAAGGGCTGGTGATCGAGTTGCTGGACGCGCTGAGGCACCTGCCTCCCGCCGAACCGCCCGGCATGCAACTGCCGGCCAAGGGCCAGCGGCTCACGCCACTGCCGGTTCCCCTGCCCCAGGCGGGCGCCACCCCCTATCCGGTGGGCACCCCCTTTGCGCTGGAGTCGGTGGGCGGGGCCACTCCGCTGGATTCGGAATTCTACGCCATCCGCGCGGCGGACGGGGAACTGCAACAGGCGCTGGACCGGCGCGACGCCACCATCCTGATCAAGGGCGCGCGGCAGATGGGGAAGACCTCGCTGCTGGCCCGGGGCCTGCAGTATGCCCGCAAGAGCGGGGCCCGGACCGCCTTCCTCGATCTGCAGAAACTCAACGCGTCGAACCTGGCCGACGTCAACAGCCTGTACCTCTCATTCGCCGAATCGCTGGCCGACCAACTCGACTTGACAGCGCTGCCTTCCGACACCTGGGATCCGAAGCGCGGGGCCAACGTGAACCTCGAGCGTTTCCTGCGCCGCGAGGTGCTGGGCAAGCTGAACGCGCCGCTGGTGTGGGGCTTGGACGAAGTGGACCGCCTCTTCGGGTGCCCGTTCGGGAGCGAGGTCTTCGGGCTGTTCCGCTCCTGGCACAACGAGCGGGCGCTGGACCCCTCGGGGCCTTGGGCGAACCTCTCCTTGGTGATCGCCTACGCCACGGAAGCGCACCTCTTCATCACCGACATCAACCAATCTCCGTTCAACGTGGGCACGCGGTTGGCGTTGGACGATTTCCAACCGCTGCAGATCGCCGAGCTCAACCGCCGCTACGGCAGTCCGCTGAAGGACCCCGAGGAACTCAACCAACTCATGAAACTGGTGGGGGGCCATCCCTACCTGGTCCGGCGGGGGCTGCATGAATTGACCACCAAGCGCATCAGTCTCGCGACCTTCGAAGAGCTGGCCCCCCGGGACGAGGGTTTCTACGGCGACCACCTGCGGCGCATTCTCGTGCTCCTGGCCCGTGACCCGGCCATGGAGGAGGTGGTGCGGTTGGTGCTGCGCAATCTGCCTTGCCCGACCCAGGAGAGCTTCTTCCGCCTGCGAAGCGCGGGTATCGTGGCCGGCAACACCCCCCTGGAGGCCCGTCCCCGTTGCCGGCTGTACGCGATGTACCTGCGCCGGCACCTGCACTGAGACGAGGGCGGTGGGCGGCTCACGCCCGCCAGCCGCGCCCGAGGCCACCATGAACGAGACGGCCGACCCCAAACCCCGCAAGTTCCCCGGGAGCGGCACGCCCGACGCGAGTTTCTATGTCATTGGCGGCACGTTGCGGGCTGACGCCGCCTGCTACGTGGAACGTCAGGCGGATCGCGACCTGCTGGCCGCGTTGCTCAAAGGCGACTTCTGCTATGTGCTGACCTCGCGGCAGATGGGGAAATCCTCCCTGATGGTGCGCACCGCGCAAAAGCTGCGCGCCCAAGGCGTTCGCATCGCCGTCGTCGACCTGACGGCGGTGGGCCAGAACCTGACCCCGGAACAGTGGTACGACGGTTTGATGGCACGGTTGGGTCGGCAACTGCAGATGGAGGACGAGTTCGAGGATTATTGGCTCGAACATACCAACCTTGGGCCGGTCCAGCGGTTCTTCAGCGCGGTCAGGGACCTTGCCTTGGCCCGACTGGAGGATCCCCTGGTCATCTTCGTGGACGAGATCGACGTGGTGCGGTCGCTGCCCTTTTCCACGGACGAGTTTTTCGCGGCCATCCGGGAATGCTATACGCGACGGAGCGAGGATGCCCTCTTCAACCGGCTGGCGTTCTGCTTGTTAGGCGTCGCCACCCCCAGCGACCTGATCAAGGACGTGCGGATGACGCCGTTCAATGTCGCCCGGCGGATCGAGTTGCGCGATTTCTCGGAAGCCGAGGCCCAGCCACTGGCCAACGCCTTGGGGCGGCCCGGGTTCATGGCCCGGCGGCTGCTGCGACGCATCCTGCACTGGACCGGCGGGCATCCGTACCTCACCCAGCGGTTGTGCCAGGCCGTGGCGCTGGACCGCAGCGTCTGGTGGGACCGCGGCGTCGACCGGGTCTGCCGGTCGATCTTCCTCTCGCACCGGGCGCGCGAGCGGGACGACAACCTGCTCTTTGTGCGGGAGCGGTTGTTGCGGAGCGACGCTGATCGCGTGAAGCTCTTGCGCCTCTACCGCAAGGTCCACTTTACCACGCACATCTCGGGGATCTTCCGGCTGGGTTTGGGGTTGGAGAAAATCGCCCCGGTGGCGGATGAAGAAACCAACCCGCTGGTCAGCGTCCTGCGGCTGTCGGGGGTCACCCGCGAAGAGCACGGCCTCCTCAAGGTTCGCAACCGGATCTACTACCTGGCCTTCGACCGGGACTGGATCCGGGCGAACATGCCGGAGGTCGAATTGTGGCAGTTGTGGCTCAACTTCCTACTCGGGGTCAAGCGGTTGGCGGACTTTGGGTTGCGCATCTTCTTTGTCATCTTCCTGGGCAGCCTGGCCTACGGCGCCTTCCAAGGGGTCATGCGGTTCCGCGCCCCGCCCCCGCCCCCGGGAGC
>CAYYMW010000098.1:0-18601 GCA_964472515.1 uncultured Verrucomicrobiota bacterium | reverse complement strand
GCTCGGGTGGCACGGGTCCCGGTTGGTTGATCCGGAGGAGATTCAGGTTCATCATCATCGCCGCCAGGAGATTGTTGAACTGGTGTGCCACCCCGCCGGCGAGTTGGCCGACACTCTGCAGTCGCCGCGACTCGCTCAATTCAGCCTCCGTGCGCAGGCGCTCCGTGAGGTCGTGGATGACCAGCGCCGTCTTGCGTCCGCCATGGGGATCGGGATACACCGAGCCGGAAACCTCGGCCTCGAAACGGGTGCCGTCCGCCCGGAGAAAGGCCAGTTCGGCCCGGGCGTGGCCCGCCCGCTCGAAGCGGGCCAGGGCCGGGCCCAAACGCGTGTCGGCCGGGTCCACCAATCCGTTGCGTCCCACGGCGCACAGCTCCTGCTCGGAGCGGCCGAACAGCCGGCACGCGGCCGGGTTGGCCGTGAGCACCTGGCCGTCCTGGGTGCCAAGGATGATGGCCTCGTGGCTGTGCAGAAACAGCGCGCGATACCGTTCCTCGCTTTCGCGCAGGGCTGCCCCCATGCGCCGGCACTCCTGCAGGTCCGCAAACCGGGCGCAGGCGACGCCGAGCGCCCGCTCCAAGTCACCCTTGCTGGGTGGTTTGACCAGGTAAGCGCCCACGCCCGCGCGGGCGGCCCGGGCCACCAATTCCGAGGATTCGTAGGCGGTAAGCAGCACGATGGGCGCCGGCGTGGCAGCCAGAATGGCTTCGGCGGCACGCAGCCCCGCCTCGCGATCTTCCTGGCCCGTGTCCGGATCCGGCATGACCACGTCCAGCACCACGGCGTCGGGCCGCAGTTGGCGGGTCAGTTCCACCGCCTCCCGGCCCTGATAGGCGCTGCCCACCACGGCGTGGCCCGCCTGGGTGATCAGGTTCCGAATCAGTTGGTGGATGGCCGCATCGTCTTCCACGACCAGGATGCGGAGCGGGGTGGCGATGGGCAGGTTCATTGGGCAGTCGGCACGGTCCGGGAGGCTCCCGGCGGAACGGGTGTCAGCAGGAAGCTCAGGCGGCCCAGCGCGCCGCCCTCGTTGGACAGGGCCAGCGAGCCTCGCGGCAAGCCGCGCAACGTGCCGCGGATCAGCCGCAAGCCAATGCCCTCCCGCGCGCCCGCCAGCACCTCGGCGGGCCAGCCGACGCCATCATCCTGGTAAGCCAGTGTGAGCATGGCGGGGGCATTGTCACACGGAGCCACCTTGATGTCGATGACGATGCGGCCTGCGCCGCGCCCGGCAAACGCGTGTTTGACGCCGTTGGTGACCAATTCGTTAAGCATCAACGCGAGTGCCGAAGCCTGGCGTGGCATAATCTGCTGCCCCCGGCACGCGTCCGGCCGGAATACCCGCCGCACCTCCAGCCGGCTGCCGAGGGGGGACGCGGCCACCGCGCCTGCCACAATCCGGTCGACCAACTCACCCAGGGGCAACGGAGCCCACGCCGCATTCGTCAGCATCTGATGCACTTCCACCATGCCCTCAACGCGGCTTTGCAGCGGGGCGAGGACCGATCGCGGGTCGCTGGCGGCCAGAGCGGGATCCTGTTTCTGCATCTCGATGAGCCCGAGGATGCTGACCAGGTTGTTCTTCACCCGGTGGTTGACTTCGTCGAGCAGTTCGGCGCGGGCCTGGACGTCGTCCCTGGCTTGGTCGTAAAGACGCCGCCGCTCCGCCTCGGAAGCCTGTCGCTCCGTGATGTCGTACAGGCACAAGAGCACCGCGACCTGCCCCGGCGCGCTCACCCGCGCGGTGGCCCCCAGCAGGACCGTGTCCCGGCGGACGCCGTCGCGTTCGAGGGTGGCGCGATACTCCACCTCCCGGTGGGCGGCGCCGGTCTTGAAGGTGTCTTCGATGGCTTGCCGGAGGGCGCACTCCACGCAGCTCGTCCCAAAGCCGCACCCCCGGGGATCTTGTTGGGCGTTGATGCATCCGAACACGCCGCAGGCACGGCCCTGCGCCAATTCGGTCTCGGGCACCCCCGTGAACTCGCAGAAAGCGCGGTTGGCGTACAGCACCTGACGCCGCTCGTCCAGGGTACACATGAGGACCGGTGCGTGCTCGTAGATCGCCCTCAACTCCGCCTGGCTGCGCGCGAGCCGCGCTTCCGCCAGCTTGCGGCCGGTGATGTCCGTGGCCGCCCCCACATAGCCCGCTGCGCAGCCCTGTTCGTCCTTTTCGGGGGCGGCTTGGGTCAGCACCCAAGTCACACTTCCGTCCAGAGTCCGAAACCGATGCTCTTGGCGGAAAACCTCCCCTTGCGCGACCGCCTCCTGCCAGGCGGCCAGCACTCGCTCCCGGTCTTCAGGATGCACCGTCTCCCACCATCCGCTTCCTTGCCCGCCCGCCTCAGGCAGTCCCGCAAGCCCGCGCCAAAGCGAATTGGCGTACAGGAGGGTTCCAAGGCGATTCGTTCGGAACATGCCCACCGGAGCCGCCTCCGCCAGGGTCCAGAAAAGCTGTTCGCTTCGCACGAACGCGTCCGGCGTCAAGGTGCTCCTGGCGACCAGCGACTCTACACAGGCCAGCAACTCCCCCTCCGTCACCGGAAGGTGGAGCCAGGCTTGCACCGTTCCGGGAGATAACCGTGCTCCCAAGCCGTTGTCCCCCTTGGCGGCGAGCAAGACCACCGGAATCTGAGCGGTTTGCGGGTGAGCTCGCAATGCCTTCACGAACTCCTCGTCCGCCACGCTGGCCATTCGGGTCTCGCCCAAGATCAAGTCCGGCTGCAGCAGGCGCGCTTCCTGGCTGGCATTACAGCTGTGGAAGACGCTGGCTACACGGTACTTGCGACCGAGGGATTGGGTCAAAAACGCCTTTGTGTCCGCCTCCGTCGCCACCACCAGGATCAGTGGAGGACGGCTTCCCGGACTCGGCATATGAGGTTCACCGCTCACGGCATGCACTCGCCCTATTCGCAGTCTGCCGCCATTCCACGGCAGCCTCGGCGAAGGGGCCGTTGACATGGCTCGAACGTGGAGCACTCAACCAGAACCCAACGCTGCTTTCAACGGCAAACTCCGAGGGTCGGCGAGGGGCGCCGAACTGAGGGGGGCCTTGACGCCCTTCCGCCTTTGCCGCCAGTATACCGCGACATGTTGGAACACGACGCCGATATTGCGGAGCCCGACTCAGAAGGTCCGGCCGAGCGGCTTGGGGGGGACGGACCGCCGCATGGATGAACTCGGCATTCATCGTCCGCGCAACGTGGATTGGAAGCGGGCGGCGGCCTTGCTCTATGGTGACTGGGGTACCAGCAAGGCCTACGTCATCGGCCTTGCGTTCTTCTTCGCCGGTTACTCCTCGCTGCCGATCATCGTCGCCGTCTGCTGTCTCACCGCCTTGGTGGGGTACAACTATGTCATTGTCTGCAAGCACTTTCCGGATGGCGGCGGGGTCTACTCGGCGGCGCGGAACCAAAGCCGGCTGCTCGCGGTGGTTGGGGCGCTGCTGCTGGTCGCCAACTTTATTGTTACTGCGGCCTTAAGCTGCTGGTCAGCGATGAGCTATTTCGGCGTGCCGCCGGAATATGTGGGCAAGGCCACGATGGCGGTCATCCTGTTCATCGGCGCCATCAACTACTTCGGCCCCAAGCATACCGGCAGCCTGGCGGTCTGGCTGGCCGCGCCAACCGTGGCCGTCGTGCTGCTCATCGTGGGGATGAGCCTGCCCCACCTGACCACCGTCAACCTGGAACCGCTCCAAGGGGGCTTCCGCCCCAACTGGTCGCATTTCGTCGGCATGATCCTGGCCCTCAGCGGCGTTGAGGCCATTGCCAACCTCACCGGCGTTATGAAGCTCAATCCCGGAGCTTCCATGGATCAACCGGACGTCTCCGCCACCGCCAGGAAGGCCATCTTCCCAGTGGCGGT
Source organism: uncultured Verrucomicrobiota bacterium (assembly GCA_964472515.1). Lineage (GTDB taxonomy): Bacteria > Verrucomicrobiota > Verrucomicrobiia > Limisphaerales > J093 > CAYYMW01. The sequence continues at coordinate 14,737 of CAYYMW010000098.1, read as the reverse complement.
GGAGGTGGTACTGGGCACCATTCTACTCGGTTGGGCCATGCTCTCCCTGCCCAAAGACATGGCGCCCGACCCCGTCGCCCAGCGCGACTACATGATGCGCTTCGTTGCGGAACAGTACGGCACTTGGATGCTGGGCACCGGGGTCGGCAAAGTGATCGGGCTGGTCGTGGGCGTGGTGGTGGGCCTGTTGCTGGTCAGCGCGGTAAATACCGCGATCGCCGCCCAGATTGGCCTCGTGTATATGCTGACCAAGGACGGGGAAATGCCCCGCTCGTTGGGGCGGCTCAATCAGCACGGCGTGCCCCGCTGGCCGCTGGCGCTCGCCACCCTGGCGCCGGTGGTGGTCGTGGCATTCAGCCATGACATCGAAGTTCTGGCCCGCATGTACGCCATCGGCGTGGTCGGCGCCATCACCGTCAATCTGGGCTCTTGCACGTTCAACCGCAATCTCGGCGTGCGCTGGCATGAGCGCATGATCATGGGAATCACTTTCCTGATCCTCTTCGCCGTGGAGTTGACCATCGCCAAGACCAACGGCGACGCCCTTTTCTTCGCCATCTGCGTGGTTGGATTGGGGTTGGGCGTGCGCGGCTACGCGCAGCGGCGCGCCGGCCTGCGCACCGTCACCGTCAGCCAGGAAATCGCCGCGCACGTGGCCCCGGAAGCCGAGGCGGCCGAACTGCCGATTGGCGAATCCGTCGGCAAGACCATCATGGTCGCCGCCCGGGGCATCAACCCGGTGCTCCGGTTTGCCCTCGAGGAGGCCAAGCTGCGCCAGTCTCCGCTCTACGTGCTCTACGTCAAAGAGGTCGCGGTCAATCTACCCGGCCCCGTGGTTTCCTCCGAGCGGCCCCGTTGGCAGGATGACAAGCTGGCCGCCAAGATCATGTACACCATGCTGACCCGCGCCAAGCAGAAGGGCATCCAAGTGGTGCCCCTTTACGCTGTCAGCGACGCCCCCGCCCAGACCATCCTCGACCTCGCCGCCATTACGGGCGTGGACATCCTGCTCTTGGGCGCTTCGCACCGGCGCACCCTCTCCCAGCTCCTCAAGGGAGATGTGATTACCGAAGTGGCGCGCAACCTGCCGGAAAACATCCAGCTCTTGATTCACGGTTGACCCGTGCCTCCCGTTTCACCGGGCCCGGCGGCGGGGCGCGCAGCCCCTGTCACGCCATCCGGATTGACTCCAGCGGGCGTGAGAGGGGCTGCGGCCCATGCGGCAGAAACGGTGATCATGCGGCCTCCGCGATCAGGTCGCGGCTGCGCGACCTGATTTCTGCCTGCCGGGCGGTGTGCCGCCGCGCGTCCGCCGCCTTCTCTTCCAGCAGCGCCGGCAGCAGCAGCAGCGGGAAGGGGGTCAACCATGCCAGTGCCGCTGCCTCGTTGGCGGCCCGCCGCAGCGCCGGAGCGGCCGCCGGGTCGGTGGCCAGGTTCAACTCGTCCAGCAGGAGTCGGTTCTTGAGGCCTTCGAGCCGCTCGTCGAGCTCCAACCGGGGGTGAAAGGTCCGCGAGGGAGTCACCTCGAACCGGGTTTCCGGGGCGAACCACGCTGGCAGCCGCCGGCTGTCTGTTCTTGTTGCATTCATATCGTCTGTCATTCCGTCATGCTCTCCCTTGGGTACCCCGGAGAGCAGTGGGGGTTTCGCCAAAAACAATAAACCCACGGTTGACTGGCAACCGTGGGTCTATTGAAAATCCTTTGTTAAAAAAGTGGGCTTCTCATCCACGTTGCCAGCCCGGGTCTGCTGCGTCCTGCCAGCAATGCAGGGCGCGCGCCATCTGGGATTGGGTAATCCCAGAAGTCACCGGTTTTACTGACAACTTTGTCGTCATAACCAACGCGAGACTTGTAGCCCAGGTTTGCCGCATTGTCAAATGATTCCTCAAATCCGTTTGACGCCACGTTCGCGCCAAATCCGTCCGAAAGGTGCGGGATTTTACGGAATTCCGGCAGGCGCAGGCGGTTAGGCGGCCGCCGGACGTTCAGGCAAGCCCCTCCGTGGTTGAGTCTTCAGACCATCCCCCCCGGAGCCAGAGTTCCCTGGCGCAGCCATTTCGTCGTTGGCCGAGGGAGTGCCCGCATCGAAACCGTTATCCAGTGCTCGATCCGGCTTGACGATCATGTATAATGGTCTGGCGGTCGTTGCGAGGGTGGGCGAGCCTCGGTGGAAGCCTCCTGCGAGACGGCGCGATGCGATGTTACAATCGAAGGTGATTCGTTGCAGAAGCATGGCAGGCAGCCAAAGGCGCTACGCGTTGGCCGCCGCCGTGATCATGGCTGCCCTGGGCCTCCACGCGGAAGAAGTGGCACCGGAGGAGGCCGCCCGCGCCGCCCAAGCGTGGCTGGGGCGAAGCCCGCTGTTCAGGGAGGCTTCCCGCGGAATTGAGCCTGTCCCCAGCCTCCAGGCACTGCAGGTGGTTCGGGTGGGGGACCGGACCTTTTACCATGCTCCTTTGTCGCCCCGGGGCTACTTGATCCTGAACAGCGACACCGAGCGCACCCCGGTGCTGGCCTTCAGCGTGACGTCCGACCTGAACCTGCACCCGGCTCCGGCGAACGGCCTGCGCGGTTTGCTCGAGCAGAATGCTGCGCTTTCGCCCCGGCCAACCCCAACGCTCTCAACGCGTGCCGCCGGTGCTAATGCCGCCAGGTGGCAGATCCTGCTGGGCAGCGCCTCGGCGGCGCGGTTGCAGGGAACCACCGCGCCTGCAATCGAGGTCGCGCCAGTGTTGGCGACGCAGTGGGATCAGTGCCAGCCGTACAACCGGCTTTGCCCGGCGGTGACGAACGCAATTGAAGGCTACAATGGCCGGGCTCCGGCGGGCTGTGGGCCGACGGCCTTGGCGCAGGCCATGCGTTTCTACCGCTGGCCGGCCTACGGCTTCGGCCTGCTGCGGCACGAGGACACGGAAGGCGCCTCGCAAGGCGTCTTGGTTGCCGACTTGGCAGAGGCCTTCGAGTGGTCTGCCATGCGGGATTACTATGGCCCATGGGATCCGACGATTCCCGAGGGGCAAGTCTTGGCCGTGGCGCGGTTGCAGTTTGCACTGGGCGTGGGATTGCGTTCCGATTACGAATACAATGGCAGCTCCGCCTACCTGACACGGGTGGAGGGGCAGTTGGCCGCCCGGACATATTACGAGACCGGCCCCGCGATCAAAGCGGACGAACCTGGAGCCCTCGAGGCGTTGCGCGCCGCCCTGCGCCAGCATCGGCCCGTGCCCGCGTTTATTCCCGCCCATGAGCTGCTGCTGGACGGATTCGGCACGGACATGGAGGCCGAGGTGGTGCATGTGAACTACGGCTGGGGAGGCGACAATGACGGTTGGTACACGCTGGATAATGTGCTGGGGCGCACCATTGACTACTGGTACCCGGGTTTTCAACCCCAGTGCGCCGCCCTGCCGAAGCGAACCGTGCCGGCCACCCAGTACGGCGACAGCATCGGCTTCTCCTGGGACCTGCCTGCGGCACGCCAAAGCGAGGTTCTCGCCACTGAGGTGGTCCGCCAACGCCTGGTTACCGCGGATTGGGGCCGGGGCCAGCCCATCAGCAACCTCTGGATTCATACCTCGGTAAGCTGGTATGCCGCGCCACCGGAGGAGTTCAGTCTCTGCCGGGGCACCAACGATACCCTCCAGCCGTTGATTGTGACCAAGGATGTCGTTACCCTTGGGAGCAAGGCTTCGTTCCAGGGCCGGTTCAAGCCCTACCTGAGCACGAACTCACTCGACCTGCCCAAGCTCTACCTCTTCCATGTGCTGACCGGCGACTACGCTTCGGCCAGCCTGAAATGCTCCGGTCCGGATACCAACGGCTGGTACGACGCCAGCGCAGATTTGCGCGCCTGGGCGGATCAGCCGGTGACCCTCGAACTGGATACCAGGCTCAGTCCGGGTAACGCCATGACCTACTCGAACTTTGTGGTCGCGAATGCGCTGGTTGCGGAGTGGGATTTGTTGGTGTCGCTTGCGGGCGCACCGCAGGCGGTGGCCCTGACCGGCCTTGCTCCCGAGGTCTACGACCTGGTTGTGCGGTTGAAGACCGCCACCGGGGTCGGCCCTGTGGCCGCTACCCGGCGGATCACGTTGAAGCCGGGTCCTCCCCCGAGCCTGCAGGTGCAGATCAACGCCTCAGGCAGGCCGGAGATCGCGCTGACGGGGACTGCTGGAACCTACACTTTGCAGCGCAGCGATGACCTGCTGGAGTGGACTTCGCTCGACATCACCAAGAAGAACGATGCCCCCCAGGTGGTGGTGTCGGCGGCGGAATTCAACGCGCCACGCCGCTTCTTCCGGCTTGCCCCGTGAGGGGGCCGCAGTCGGTCGTCCTCCGTCCTCAACTGAGCCTGGCGCTTTCGCGGTATTCGGAGGGGCTGTGCCCGCAGGCGCGTTTGAACGACTTGCAGAATACAAAGGGATCAGGGTAGCCGCTCCGGATGGCAACGTCCTTCACCGGGTCGGCGGTCATGATGAGCAGGCGCTGCGCATGCCGGACCCGGAGGGCGCGCAGATAGGCCACAGGGGAGACCTTCATGATCGAGCGGAACACGACGTGAAATTGCGCGGGGGACAAACCGCTCATGCGCGCCAGATCGTCCCGGTTCATCGGTTGATCGAGGTTCTGCTCCATGTGCCGAATGACCGGATCCAGCCGCTGGAGGCCGTCCAGCCGCTCTGACGCATCCGCCCGCAAGTGGCAGAGCGGGGCGACCATGGCCAGCAGCCGAAGCGCGAACTCATGCTGCGCAACCACTTCGGCCAGCGGATAGCCTTGACCGTGAGGCTCTTGCGCTACCCACGCGGCAATGGCCTCTCCCACCCGCAGGCCAATGCTGCCGCGGATTAACACGGGGATGTCGAGCAGGCTGAATAGGTCGAGATTGCCGTAAACGAAGTAGTTCACATGGGCCCACTGGCGTCGCTCGCGGGGGGAGGCGACATTGACTTTGTGCCGGACGCCCGCCGGCAGGACAATGAGGTCACCTTCCTCCGCCTGCCAGCGCGCGCCGGGCTCCAGTGAGATGATTTCCGAGCCGCAGCCGGCCTGGGAGTACATGAAGAAGGGCATGGTGCGCCAGCCCGTGGAGTGCCCCGCCGGCAACGGCGAAACGTCGGCCTGGACATATTCCGTCCGGAAGGACTGCCTGAGGATATCGTGAATCCCGACATTCATGGAGCGGTCAGCCTAGTCGCGTCTTCCGCCGCAAGACCAGACAAAATGACATGCAAATCAGATTGTCGAACATGGCCGCGCTTGCCATGACATGCTACACCAACCGGATGCGCAGAATCGTTATACAATCGCCGTGGCGGGGATTCCCCCTCCGCCCGGTTTTGTCGCTTGCCGTCTCCTGTCTTGGTCTGGCTTCAGCGTACGCGGTTACGTCCAAGCCGGACGAACTGCAATTCAGCCGCCGGTGGGCCGATGCCAGCTTTGGGCCGGGTGGGGTCACCAACCAGGCCTCGCTCACGGTGGTGGAGGAGGACAGTTCCGACGCTATGGCTTGGGGCCGCTCCTGGCGGGGAACGCCCTTCCAGATCGGCGACAAGACCTACACGCATGGTCTGGCGTTCAACTCCACCAAGCAGTTGCGCATCCGCCTTGACCGCCCGGCGGCGCGGTTTCTGAGCGATATCGGCTTGGAGAATAACGATGACACCCGGCGCGGCGCGGAGCAAGGCAGCGGCTCCGTCACGTTTCACGTACTGGTGGGCGGCAAGGAAGTCATGACCTCGCCCGTCATGCGGCTGAAGGACCAACCACGCTCCCTCGAGGTGCCGCTCCAAGGAGCCCGCGAGTTTGACCTGCTCGTGGGCAATGGCGGCGATGGCCGCGGTTGGGACCAGGCCCTCTGGGGCGGCGCGGTGATCGAACTGCAGGACGGCACCCGGTTGCGCCTCCAAGACGTGGCTCGCGGAACGCTGGCAGATCCCAACCCCGCCCGCATCTCGTTTCTGCTCGGGGGCAAGCCCAGCGCCGCGCTGTTGCCCAAGTGGGTACGCGAAGCCCGTCAGGAATCGCTCCCAGGAGGGGGGACATCCCGCGAAGTGGTGTACCGCGATCCCGTTTCCGGATTGGAAGTGCGAATCCAAGCCAGGCAGTTCGCGGCCTTCCCTGCGGTGGAATGGGTGGTTCGCTTGAAGAACACTGGCAACCAGGACACGCCGGTGATCGAGAACATCCAGGCTTTGGATGCCTTGTTTGCCCTGCCCAGTTCAGACGATCCCACCCTCCACTGGGCCAAGGGAGGGGTGTCCAGCTTCGACGATTTCGCGCCCCAAACGACCGCGCTCAAGGCGGGCGCTGACTTTACCTTGGCGGCCAACGAAGGGCGTTCCTCCAGCGAGGTTCTGCCGTTCTTCAACCTCGAAGGGGCGGGCGGTGGAGTGGTGCTGGCCCTGGGCTGGAGCGGTACGTGGAAGGCCACCTTCGGCGTGGCGAAGCCGGGGATGGCGCGCGCCTCCGCGGGCATGGCCGTCACCCGTCTGGTGCTGCATCCCGGCGAGGAAATCCGCACCCCCAGCGTGCTGGCGCTGTTCTATGCAGGCGATCGCTGGCATGGCCAGAACCTCCTCCGTCAGTTCATCCTGACCCATCATCGCCCCAAGAAAGACGGACAGCCGCTGGCCTCGCCCATTACCTGCGGCAACTGGGGCGGCACGCCAGCTTCGGTCCACCTGGACAATATTCAGAAGTTCATCCAGCACCGTCTGCCCATCGAGTACTATTGGATCGATGCCGAGTGGTACGGCGAGGGCGGTTGGGCCGGCGCCGTGGGCGACTGGCGGGTGAAGCGCGATCTCTACCCTGAGAGCTTCAAGCCCCTCAGCGACCTGCTGCGCAAGGACCGCCGGGAGCTGATGCTCTGGTTCGAGCCGGAGCGCGTCATGAAGGGCATGCCTTGGCAAAAGGAGCATCCGGGCTGGATGCTCTCGACGGGCGGCGACACGTTCCTGATGAACCTTGGCAATCCCGATGCGCGGCGCTTTGTGACCGATTTCATCTCCGAGCGCATCACTGAGTTCGGGCTCGGCTGCTACCGGCAGGACTTCAACATGGACCCGAGACCCTACTGGGCCAAGGCCGATGCGCCTGACCGCCAAGGGATGAGCGAGATCCGTCACATCGAGGGGCTCTACGCCTTTTGGGACGGCCTCCTCGCTAAAGACCCGCACCTGATCATCGATAACTGCGCTTCCGGCGGCCGCCGAATTGACCTGGAAACCGTCGGACGAGCCACGCCGTTCTGGCGCACCGACGGTCCCCGCGACGCCATCGCGCACCAGTGCCATACCTATGGCCTCCTGGCATGGGTGCCGCTGAGCGCCATCAGCCAGGACCGCGAAGGGGACACCTACGAGTTCCGCAGCAGCATGTGCAGCAGCTTGTGCATCAACTGGTATCACTCCGGCGACGGCCCCAGGCCCAAGCTGCCGGCCGACTTCCCCTTCGACTGGGCGCGGAAAACCTTGGAGCAATACGTCCAGATCCGCGACTACTACTACGGCGACTACTACCCGCTCACCGGTTATACCCAGGCAGCCGACCAATGGATGGCTTATCAACTGGACCGCCCGGACAAGGGCGATGGGCTCGTGGTGGCGTTGCGCCGGCCGGAGAGCCCTTACGAAAGTTGCCGCTTTGTGCTCCACGAATTGGATGCCAAGGCCACCTACCAGGCAACGAATCTGGACACCGGTGAACAAGTGCGGGAGACTGGCAGCGTCCTGATGGAAAAGGGCCTGCGCGTGGGGATCTCGGAGAAGCCGGGGTCCGCGCTGTGGGTCTATCGCAAGCAGTAAGCTCCTGCGCTTGCGGCTCGAAACCGCAGGCACGACCTACCATGAAGCAGATCAGAGCTTGGTGCCTCGGGGTGGCGGTGGCCGCCTTGTCGTTCACAACCCTGGTTGCCGGCGATCCGGGAGCACCGGCCGAGGCGGAACTCGCCGAGGCCTCGGCTTGGCGGACGGCCAGATTTGGCGAGCCGAAACCCGATGCCACGGGACAGCCAGCGGCTTCCAATCTGCCCTTCTCGTTCGTCTACGGAGGCGCCAAATCAACGCAGTTCCTGGCTTCCTGGAAGTTCGAGCAGATCCCACCGAAGACCGCCGCCGGGGTGACGGAACGGACGCTGATTTGGTCCGATCCCGCCACCGGCCTGCAGGTCCGCTGCGTGGCGTCGGAGTTCCCAGGGGTTCCCGTGGTCGAGTGGGTGCTCTACTTCAAGAACGCCGGCACGACGAACTCGCCCATCCTCTCGGAGCTGCTGCCGTTGGACGGCGGCCTGTCGCTCAAACGTGACGTCCCAGCCGTGGTGCATTACGCCAAGGGCAGTGAATGTCGGTCGGATGATTTCTCGCCACTGCTCGCACCATTGGGGCCGACCGCCGCCACGCCCCAAGCCCCCTGGATCGGCGAGGGCAATCCCCTGCGCTTGGGTTCCAAGGAAGGGCGCTCCTCCTGCGGCATGCTGCCGTTCTTCAACGTGGACGCCGGCCCGCGCGGTGTCATCGGAGCCATCGGTTGGACGGGCGACTGGATGGCGAACCTCCACCGCACCGATGCCGAGGTTCGGCTGCGGGCCGGAATGACCCGCACACATCTCCGCCTCTTTCCCGGCGAGGAAATCCGCACGCCCCGCATCAGCCTGCTCTTCTGGCAGGGAGACCGGATGCGCGGGCAAAACCTGTGGCGGCGCTTTGTGCTGGCGCATCATTCGCCACGCATCGACGGGAAGCTGGCCCGGGTCCCGGTCAGCCTCTGCACGTGGGGCGGCAACTTCGCCGCCAAACACATCGCCCACGGGCGGTGGTGCAAGGACAACCAGTTGCCGGTGGATTTCCTGTGGGTGGATGCCGGTTGGTTCGGCAAGGACGAGGCGAAAGTGGGCGCCAACGTCTTCAACAGCAATTGGGGCGCGCTCGTAGGCGATTGGTTTCCCAACCCCGGCTACTTTCCCGACGGCCTCGGGCCGGTCGGCAAGGCGCTCAAGGAGATGGGCTTGGGCTTCCTGCTGTGGCTCGAGCCCGAACGCGTCCACAAGGGTACGATGTGGACCCGCGAACATCCGGAATTCCTGCGCGGTCCGATCGACAACAACTACTTCTTCGATCTGGGCAACCCCGCCGCGCGCCGCGCGTTGACGGACCATTTGGCCAAGCTCATCCAGGACGGCAACATCTCCTGCTACCGGCAGGACTTCAACATGGACCCGCGTCCCTTCTGGGAGGCGGCGGATGCGCCGGATCGCGTCGGCATGGCGGAGATCGGCCACATCACCGGGCTTTATCAGATGTGGGATGAACTGCTCGCCCGCTGCCCGGGCTTGATCATCGACAACTGTTCCAGCGGCGGCCGGCGGATTGACCTTGAGACCATGTCGCGCAGCATCCCGCTCTGGCGGAGCGACGTGCAGTGCTTCCCCGGCTTCAGCGGCGCCGCCATGCAGGGGCAGACCCACGGGTTGGGCTTCTGGGTGCCGCTCAGCGCCGGTTGCTGTGATCGCGAAGAAACCTACATGTTCCGGAGCGCGCTGGGGCAGGGACTCGATCTCATCATGTACGAGTTCGAAAAAGACAACCAGAAGCACTTCTCGCTGGAATGGTTGCGCCAACGGTTGGCCGAACTGAACCAGGTCCGAGACTATTTCCTTGGCGACTTCCACCCCTTGATCGCCTTCAGCATGGCGGAGGATTCCTGGGCCGCCTGGCAATTCGATCGGCCAGACCTCGGCGCCGGCGCGGTCCTTGCCTTCCGCCGACCGCAGAGCCCTTACCAGGATGCCCGGCTGAATCTAAAGGGCCTGATGCCTGAGGCAGAGTACGAGTTTCATGATGCGGACAACGGGACCGTCACCCGTTTGACCGGCAAACAGTGCCTTGAAGAGGGGCTTCGCGTCGCCATCGACACCAAGCCGGGTTCCGCCCTGCTGACCTACCGCCGCCACCCGGCCCCGTAATCCCAGCCACAGAGAGGTTTCGGACCAGCCGCTTTCCCTTGCCAGACGCCCCACCCGAGGCAAGATGGCCGGGAGCCGGTTTCGCTTCTTGAAGCGGGATCGGTCTTGAACGGATGCACTCCGAATTCCACGTGACGGCCACTCTCCCGCCGGACCTCCCGGTATGGGCGGCCCCGTGCATCCCACACGCCTGTGGTCGTGCTTTCCCGTGCCCGTCTCCGGTGGAAACATACCCCTCTCCCTATGCGCTTATTGTCTCTGTTCCCTGCGGTCGCGTTCTGGCTGACGGCCTCCCTGGTTGCCCAGGACAGCACCAACGAGTGGAACGGCTATATCCGCCAGAACTTCAGCCTGGCGGGCCACTCCTGTTTTGTCACCGCCCCCAAGATTCCCGCGCCCGGCAAGCCCTGGGTCTGGCGCACTTCCTTTCCCGATTTCCATGCGGAGGTCGATCTGGAGTTGCTCCGCGGCGGCTACTACATCGCCCACCTCGATTGCGTGGACATGCTCGGCTGCGAGGCGGCGCTCGACCTGATGGACCAATTCTACGATCAGGTCACCCAACAGCGCGGCCTGGCTGTCAAGCCGGCCTTGGAAGCTGTCAGCCGCGGCGGGCTGCATGCCTACCGGTACGCGGCGCGCCATCCCGAGCGAGTGGCCTGCATCTACGCGGATACGCCAGTCATGGACCTGAAGAGCTGGCCGCTGTCCTGGCCGGACTCGAAGCAACAGGTGCAGGATGCGCTGCGCTACTTCGGGCTCGCGGATGAGGCGGCTTTGCGCGCGTTTCGTGGCAACCCGGTGGACCTCCTCGAGCCGATCGCCCGAGCCAGGATTCCGCTCCGCCACGTGATCAGTCTGGATGACCGGGTGGTGCCGCCGGAGCAGAACACCCTCGAAGCGAAGCGCCGTCTGGAACGGTTGGGCCATACCATGGATCTGGTTACAGTGGAGCACGGCACTCCGGAGAGCGGTGGACATCACTTTCCGTTGCCGGCGGTGTTTGCTTCCGCCCGGTTCATTGCCAGGCACACCGATGTCCTGCCCAAAGGGAAGGAGTACTTCACCTTGCGTGACGGCCTCGGCGTCAGCGGCGCGCAGTTCGAGCAGGCCAAGACGGGCCGGGTGGCTTTCCTGGGCGGGTCCATCACCGCCGGTTCGGGCTGGCGGGAGGAAGTGATGCGGTACCTGCAGATGCGGTTTCCGGCCACCCGGTTTGAGTTCATCGCCGCGGGTATCCCCTCATTGGGCTCGGTCCCCCACGCTTTTCGGCTCGAACGGGATGTGCTCTCCAAAGGACCTGTCGACCTGCTCATCGTCGAGGCGGCCGTGAACGACAGCACGAACATACCGGATCAACCGGTTGGCCCTTTGCGGGGCATGGAGGGCGTCGTCCGCCATGCCCGGCAAGCCAACCCGCTCACCGACATTGTCCACCTCCACTTTGTGATGCCCGAGCACATGGAGGACTACCGTCACGGGCGGGTGCCCGGTTCCATTGCCCAGCATGAACAGGTCGCGCAGCACTACGGCAATCCCTCGCTGAACCTGGCGCTGGAAGTGACCGAACGGATCGATGCCGGCCAGTTCAGTTGGGAGAAGGACTTCCTCGACCTGCACCCCTCTCCCTACGGTCACCAACTCTACGCCAACAGCATTGCCCGCATGCTCGACGCCGCCTACGCCGTGCCAGGCAAGGCGGAGAACCACAGCCTCCCGGCCAAACCTGTCGATCCGCTCAGCTATTGCCGGGGACGCTTCGGCCAGTTGGGCAGCGCCAAGCTGGGGAAAGGGTTCCAACTCGTGCCGGATTGGACCCCGACGGTCGCTCGCGAGACCCGGCCGGGCTATGTCCACGTCCCGGCGCTGGCGGCCACCGAGCCCGGCGCCGAGTTTGAATTCGAGTTCCAAGGCACCGGGGCGGGTCTGATGATCGGGGCCGGCCCGGACACGGGTGTCATCGAATTCTCGGTCGATGATCGTCCCGTGAAGAAGCTCGACACCTTCACCGCCTGGAGCCAGTCCCTTTACCTTCCCTGGGCGATCATCCTGGACGATCATCTGCCTGCGGGCACGCACCGGGCAAAGGTGCACCTCACTGGCGAGAAACACCCCCAGAGTGTCGGCACCGCACTGTACGTCTTCGAGTTGCTCGAGAACTGAGCGCGCGGTCTGGAAACAGCGAAGCCGCAGGGGGCAGGTGCCCGGCTGCGGCTTCGCTGGGATTCGAAAGCAACTAGGCGGGAGTGGCCGTCCGCTTGGCGCGGGCTTGCGCGTGGGCTTCCAGCTTCACGATGGACTCGGCCAGGGTATCCTCGGCGTGGTAGTGGGAGAACACCGGCACCAAGAGCCCCTCTTTGCGGTAATACTCGATCAGCGGAGAGGTCTCCTTGTCGTAGGTGGCCATGCGGACCCGGATGGCCTCGGGCCGGTCGTCCTCCCGTTGGAAGAGCTTCCCGCCGCACTTGTCGCAGATGCCTTCCACCTTGGGCGGGCGGGTCTGGAGTTGGTAGATGGCCTTGCAGGAGCTGCAGGTCCGGCGTCCGGCGAGGCGGGCAATGTTGGTTTCGAGGTCCATTTCCAATGAAACCACGCCATCGAGTTCCACCCCCTGCTCGCGCAGAAGCTCCTTCAGCGCCGCTGCCTGGGGCACCGTGCGCGGAAAGCCGTCCAACTGGAATCCCCGCTCGCATTTCAGGCAGTGGGCCCGCTCGCGAACCACTTCCAGCACCGTGGCGTCAGGCACCAGTTCGCCGCGGCTCATGTAGGCGATGGCCTCGTTCATGGCCGGGGTGCGTTCTTCGGGTTTCTGCTGCTTGGCGGCGCGGAAGAGGTCGCCGGTGGAAAGCTGGCAGCAGTTGTACTTCTGCCCCCAGAGGGTGGCCTGGGTGCCCTTGCCCACGCCGGGCGGCCCGAGCAGAACCAGGCGCCAGGGGCGGCAGGTGAGCGGCGGGAGGTTCTCGCAGTGGCAGGAGGGGCCTTTGAGCCAGGCCACGGGTTCAAACGTCGCTTGCATAGGCATCTATTTAGCTCGCTTATGTGTGTAATTAATAAACTATATCAAAATCCAGCTTCCCGCCAACGCCTCACTCGGGGATCGCGCCCCCGCCATGACCGGCTCGCCAACAAAAAGGGGACAGCCCCACGGGCTGCCCCCCGATGAAAGGAGCCACGATACGCTAGGCGCGGGCCGGCAGCTTTTTGTCGATCAGCACCTTCTCCAGCGTCACGAACTTGGGCAGGCCACCGTCCATGGGCGGCTTCACCTCGCCCTCGATCAACGGCCGGGCGTACTCGACGAACTTCTCATTCACCATCATGCCGTCCTCGGCGATCCAGTCGGCCGGGATGAAATGCTCGACATTCGCGATGTCCTTGAGGTCCTGCAGGCCGGTGCTGAAGCGGACCGGCGGGCCGGGGTCGCGGACGATCTTGACCATCAGGCCGCTCTGGCCGGCCACGGCGGCGCGCACGGCGGCTTCACCGGTGGCGGCGGCGATGGTGGTATCGGTCAGGCTGCCGAAATGGGCGGCGGCGCGCTGGGCATACCCGAGCTTCACGGTGCGGGTCTTGGTGTTGAGCTTGCCCTGAACGAGTTCCATGAGCCGGTCAGCGGCGCCGGAGAGCACCGGGTGCCCGAAGGCGTCCAAGCGGCTCTTATCCGCCCCGATTTCCTCGCCGGCGGCGTTCTTGAGGCCTTCACCCACGACGACCACGCAGTACTTCAACTGCTCCACGGTGGCCTTCACCTTGGCCAGGAACTTCTCCTCGTCGAAGGGGACTTCCGGCAGGAGGATGATATGGGGTGCGTCCGTGGGTTGGCGCTTGGCCAGGACGGTGCCGGCGGCGATCCAACCGGCCGAGCGGCCCATGACCTCGATGATACAGCAGGAACCGTCATCGGTGGCCATGCTGGCCACGTCGGTGGCCACTTCCAGCACGGTGGCGGCGTTGTACTTGATGACCGAGCCGTAGCCGGGGCAGTGGTCGGTATGGGGCAGGTCGTTGTCGATGGTCTTGGGGATGCCGATAACGCGCATCTCGTAACCGCGCTTGACGGCCTCCTCGTGAATCTTGTGGGCGGTGTCCTGCGAGTCGTTCCCGCCCGCGTAGAAGAAATAGCGAATGTTGTGGGCCTGGAACACCTCGAAGAGGCGGTCCATGTCCTTGGCGGCCTTCTCGGGGTTCTTCTTGAAATCGATCTTGTAGCGGCAGGTGCCAAGGGCTGCGGCGGGGGTGTACTTGAGCCCCTCGATCGCCTGGCGTTTCTCCTCCTGGAGGTCGATGATCGTCTCGTTGAGGATGCCCAGGATGCCGTTCATGCCCCCGTAGATTTCCTCGATCAAATCGGGATAGCGACCCGCCTCTTGAATAGCCCCGGCCACGCTCGCATTGATGGCCACAGTCGGGCCTCCCGATTGGGCCACCAGCAGATTTCCAACTAGGTTCGACATATTTTTCGGTTGTTCGGGCGACGGTACCGCAACAGCCACCAGCGCGCCCCGATCTCAAATCAGACCGCAAACCATGCCAACCGGCCATGGGGATGTCAAAGACGAATTCTCGTCTGACGCAGCCGCGGGCCGCTGCCACAACCGGACTGTGCCGGACCGAACAAAAGGATTGCATTACCACTGCTTCGAGGCTATCAGTCTCTCCCTGCACAGGCCCCTGCGGGCTTGGGCAACTGTGGTCGGGACGTAGCGTAGCTTGGTAGCGCGTCTGAATGGGGTTCAGAAGGTCGTGAGTTCAAATCTCACCGCCCCGACCAT
>CAYYMW010000097.1:0-18710 GCA_964472515.1 uncultured Verrucomicrobiota bacterium | reverse complement strand
GGAAGGCACCGTAACGTGGTCCTTCTGGACTGAACATTCCGATGATCTCGACCAGGGCCAGGTTAAGTCGTTTCCGCACGCTGGGATCGGGTGGTTCTGGGGCGACTGGGCGCCGAACAAGGCGCTGCCCATCCAGCTTGGCGAGTTGGCTGTGGCTAGGTCGGACTGGAGCGTCGTGCTGCCGGAGTCTGAGCTCGGGCAGAGCTACGTGGTGTACTACCAAATCTACCTCTCGGCAGTGCCCGATCCCAAGCGCGACGCATCGAAGATCACCGGCGACCTGGCGGTGATCGTTTACCGCCAGGATTTCCCTTTCGAGAACTGGGGCAAGAAGCTCGGGGACTTCGAGGTCAACGGCACGAGAATGACCCTTGTGCAAAAGTCGCCGGCGATCGGTCAATCCACCTACATCATCATGATTCCACAAAGCGAGGTCGCGCTGCGAAAAGGGAACCGGCTCACGGTCCGAGGCTTTGATCTCAAGGCGTGCATCGACTTGTGCGTGGATAAGGGCTTGTACAAGACAACCGATCACCTGATTACCATCCAAGTCGGCTGGGAAAGCCGGGTGCTGCACGGCGTGCTGCGCTCAGACGACCTGAAGCTGACGGTAGCTAAGAGGGGCGCGGAACCGGTCCACCTGCCTCTGAAAACGAGAAATGGTATATGACTCTGGAGGCAACTCGCGCCGTGACACCAAGCCACGAACAGACCAACAACTTTATGAACCAAAGAGAAATCACTTTATGAAGATACGTCCCATATTCGTGATCCGTTCAGCAGCGGTGCTCGCAGGTGCGGCGGTCTGCCTTCTCCTGCTTGACACCGCTTATGCCCAACGGCCGCTCCCCACGCTGACCGAAGCCGACGTGGTGCACTTGAAGCAGAGCCTTCCGGCAAAGGCCACAGCCAGGCCCGCCCAGCCACGCCGCCTGCTCATCTACAACCTCACCCGTGGCGTTTACCACGACGAAGCCATCGCGTGGGCCACACGAGCGCTGGAGTTAATGGGGGAGAAGTCGGGCGCGTTCACCGCGACCACGAGTGTGGATGCCGGCGTCTTCACGCCGGAGCGGTTGCGCGCGTTTGACGCCGTGGTGATGAACAACACCATGCTCGATGTCTTCGGTCCGCCGGAGGTGGAGGAGGCCCGCATGCGTGCCTTGGTGGATTTCGTGCGCGGCGGCAAGGGCCTCGTCGCCATCCACAGCGCGAGCGTGTGGGGAAACGACCCGGCCAATCCGGCCGAGACGGATTTCCGTCAACTCATCGGTGGCCGCTTCCGCAACCACCCGTGGGAGTCGGAGCCCGCCAGCCTCCAGGTCGAAGACCCGGCGCATCCGCTCAATGCCGCCTGGGCTGGCAAGCCGGCCCTGCCGCTACCGTGGCGGGATGAGCTGTTTCAATTCGATCCGCCGTATTCGCGCGACAAGGTGCGCGTGCTGGTCAGCCTCGACCTCAGCGAGACAACGGACAAAGGCCAGCGCCCGGACAAGGACTACCCGTTGGCGTGGATTCAAACGTGCGGCAAGGGGCGCAGTTTCTATTCTGCTCTCGGTCACAACAAGAACGCCTTCCGGGACCCAACGTTCCTGCGGTTTCTGCAGGACGGCGTGCAGTTCGCGCTCGGCGATTTGCCGGCCGACACCACGCCGGTGCCGCAGCCCAAGGCCGAACTGGAGAAGGGTTTTGTCTCCATCTTCAACGGGAGGGATCTCACCGGCTGGCGCGGCGACACGAACTACTGGTCTGTCCAGGACGGTTGCCTTACCGGCATCACCCCCCAGGGCGGCATCAAGGAGAACAACTTCCTCATCTGGACCAACGGCGAACCGGCGGAGTTTGACCTCAAGTGCTCCTACAAGCTTCAGGGGGGCAATTCCGGCATCTATTTCCACGCCAAGGAACGCATGCCCGGCAGCAAGGCCGAGGCGCTCGTCGGTGTCCAGGCGGACATGTCCGCCGACCACGCCTGGACCGGCGTGGTGATGGAATACCTGCTCCGCGAGAAACTTGCCGAACGCGGACGAAAAGTCCTCTACACCGAGCAAGGCGAACGCAAAGACGCCGGTTCGGTGGGCGATCCGAAGGAACTGCTCAAGGCCGTGCGCGACAATGACTGGAACGATTACCACGTCATCGTGCGCAGCAACTTGATCGTGCTTCGCATCAACGATGTCGTGATGAGCGAAGTCCGCGATCACGATCCGCGCCGCGCCCTTGCGGGCCTCCTTGCCGTCCAGGTTCACACGGGCCCACCCATGAAGGTGCAGTTCAAGAACATCCGGCTGCGCGAAGTCCGGCCGTGATGGCGGGGAGGCGGGCGTGCGGACTGGGGAAACTCGTCCCTCCTCATGGCGCCCCATCCCGTCGCGGGACTGGAGTATCGCCACCACGACGCGGATTGACGACCGGGCCAGCAAGCTGAGAGCATGGCCGCAGTTATGAACCGACGCGCCTTCCTCCGGCATTGCGGCGCGGCCGCCGTCGCCGCTCCGCTGATGCTGCCATTTCGTGCCCGGGCCGCCAGTCAGAGCACTCCTCGCAACCCCCCGGCCGGGGAGCGCGCATTCCTTTCGCGCCTGCAGCCTGCGGTCGTGGGGGGCGGCTTCGAACTGTCTGACTATTGGGTGTGGTGCGGCGCGCCGATTCGCGGCGAGGACGGGCGTTACCATCTCTTCGCGTCGCGGGTGCCGAAGGAAGTGGTGTTTCATCCGCACTGGCTCTTCCGCTCCGAGATTGTCCGCGCCGAATCCGCCACGCCCGCTGGTCCTTATCGTTTCGCCGAGGTCGCGCTCCCGCCGCGCGGCGGCGACTTTTTCGATGCGCGCAGCACGCACAATCCACATATCCGCAAAGTGGGCGACACCTTCCTGTTGCTCTACATGGGCACCAACTACGACGGCCCCACGCCGACGCCGGAACATCCCGAAGTCTGGCGCTCGCCGCGCTACCTCGCCACTTGGGCGCGCAAACGCATTGGGCTGGCCACGAGTAAAAGCGTGCGCGGCCCTTGGAAACGGCTCGACACGCCGCTCCTGGAGCCGCGTCCTGGCGAGTGGGACTCCATCGCGACCACGAATCCCTCGCTCTGCCCACTGCCCGACGGCTCGTTCCTGCTCGCCTACAAATCGCGCAAGGAAAACCTCGGCAACCTCCAGGTGGGCGTGGCGCGCGCGCCGCATTACACCGGCCCGTGGAAACGTCAGCCCACGCCCTGGCTCTTTCGCGGCCAGCCCGCGCATGTCGAAGATCCGTTCCTCTGGTATGAAGACGGCCGCGTACAGGCGTTGATGAAGGATATGACGGGCGAGATTTGCGGGGAGAAATTCGCCGGCGTCCACGTCACGAGTGCGGATGGTTTGCACTGGGATTTTGAGCGCGCCACGCTGGCCTACCGGCGGGAGGTGCGCTGGAGCGATGGCCGCACCACCCGGCAGGGGTTCCTCGAACGCCCGCAACTCCTCATCGAGCATGGCGTCCCGACGCACCTCTTCTGCGCCACCGCCGAAGGCCCCGGCGTTGACCTGAAGGATGCCACGCGCACATGGAACACGGTATTCCCGCTCGCGGGATGAAAGCTTCATCGTTCTCCTTGCCGCCGGGCGGTGGTTTTTGTCTCCGTATGAAACGCGTCTGCCTGCTCCTCTTCGCGGCCGGCTCGATCGCCGCCGCCGAGTTGAAGGAGTTTTCCTGGGATTGGTCCCGTGCGCACGAGTCGACGATCGACTTGTCGCGCTTCCTCGATGCACCCGCCGGCCGCGGCGGTCATGTGCGCGTGCAGGACGGGCACTTTCTCAAGCCCGACGGGGCGCGCCTGCGGCTCTGGGGCGTGAATCTTGCCTCCACGAGCTGCTTTCCGCCCAAGGAAGTGGCTCCGCGCATCGCGGGGGACCTGGCGCGGCTGGGTTTCAACCTGGCACGGTTTCATCACCTGGACGCCGACTGGGGGCAATGCCTGTTCATCAGCCGGACCAACCACACGCGGGCGTTCGACACGAACAACCTCGACCGGCTCGACTTCTTCATTGCCGAACTCAAGAAGCGCGGCATCTACGCCAGCCTCACGATGAACGTCCACCGGCAATTCAAGGAAGGCGACGGCGTGCGCGACTGGCGGGCGCTCGGCATCGGCAAGGGCGCGACTTACTTCAATCCCCGCCTCCTGGAGTTGCAGCACGAGTTCACGCGCAACCTGCTCACGCACCGCAATCCCTACACCGGCCTCGACTACCGGAACGAGCCGGCGCTCCTCACCGTCGAGATGGTGAACGAAAACTCGCTGCTTGAAGCGTGGACCCAGGGGCGCCTGGTGGGGCGCGACGACAAGGGGGGTGACACCTGGTCTCCGCTCCCGGTGAGTTACGGCAACGAGTTGACCGAGCAGTACAACGCCTGGCTGCTGAAGCATCGGGCGCCGGAGCAGGTTGCGGGCATTCGCGCCGAGGCGAAGGTCGCCGAGGATGCGCTGATTCCGCGGCTCGCGCCGGCTGAATTCACCAATGCCACCGCACTGCGTTTCCACACCGAGGCGGAGTTCTACATGAACGTCGAGTCCAACTTTTTCGCCGGCATGAAACGCCTCATCCGCGACGAACTGGGCTCCCGGGCGCTGCTCGTCGGCTCGGGCGACCACAACGACGGTTTCGCCAGCTACGCGCACGTCCGCAGCATGCTTCAGTATGACGTGATCGACGGGCACGGCTACTGGCAGCACCCGGACATCGGCAAGGTTACCAAGATCAGGAACGACCCGATGGTCAACGACCCGCTCGACGCGACCTTCACGCAGTTCGCGCGCACGCCGGTGGCGGGGCGGCCCTTCACCATCTCCGAGGTGAACCATCCGTTCCCGCACCGATTCGCCGCCGAAGGTTACGTGACGCTCGCGGCCTACGCGCTGTTTCACGACTGGGACGGCATCGTGTGGTTCGACTGGGAACGCGGGCGCTTGGGCGACGCGAGGCAAGGCCTGCCGCGCAATGGCTGGTTCGACGTGAGCCAGGATCCGGTGAAACTGGCGCAACTCACCGCCGCCGGGTTGATGTGGCATCGCCGTGACGTGGCGAAAGCGCAGGAGACCCTTGTCCGCAGCTACACCCCCGAGGAAACGATCGAAGCCATGCGCCTGGTGCAGTGGCAGCATCGCCCCTTCTTCAAACCGGGCTTTGAACTCACGACGCCGTTGGAGCACGCCACGAGGTGGCAATTGGACGCTGCGCTTCCCGGCTCCGCGGATAAGCGGCAGATTCGCCCGGCCAAGTATCCGAATCCGTATGCCGCCCGCCCGCCGGCCCACGTGCAAAGCGACACGGGCGAATTGCACTGGCGCCACGCCGGCGAGAAGCGTGGCGTGATCACGGTGGCCACGCCGCGTAGCCAGTCGCTGATCGGTTTCGTGCGCGGCAGCGGAGAGTCCGCGCCGCATCTGAGCGTGGACGTCACCAATGAGTTCAGCGTCATTACGCTGACCACGCTGGATGACCAACCCATCGCGCAGGCAAAGCGGCTTCTGCTCGTCGCCACCACCGGCGCGGCGCAGAACAGCGGCCAGCAGTTCACGGAGGACGGCAAGACGCTGGCCGAGTGGGGGCAAGGCCCGGTGCTGATGGAGCCGGTTGCCGGCATGGTGACGCTGCGCGGATTGGCTGGCGCCAAAGCGGTCCATGCCACCACGCTCACCGCCGAAGGCCGCCCGTCGGGGGAAACCCTGCGCGGCGCACGTTCCCACGATGGCTGGACGGTGAAGCTCGATGAACCGTCCACGACTTGGTGGCTGCTCGAGGTGGAACGATGAGAACGATCCTGCCGAGGCTCGGACCCCTGGCCGCCGGGTCTTCCATCGGCTGGTTCGACAACTTCCGGTTCGCATGAACTGGGTAATCCAAATGAAGCACATGGGCTGGTTTTGCGCGAAGACCGCGGCGTTCCTACTGGTCGCACAGGCGGCCATTGGGGCGGACCCCGGCACCTGGCGCTTGCGGTTACGTGACGGCGCGGGCGGCTCTCTGGCGCCGGATGGAGCCCAAGTCACCAAAACCAACGGGGTTGGCACGATGGACCTGACTTATAGCCGGGCCTTCACCGTGATGTCCAACCGCAATTACCTCCTTCGCCTGCCGTATCGTGCCGAGGACGCCTCGCTGGCGAATCTGCTGCTGCTCCGCTACACGCACGGCACGAATGACGCACCCAAGCTCGACACCAAGAACGACGGGTTCTCCATGTGGACGGGCCAGAGCCTCATGCGCAACTCGCCGCCCGGCCAGTGGGACACGCGCTTCTGCACCGTTCACGCCGACCGCGACGGCGACATCACGGTGCATGCGCTGCTCTATGGGAACCCTTGCTCGGTGCAGTTCGGCGAGCCCGTCATGGAGGACTACCGGACCGCGCCGCCGAAGTTCAAGGATTGCACCGAACGCTTCACGGAGCATGAGGTAAAGGCTGCGTTGTCAAACCGGCCTGCAGGCACGGCCCGGGTCGCACCGCACCACGGTCGCGCCACGCTCTTCATCAATGAGCGACCCGCGCCGGGCATGCTCTACAAAGGCGTCAACGCCACCAAGGACTACGGAGACTACGCGAGCTTCGCGGAACAGGGCGTTGACCTCGCCACCATAGCCGTGGCCACCGGCGACACCACCGGCCATCACCAGTGCGACACCGAGCCAGTGTGGCTGGGGAAGGACACGTTCGCCCTCGAGCGGATTGACGCTGCCTTGCTGCGCGCGTTGAGACGAAACACCAACGCCCAGCTCATCCTCGATCTCCGCGTTGTGCCTTACAAGGCGTGGGGCATTGAGCATCCCGACGAGATCATCCGCAACCGCACGGGCGAGCGCGCCTACGCGCCGTCGGATTACGTGGGGAAGTTCACGAGCGACACCAATCTCGTGGACCCGCCGCAGAGCGGCAAATGGTGGCATCCCTCCTGGCAGAGTGAAGCCTGGCGCGCGGACTTGGAGCGCGTCTTCGCGCGCATCGCGGAGCATGTCAAGACCAGCCCCTACGGCAAGGCCGTCGTGGGCTTCTTCATCACGGGCGGCGACGATGGGCAGTTTGTCATCCACTACCACGACCATTCGGAGCCGACCCAGCGGGCGTTCCGCGCCTGGCTGGAGAGCAAATACGGCGGGCTCAGCCAGTTGAACGCCGTCTGGAAGACCGCCTTGACCAACTTCAGCGAGATCAAAGTGCCGGCGCAGGAATGGCCCTCCGCCTTCACGCACTACGCACCCGGCCCCCAGCCCGACTTCCGCGAGTTCAAGGAGCGCAATCCATGGGAAGTGCGCGAGCGCCTGGCCGCCGCCCTCAAGCGCACCCTCGGGCGGCCGGTGGTGGTCATGGCCTACGCGGCGCCCTACTATCACACCTTCCCCGCATGCCCGCACCTCGACGCCGTCGGCATGCAGCCCGACTACGCTCACCGTCGGAACGGCTTCCCCATCGCCTTCAACCCGCTCTGCGCCGATGACGTGGGCAACAAGCTCCTCTTCACCGAGCTCGACCTGCGCTCGAACACCGGCGAGGCCTGGCCAGCCAGCGAAGTCTATCGCGAATGGGTGAGCGCTCCGAAGACCGCCGGGGAATGGCGGCACATCCACCGCAAGGTGGCGGGCATCTCCCTCGCGAACGGCTACGCCGACTGGTACTACGACATGGGCCAGTACTTCAACGACCCGGAGGTTCATGCCGAGATTGGCGCGGTGCGCAAGGTGCGGGAGCGGCTCCTCCAAACACAGCGCAGTTCCTTCCGTCCCGACGTGTGCGTGGTCGTCACCGAAAACGATCGTCCCTACCTCGCCCACGACGAAGCGATCATTCCCTATGACGAGGTGAACTTCAACCCGCAGTGGCTGGCGCTGGCGGCCAGCGGGGTGCCTTACGAGCGCCATTACTTGAAGGACATCGTGGCGCGAAAGGGGCTCCAGGATTTCAAGCTGTATGTGTTTCTGCAAAACGCCTTTCTCAGTCAGGCCGAGCGCCGCTTCATTCGCGAGAAGTTGCAGAACAAGGGACGAACCCTGGTCTGGGTCTATAACAGCGGATATGTCAGCGAAGCGGGCAGTTCGGCCGCCGCGATGAGCGACCTCCTCGGCATCCGCCTGGCCACCGACGAAAGGCCCGCACGGCGGACGATGCTCCTGGATGTTCCTGGCGTGGGACCCTGCTTCGGCGGGGCGGAGCTGTATTTCACCATCTTCAATTGG
The DNA here is from genome assembly GCA_964472515.1 of uncultured Verrucomicrobiota bacterium. Taxonomy (GTDB): domain Bacteria; phylum Verrucomicrobiota; class Verrucomicrobiia; order Limisphaerales; family J093; genus CAYYMW01. Next base: position 10,497 of record CAYYMW010000097.1, on the reverse strand, counting down.
GGCGCGCCCGGCGTGCAGCCTTTCTGGGTCGAGGATCCCGGCGCCACCCCGCTCGGTCGCTATGCCGAAACCGGTCAGGTCGCGGCCGCGCGCAGGCAGCGGGACGCTTGGACGAGCATTTACGTCGGCGCTGCCCAAGGCTTGAGCGATGACTTGCTGAATAGCCTCGCCCGTGAGGGCGGCGCCTACGTCGCGGGACCCCCGGGACACCAACTCAATCTCAGTGGCGAGTTCGCTTCTTTGCACGCGCTGCGCACGGGCCGCTACACGCTGGCACTGCCGCCCGGGCGCAAGTGTGTCGTTGATGCCGACACGGGCAACCTCCTGTCCCACGGCACCCAGGAGTACAGCTTTCCGGTGTCCGCACAGCGGACTTACTGGTTCCTGTTTCAGTGAAACGCATTTCGCTGCCCTCGGTGTGCCATGACCTTGAAAACCATCCGAAACAGCTCCGGGTTGTTCGCGTCGTCGGCTCTGCCGCTGGCGGATGCCGGCGGCGTTACCCTCGCTGCCATGATGGTTTGACAGAAGTTCTATAATGATGAAAGCCAAACCAACTTGCCAGACAGTCATCGCCGCCTGGGTCACGCTCGGTTCCGTCATGGCGGCCGACCAGCATGCGCCGGCACCGGTATCGCCACCCCCGGGCCAATACCGGGTTACCTGGGTCGGTAACTCCTTCCCGGGCGCCAGCAACAAGTGGGTCCAGAACTTCTTCATCCACACGAAGGTTCAACCCGACGGCACCGTGAACACGTGGAGCCATTGGGATGAAGGCGGGAAGAAGTTCGGCGCTTACAAGGACGGCGACGTCATCGGCAACACCAACGTCAACCCGAACAGCCTGGAGGTGAGCGATAAGACGGGCCGGCTTTGGAAGCTCAACGTCGAGTACACGGACCCGAATCACCAGGAGTGGGAGTTTGTGCCGAAGGGGATCACCTGCGACGGCAAGGGCGTGACGTTCCCTGAACTGTCCCAGCCGATGGCGCTCGCCCTGGCCAATGACGGCTCGCTGATGGTGGCGGATTCCGGCACCGGCCCGAGGCAGCAGGTGCTCTTTTACGATGTGGCCGAGGCGACGCAGCCGAAGTTGGTCAAGGCTCTTGGGGAGCGCGGTGGCATCGCCTCGGGCACCCCCGGACAAATCATCCCCACCAAGTTCTGGGGCATCCGCGGCCTCGGCATGGATGCCGCCGGCAACCTCTATGTCGCCATGAGCGAGCAAGGTTCCGTGCTGCGCTCCTTCACCCCGGACGGCAAGCTGCGCTGGGAACTGCACGGAGAGTTCTTCTGCGACGTCGCCTGCGCCGACCCTTCCGACGATGCGGCCACGGTCTGGGGCATCCAGGAACGCTACACGATGGATTGGGCACAACCTCCCGGCCGCGACTCGAAGTGGGTCAGCTACACACTGGATCGTCACAGGTATCCAAACGACCCGCGCGGCCTGATGCACGTGAAACAGCAGGGCGAACACGGCCTCACCTCGCCTCAGGTTGTCTACCTGAAAGGACGGCGGTTCATGTTCGTGGGCGGCATGTTCGCCAGCAACTTCATCAACATCTTCCGGTTCGACGGCGACCTCGCGATTCCGTCCGGCCTGATCCTCCAGTGGGGCAACGATCTCTACAACACCAGTCTCAAGTGGCCGCCGCACAAGCCGGCCGACCAAGCTTCGATCTGGCGGGACCTGAATGGCGATGGCGATTACCAGGCCAATGAGTTTGCGCCGAACTCCGACCGCGTGAAGCCAGGCCCGTTCTGGGTGGATAAGCAGGGCAACCTTTGGATGGCCTACGGCTTCTTCCGCTACGACTTCCAGGGCCTGGACGCCAAAGGGAACCCCATCTACAGCGCGGACAAGATCACCGTGCTCGACAAACCCCAAGGGGTGAACAAGGTCGCGCGCGTCTGCTACCTCGACGATACGGACACCCTGGTCGTTGCCGAAGAAGGCAGCGATATGCGGCACATCAGCCGCGTCTTCGTCTGCCAGGGTTACCTCGCCGGGAACCGCGAGAGCGTTTCGTTCGCGCCCGGCGCCGGCAAGGAAGCCGCCTGCGTTGCCGTCGCCGGCGACTACGTCTTCACCGGCGGCTGGAAAGCGCGCGGTCGTATTTGGGTGAACCGCCTGACCGATGGCGCGGAACTCGGTGTCTTCGATCCAGGCCCGACCGTTGGCGGCGTTGCGAACACCGGGTGGATCGACCTGCTCACCGGCATCAACGCCTTCAAACGCAGCACCGGCGAATACCTCGTCTTCGTCGAGGAAAACTACAAGGCCAAGTCGCTCGTCTACCGGTGGAATCCGTGAACTCGAGTCTGCAAACCCCTATAAACGCGGCCCCATGATAAACCCGCACTGGTCACTGCTCACCACCTGCCTTCTGCTGGCGGCCTCGACCGTCACCCCGGCCGCGGCATCCGCTGCGCGCTGGAACCCCCGCACGACTAACTGGATCACCAACCCCCAGCCCACTCTGGGTGATTGGGGCTTCGACCGCCCGGGTTATCCGCCCGGCCTTTACCTCCAGGGCGTCACTGTGCCCGCAGGCGTGAAAGTGACCAACCCGGTGATCTACGACAACGACGTCTTGGACGATGTCTTCGATGACGAACTCGCGATGGTGATGGCCAGCGAGGGCGAGATGAACCTGGCAGGGGTGATTGTCACACCCGTCCTGACGGATGGCTGGGGCTTCTCGAAGCCAGAGTGGATCGAGACTGCCCACGCGGCGAGGCGGTTGGCCGGACAATCCGGCCTGCGCATGGATCGCATTCCGGCAATCACCGTCGGCACCGAGGCACAGAGTGAGAAGGCTGCTGAAGGCAAGGACTCGGCGGGCGCGCGGCTTTACATCCGGTTGATCCATGAGCAATTCGCCCGCGATCCACAACGTCCGCTCCTTGTGAACATCGGCGGCCAGGGCGCCACTCTCGCGTCGGCTTACACCCTCGACCCCACCATCGCGGACCGGTGTATCGTGTACTACACGGACCTGCGCGTGTACAACGGCCATTACAGGTGGGCTTCCGAGTTGATTGCGAAGCATTTTCGCGTGGTGAGTTGGGGCGATGACCACTGGTGGATCACCAAGCCCGCCCAGGACGAATGGCGCGTGCTGCCCCGGCCGGACAAGGCGGAGGGAAGGGACAACGACGCCAATAGCGGCGAATGGCGGATGTTGACCCAGATGCGTGTGCCGCTGCTCGATCAGATGGTCAAGCAGTTTCAGACCCGCGGGGAATATTGCCAGGGAGCACGCAAGGGCGACGGCTACCTGGACGGCGCCTTTCTGCAGGCGTGGCTCCCGGGCATTTTCGAGGACGCCGCCCTCCAGAGCATTCGCGGAGGTCAGGTGCTGCACGTCACGTGCTTTACGGCGCGCAATGAAGATCGGGTGAAGGCCTTCGCCAACCAACGGCTGTTGAATCCGCAGGCCTATCGGCGCAAAGCGACGATACCCACCACCGGCCGCCCCGCCAGCGCCCCGCATTCGAACGCCGTCCCGCCGGAACGACTGCGTGCCAGCGACAACCAACGCTTTCTCGCCAACACCGTGATTCCATGAGACATCTCGACCTCCTTCCTTCGTTGCTCATATTTCTGGCCCTGAGCGGGACTCCGTCGTTGTTTGCCGCCGAAACCCGCTGGCTGCCGGACGCCAAACCCCGGCTATTTATCCTCACCGACATCTCCAACGAACCGGACGACGAGGAATCCCTCGTGCGCCTGCTCGCCTACGCTAACGAGTTCGACCTCGATGGGCTCGTCGCCACCACTTCCACCTGGCTGCGGAACACCACGCGCGTGGATTTGATTCACCGCCAACTCGATGCCTACGGGGAGGTGCGCGACCGTTTGCTCCAGCATGCGCCGGGGTTTCCAGAGCAGGGACGATTGCGTGCCGTCACTGCCGTCGGCCAGGCGCAGTATGGCATGGCGGCGGTGGGTGACGGCAAGGCCACCGCCGGTTCGCGCCTGCTGCTCAACGCCGCTGACCGGGCCGACGAACGTCCGCTCTGGGTAAGCGTCTGGGGTGGCGCCAACACCCTGGCCCAGGCGTTGTCCGATGCCCGCAGGGAACGCGCGCCGGAAGCGTTGAAGCACCTGGTTGCCAAACTGCGGGTCTATACCATCTCCGATCAGGATGATGCGGGCCCCTGGCTGCGCCGGGAGTTTCCCGGTCTGTTCTACATCGTCTCGCCCAGCACGACGGACTGGAAGGAATACTGGCGCGCGACCTGGACGGGCATCAGCGGCGACCGGCACTACCGGAACGGCCCAAGGCACATGCTTCATCTAGTGGACAATCCGTGGTTGGAAGAGAACATCATCCAGAACCACGGCCCGCTCGGCGCGCTCTATCCCAGACTAGCCTACATCATGGAAGGCGACACACCATCGTTCCTCGGCCTCATCAACAACGGCCTGGGGTGGCACCTCAGTCCGGCCAATGGCGGTTGGGGCGGGCGCTACGCGTTGTATCAAGCCCACGGTGAAACCCGCCCGATTTGGACCAATAACCAGGACAGCCGCGACACCGTCACCGCCGACAACGGCCAGACCGAATGCACCGACATGGCCACGATCTGGCGATGGCGCGAACATTTCCAACACGACTTCGCCGCGCGCATGGACTGGTGCGTGGCCGACGATTTCAAGAAGGCGAACCACAGTCCCCTGGCCGTTCTCAACGGTGACACCACGAAGCGCGTTCTTGAAATCAGCACCAAGCCCGGCGAGGCCGTTCGCCTGTCCGCCGAGGGCACTCGCGACCCGGATGGCGACGCCTTCGAAGTTCGCTGGTGGGTTTATCCCGAGGCGAGCACGCTGCGCGATGCCCGGGGCCGCGACTTCCCGTCCGAGGTGAAATTGAGCGCGGACAAGGGGATCACGACCGCTCTCGTCGCGCCGGCAGTGAAGAAGGCCGAGACGGTTCAGGTCATTTGCGAAGTGAAAGACGCCGGCCATCCCGGGCTCTGGTCCTATCGCCGCGCCATTCTCCGCATCCAGCCGTGAAGTGATAGAGGATACCGCACCATGAATCACGCGTATACACTCTTCACCGCCCTGCTGCTGACGCCGCTGACCGCGTTGCACGTCAAGCGAAACTCGGCGGGAGTTCAAAGGTTCGGAATGCTTCGCGGCGGCTCTTCCCTAGCATTGGAAACTCTCTGTGGGATGGCTTCCAATGACTGGAACTCACGGATCACATTAAGACGGAAAGAACACCTATGAAAGCGACCGTCGCCCTCTTTTCTGCCCTGCTGCTGATGCCATTGACCGGCGCACTGGGTGCGGGAGAACTCGCTTCGGGCACCGCGTCACGCCTCCCGCTCTCCGCCGAACGCTGCGTCTTGCCCAACGATCCATCCGTGCTCGACGTGCGGCGCGACTTTTGCGCCAAAGGTGACGGTGTGGCCGACGACACGGCAGCCCTCCAGGCGGCGATCGCTGGCAGCTCGAATCGCGGACGCGAGGGCGCCACGAAGATTCTCTTTCTCCCCGCTGGCATTTACCGCGTTACGAGCAATCTAGTCGTGAAAGCGGGTGTAGGCCCTTGGGTGTACGGCGAATCGCGCGATGGCGTCATCATTCGCCTGGCCGATGGCGTGGCGACGAATGTGACGGCGGTGCTGCGCACGCATCCCAGCGACACCAAGGCCAGTTCGGCCGACTTCTTCATGCGCAATGTCCGCAACCTGACGATTGACGTCGGCCGGAATCCGCACGCGGACGGCGTCCGTTGGTATGGTAACAACAGCAGCATCCTTAAGGACGTGCGCGTCATCGGCACCGGCAAGGTCGCCATCAACGCCGGTTTCCTCGGGCAGAACGGGCCGAGCCTGGTGCAGGACGCGTTGGTCGAAGGCGCATTTGAGACCGGCGTCCGCTGCGCGTGGAGTTGGGGGCAAACCCTATCGCGAATCACCGTGCGTGGCGCGAAGCAGGAAGGCGTATCGGTTAACGCCACCGCCGTTGGCATCGAGAACCTGGTGGTCGAGAACACGCCGGTCGCGCTGCGCAACGAATACCCGACCGACTGGAAGTGGTGGGGTGGCGTGGTCGCCTTGGCGGGTGAACGTTTCACGGGCGGTGACCTGAAGCAGCCCGCCATCACAAACAGCAGCGTTCTTTACGCTCGCGACGTGCAGGCGATGGGATTCAAGCAGGTCCTGCATAGTACGACAGCCGAGGGCAGCGTGGCGGGCGACACGCTCGGCGAATACCTGTCGCATCCGGCGATGAATCTGTTTCCAGATGCTTCGGCCACGGCTCTGAAGCTGCCGGTCAAGTCCGAGCCACACGTTCCGTGGGAGACCAACGTGGCCAACTGGGTCTGCGCCAACGAGCATGGCGCGCAGTATGGCGACAACCGCGACGACACCGCGGCAGTTCAAGCAGCCATTGACGCTGCGGCCGCCGCCGGCAAGACGGTGGTCTATTTGCGCGGCATCGGCGGAGGCGATCCGAACTGGTACAACCTGAACGGCGAAGTGCGGGTGCATGGCAGCGTGCGGATGATCATCGGACTGGGTTTTGGCCGGGTGATCGGCGGGGACCAAGGCCGCTTCATTGTGGATGATCGCTCCGCGCCGGTCGTCAAGTTCCTGCACCTGCAGGCGTTCGGCGGACGTCCGCCCACCGTCGAGAACCGATCCGCCACCAACACCCTCGTTGTGGAGAGCTGCGACTTGCGGGTGGTCGGCGCCGGCGGAGGCGACATCTTCGTAACCGATTGCCCCAGCGGCATCGAGCTGCGCTCGCCCGGCCAGCGACTATGGGCGCGCCAGCTCAATCCCGAGGGCGACAGCGACACCGGCCTGGTGCAAAACCATGGCGGCGTGATCTGGGCGCTGGGCATCAAGCACGAGGGGCGCGGCGTGCGCTTCTTCACCGACCGCGGCGGCCAAACGGAAATCCTGGGCCTGTTCAATTACGCGCCCAGCATTGCCAAGGATGACCTGCGTCCGGCCTTCGACGTGCGTGACGCCGATTTCAGCGCCGCGGGTGTTCGGGAGATTTCGTTTGGCAACACGTACCCCGTGAAGGTGCGCGAGCGCCGCGGTGCGGAGGTGCGCACGGAGAAAGGCGGCGGATGGATCGGCTGGGCGTTGTTTCGTAGCGGCACCAACCACCCGGCCCCGGTTGTCCGACAGGCTGCCATACTGAACACCGCGTTTCCTCTCAAAGTGAGCGACAACCGGCGTCACCTCGTTGATCAAGCAGGCAGGCCTTTCTTCGTCATGGGCGACACACCGTGGTTCATCCAGAAGCTCAAGATCGAGGACGCGCGAATGCTCATGGACGACCGCGTGGCCAAAGGCTTCAACACCCTCTTGCTCGAATTGCTCGACGACAGCCGCATCCCGTCGCGCGACGGCTACGGCAACGCCGCCTTCCAGACCGACACCGACCTCACCCGCCCGGTCGAGGCCTACTGGAAATACGCCGAGCAGGTGGTCGAGGAGGCTGAAAAGCGCGGCCTGTTCGTCATCCATTCCGAGCTGTGGTATGGCGCGGGCGCCGGTTTGTGGATGCACCACGTCAAGCCGGACAAGGCGCGAGTCTATGGCGCGTTCGTCGGACAACGTTTCGCTCGCTTCAAGAACCTCATGTGGATGCACGCGGGGGACCGCAATCCGGACGCAAACCTCGCCGAATGCACGCGCGTGCTGGCCCGTGAAATCCAGGCCGCCGCGCCGCATCACCTGCACACCGTCCACAACGCGCACGAGTTCGCCAGCGCGCGGTTCCATCAGGATGACACCTGGCTCGACGTGAACCTGGGCTACACCTACGGCGCAGCCTACCTGCACATCCTGCCCGAGTATCAGCGCACGAATCCCGTGCGGCCGGTCATCCTCGGCGAGACCGGCTACGAAGCTGAACCCAACGCCATCGAATTGCTGCCCGACGCGAAAAAGGGCGACCTGTGGAATCCATTCCGCATCCGGCGCAACGCCTGGTGGGCTGTGACTTCGGGCGCGATGGGCTACTGCGCGGGCACGCGGCTGTGGCGCTGGGAGCCGAACTGGCGCGAGACGATGCAGGTGCGTTCGACCAGAGAAGCACCCAACCTTTTGCGCGGTTTGGAGACCATCTCTTGGTGGAAGCTCGTGCCTGACGTGCAGCACGAGTTCGTCACCACTGGGTTCGGTGAGTGGAAGAAAGCGGACTACGCTACCGCCGCCCTGGCCACGGACGGGAGTTGCGGGGTGGTCTATCTGCCCACACCGCGGAAGTTCACCGTGCATCTGTCGAAGCTGAAGGGGCCGATGACCGCGCGGTGGTTCGACCCGACGAATGGTGAGTTCAAGCCAGCCGAAGGTTCTCCCTTTGCCAACGCCGCGCGGCGCGAGTTGATTCCACCGGCGCAGAACTCTGCCATGGAGGGCGATTGGGTGCTCGTTCTGAATGGCCCATGAACCAATCCGCTTACAAACGCTGCTCGATGCCGCCGGTTTGGCGGGCGCACTGGCGTCCTGTACGGGGGGAATGACCGCTCCATCGAATCGTTCCGCCGCCCTGCTGCGATGAAATCCGTGAACCGCTCCATACCGGCGCACCCGTGAAACCAATCCAGTTGCTCGCCGCGCTACGCCGGGCGCTGACCGCCCGCGCCGGCCAAGACTCCCTCCGCCAGCCGTAGCCCATGCACCACGTCTGCCGTGATTCCACCACCGGCCGCAACCTCGATTCCCTAACGTCACTATGGCCATCTCAACGGCGCCGTATTCTGGCGGGACAACATGCCGCCAGATCGCGTACGACCCGCCAGGGAATAGCCGGCTTGCCCTCTGCTTGACGCTGGCGCTATAGTCCAAGCATGGCTTCAACAAAACGCTCCAGCCTAATCAGGCGACTGCAAACCGCGCTCCCACGAGGAGCCCCGTTGGACCAGCACGATCACCGTGGTGGTCTTAGGGTTTAGGAGCATTGAGCCACATGTTGGCGGCACATGGGCATGTCAAGCCTATTTGCGAGGTTTTATTGGGTATTGGGTTCTTGTGAGGTTTTTATGAGTCGGGAGGGGTCCGGCGACCCGCCGTTTGGCGACGTGCGGAAAGGCCGTTTCCGCGCGCCCGCGCCCCACTCACGCGCCTGCGGATGGGGGGATGATTACACACCGTTGAGTTGTGTTCTGAAACAGGAATCGCTCCGCACCAAAGACCCGGGCGAGGCCGACCGCTTGCTCCATGCCCGGAACGAAGCCCATCGCCAACCGGTCATCAACCTGCAAACCGCCCGCGCCTACCTGCTAGTGGGTGCCCCATGATTCCGGCGGCCCTCGAGATTCGCAGCCTGGTCATCCACGCCGCGGGCCGTTGCCTTATCGACATCGAACATCTGCGCGCCGAAGCGGGTAGCATGGTAGCGTTCATGGGGCCAAACGGCGCGGGGAAGACCACCTTGCTTCCCGCTTGCCTTGGGTTGGCGGCAGCCACGCGTGGCGAAGTCACCGTGCTGGGGGTAGATGTGCGCGGCTTGCGCGGCGCGGCGCTGGCGCGACTCCGTAGCCGGATTGGCTACGTGCCGCAATTGCTCACTGGCCGTAGCGAACTTCCGCTGACAGTGCGTGAAGTGGTGGCCATCGGGCGCACCGCGCGCGCCGGCTTGTTTCATCCGCTCTCCCGCGACGACTGGCAGGCCGGGGACTTATGGATTGACCGGCTGGGCCTGGCTCGGCTGGCCGCCCGCGCCTTCAGTCAGAGTTTCGGCGGGGAACAGCGCAAGACCCTCATCGCCCGCGCCATGGCGCAGGAGCCGGAGTTGCTCCTGCTCGACGAGCCCACTGCAAACCTCGATCTTGGCTGGCGTGAACGTATCGTCGAGACGGTCGAAACACTCTGTAGCCAAACCGGCATCAGCGTGGTCCTCGTCTGCCACGAACCGGAAGTGTTGCCGCCGTCCTGCCGCCAGGTCGTGCTGCTGGAGGCGGGCCGCGTGGCGGCGACCGGCTCACCCGAGGCGGTGTTTACCACGGAGCGTGTGACTCGTCTCTACAGCGCGACTCTGCGCCCGGTGCATCAGGGCGGGCGCCACGCTGTCCTTCCAGGAGGGGGGCGTATGATTGATCTGATCTTCTGGGCACCAGTGATGGCGGGCGGCGCGCTCGCCGGCGCGTCGAGCGGAGTGCTCGGCACCTTCATCGCCGGAATGCGGATTCCGTTTCTCGGTGTCTGCGTCGAATGGCAGTTAGTTAAGGCCTCGATTTGTTGCGCATTTGCGGCCGAAGCCACGGTTGGCGTGGTAGCGGCTTTGGTGCTGGATCTCCCGGCACTGGTGGCGGTGACACATCAGCTGTGGATAGGGTTTGGGGCGGCGCTTGACGGCGCGGGGCTCGCGCCGTCCCGGCCGGTCGGGCACCTCATCTGCGGCGAGCACGCGGTAGAGTTCCTCCACTATACACGGCGACATAATTGATTGCGGCTTCAGATGCGACACAGGTCCCTCAACTCGGCGTTCGGCTCCGCCCACTGGGAGAA
>CAYYMW010000096.1:17029-18718 GCA_964472515.1 uncultured Verrucomicrobiota bacterium | reverse complement strand
AGATTGCGCGGACTGGGATGCGGCAGCGGCAGGTACTCCGGAAGGTACTCGCCAAACGCGCGCACCGTGGCGGCCATGGTCTCCTTGCGCCGCCTCCCCAAATAGAAGGCCTGCGCGTGTTGGCCGATCAACAGGGTCAGCCGGATCTCCGGCATCAGTCGGCGCAACGGCGGGTGCCACAGCGGGGCGCACTCGGGCCGCGGCGGCAGGTCCCCCCGGACCCCCTTGCCGGGATAGCACAAACCGGTAGGCACAATCGCGATGCGCGTGGCGTCGTAAAACACCTCACGGGACAGTTCCAGCCACCTGCGCAGGCGGTCTCCCGAGGGATCATTCCAGGGCACCCCCGTCTGATGAACCCGCATGCCGGGGGCCTGACCGACCATCAGCAGGCGGGCCGTCGCGCTCACGCGCAAGACCGGCCGCGGGGGATAAGGCAAGTGGGCCTCGCATACCCTGCAGGCCTCGACTTGCCGCACCAACTCTGTCAGGGCATTTCCCATCAGCACTGAACCTCGTCGCCGCCGAAGGCACCCGCCTGCGCGAGTCTGCCGTCTCGCCCGCACAGCCCCCGTGGACCAGGCAGTTCAAGGCGCAGCGGTTCTCGGGATCTCACGGACGTAAAGGTTCTTGAAGTAGAGCGTATTCCCATGGTTCTGCAACTCGATCGCTCCTTGCGAGTAGATCGGTTGGTCGCGTTCCCAATAGTTCTCAAGGACCGTGTCGTTGACCACCAATCGGTCGTTGAGAAACACATGTACCCGGTCCCCCATCATCAGGATGCGGAAGGTGTTCCATTCCCCGATGCGGTTATCGGCAAACACCAGGGGGACACTCGCATGCTGTTCGTTGTTGAAGAGCCCGCCCGAACCGACTTTGGGCTGATCCCGCCCCATGCTCACCCGATCCCAGATCTGCACTTGGGGCGAACCGCGCAGGTAAATGCCGCTGTCGCCGCGCGCGTGGATCTTCCAGTCCACCCACAGCTCGAAATCGGCGTAGTCCCGGCCGGAGCAGAGGTTATCGCCCTTGCCATCGAAGATGAGGACGCCGTACTCGGATCGCCAGTGTTGGCGCATCCGGGCGTCCGCCTCGGCCTGCAAGCGCGCCCGCTCCGCCGGCGGCAACTTGGCGCGTTTGCCCGGGTGGTCATTCGGCGCCGCCAACAACCCCTGCCAGCCTCTGAGATCCCGGCCGTCGTAGAGCGCGGCAAAGCCAGCGGGTGGAGTATTGTCCATCGGTTCGCGCAGCGGCAGTTCCTGGATGCGGATCTTCCGAAACTCAGCGCGCGAGCCGGACCCCATCAACCCAATCCGCCCGCGTGAACGAAGCAACCCGGGGTGCGCGCGTAGGACCCGCGAATCGCGAATCCGATTGAGGTCGGTGTCCAACACCGCTTTGCCGTTGATAGTGACACGGATCTGCCGTTCCTGGCACAAGATCTCCGCCCGGTTCCACTTCCCCGGCTTCTTGAGGACTCCACCTTGCGCCGCCACCGCGCCACGAATCGAACCCACCTGCTCGCCTGGCGTCCGATTCACCGCCTGCGGCGCCGCGTCGTCCGCCAGCACGATTTCCATGGGGGCGTAGTCGGAATCTCCGTCGTCGGGCGCGCGCAAAGCGATGCCGTGGCGTCCCCCGGGGGAAGGCTTGAATTCGAATCGCAGGATGAAGTCATCGTAGCGGGCT
>CAYYMW010000096.1:0-17019 GCA_964472515.1 uncultured Verrucomicrobiota bacterium | reverse complement strand
CGCTCAACAGGCGACCGCCGCCGTCGGCAGGGCAGATGAACACTCCGTTCGTGACCAGGTACCCCAGGCCGCGCCCATCGACCAACTGCCATCCTGCCGGGGCCTCGCCCTCAGAAAGACTGACGAAGCCCTCGCCCCGCCCCGCCGGGCCGGCCAGGGAAGCCAAGAGCAAAACCAAGCCACCAACCCAGCGTAGCCATGTCAAACTTCGCATACGTGCCGCACTTGGCCCGATCTTGAATCCCTCGTCCGAAAGGTCAAACCGTAATCCCAACCATGGCGTGCATTCCCCAAAGCGGGAGCGAGGCGGCGACGGTGCGGTGGGGTTCAGTAAAACGTCGAAGAGCTTTGCCTCGTGTGAACGCGCCCGCAACCGAGCATGCTCGGGCGGGAATGCTATCGTGGGGTTGCGGGCACCTTGTCCTCGGACCGCGCCAAGGACGATTGCCACCATCAGGCCCCCTAGCGCTTGCCGGTCAGGCCCTCGCCTTCGCGGGGGCGAAACCGAACGACGTAGAAGACGCCGATGGCGACCATGAGGGCGCCCCACCAGATGTCCGAATGGAGGTGCCAGAGGGCGACGCGGACCTCCTTGGGCGGAGGATTCAGGGCGCCGTAGACGCCCGCGCCGAGGATCAGCACGCCGTAGACGGCCAGCAATGCGCCGATGAAGAACCAGATGGGAACCTGCTTTTCGTGATCGTGCATAGACACCTCACCAGAAGATGACGTTCACGGCGACGAGCACCACGCTCACCACCACGAGCCAGAGTTTGGGGCTCTCGTACCAAGGACACGGCCCGTCGTCAGGGATGGGGGTAAGCCCCATGACGAGGTTCTTGAGCTCGGCCTCGGGCTTGGGCCTGGTCACCATGCTGACGAGGAAGGTGACCACGATGGAAACCACCAACGACCACCAGGCACTGTACATGTTGATCGCCATGCCGGAAGCCTTGGGCGAGCGGGCGATGAGGCGGGCGTGATCGGGGTTGAAGGCCGACGGCGCGAACTTGGTGCTGGCGACCGTGGAAGTCACCTGAACCCCCGGCTTGAGCACCACCGGCACGCCGTCGACGCCAAAACGCGTCTTCTCCTTCGTGTCCGCCAGGGTGGCCTCGGGAGCCAGGACCCGGACGTTGACGTCCTGGCCCATGGTCTTGTGCGTAACCTCCAGCGCGGCGTCGGAGTCCTTGACCGTGAAAGCAGGACCGCCCGCCCAGGCTTTGCCCGCCTGGCTGAGGCCCACGTTGATCAGATTGATCGATCCGCTTTGCACCACCACCCGCGTGAACTTGCCCTGGGCATCCTGCTCGACCGCGACCACGGCATCGTTGCCGAGGGTCGCCTTCGGCGAGGCTTCGTAGCCGTTGGGGAACGTGTGAACGAAGGCCCACATGCCCACCGAAGCCGAAATGGCCGCCAGGAAGCCCCAGAAGCCCGCGGCGGGCGTGGCGCGCTTCCAGAGCATGCCCATGATCACCGTGCCGAAGAGCGGCACGATGAAGAGCAAGACCAGCACCTGCAGGTACTCCAGGATGTTCGAGAAGGCGAAGCAGAGGTAGGCGGTGCCGATGGAGATCAGCACGCCCAGGATGGAGCACCAGCGCCCCATGCTCAGGTAATGCGAGTCGGGGGCGTCCTTCTTGATCAGGGGCCGGTAGACGTCATACGTCCACACGGTGGCGAAGGCGCTGACGTTGCCCGCCATGCCGGACATGAAACCGGCGATCATGGCGGTCACTCCCAAGCCCAGGAGACCGGGCCCGAGGTATTGGCCCATGAGCAGCGGCAGGACATCGTTGAAGGTGTGGTGGGTGATATTGGCGCGGGGATCGCTCTCGGGCACCAGCACCATCAGCGCCCCGCTCTTGTCCATGAGGATGGCCAGGCCGAGCAGGCCGGGGATGGTGACGATGATCGGGACAAGCATCTTGAGGACCGCGCCAATGAGGGTCCCGTTTTGCGCGGAGCGCAGGTTCTTGGCGACGATCACGCGCTGCACTTGGAGGAAGTCCGTACACCAGTAGCCGAAGCTGACAGCCAGACCGAGGCCGAACACCATGCCGAACCAGTCGATGCCCATCGGGTTGGTGTCAAAGGAACCGAGGCTGCTCCAGAGGCTGGTAAAGTCCGCGTTCGCCCCCACGCCCGGATGGATAATCGGGGCATTCACCTTGATCTTGGCCATCATGCCACTCCAACCGCCGGCGTGGATGATGCCCAGAATCGGAATGAGCAGGGAACCAGCCCAAATCAGGAAGTATTGCAGCACTTCGTTGAAGACCGCGGAAAGCAATCCGCCCAGCGTCACATAGACGGCCACGGTCAACGAAGAAACCCAGATGCTGACGTTCATGTCCCACCCCAGGAGCAGGTGGAGAATCTTCGCCATCGCAAACATCGAGGAACCGCTCACCATGACCGTGAGGACGGTAAAGGAAATGCCCGCGATGCCCCGGGCGCCTTCGCCGTAGCGCAACTTCAGATAGCCGGGGACCGAGTGGGTCTTGCAGATGTAGTAAAACGGCATCATCACCATGGCCAGGAAGAGGATCGCCGGGATGGCCCCGATCAGGTAGGCATGCGCGCCCAGCATGCCGTACTGGTAGGCCATGGCGCTCCAACCCATGGTCTCCAGCGAGCTGAGGTTGGCGGAGATGAAGCTCAGGCCGGCAATCCAGGCGGTCATCTTGCGCCCGGCCATGAAAAAGTCCTCGCCCGTGCTGGCGAACTTCTTCAGATAGAACCCAATCCCGAGGACCACCACGAAATAAATCGCGATGATGACCATGTCGATGGGCGTCAGGCGCAAGAGGCTGCCACCACTGGCAGCGGCAAGCATAGGTGTCAGGGTCATGGTTTCGTTGCGTTTGTGGCCCTATGTTGGCAGGGTCACGTCCGAAAGGGAAGCGCGGCTTTGTACAGCGTGGCGGGCGCGTCCGCCGTCAGTTCGTAGCCGATGGCATCCGGTGCAAACACGGCTTCGCCGCGCCGAAGCGACCGGCCAACCCCACCACACGAGGCGCGCACGGCGCCCTCAAGCACAATGAGGATTTGCGGGCCACGACCCGCCAAGCAGGAGTATGGAGTGCCGGGCGCCACCCGCACGCGGCTTAGCTCGAACTCGGGCGCCGGAGTGGGGTAAACGGTCTCGATCGTTGAGGCCGCCTGCCCGGTCAGCACTTGTGGTTTGCCGCTGCGAAAATCGAGCACCCGCATCAACTCGGGGACGTCGACGTGCTTGGGCGTGAGACCGCCGCGCAGGACGTTGTCCGAGTTAGCCATCAACTCCATGTTCACGCCCTCGAGATAGGCGTGGAGGCAGCCGGCGGGTTGGTAGGTCCCCTGCCCCGGCTCCAACCGGACCAGGTTGAGCAGATAAATGGACAGGATGCCGCGATCGCGATGGCCGCCGGGCAAGGGAAACGCTTCGGCGGCGCGCAACGCCCAATAATCGGGCGAAGTCCGGGGTGGCGCGGTACCCTGTTTCAAGCGCGCGAGCAGCGGGTCGAGCAACGCATCGACCGCGCCCTGAGGCATGGTCATAACGTGCTCATAGAGGCGGCGGAGCAGGCTGGCCCGGGCCAGTTCATCCGCCCCCGCACGGAGGAGTTCGGCCCCGAATTCGGGCATCAGGCCGCGGAGTTCAGGCACGTTGGTCAACGTGGCGGCGATCTCCTCCAGGGGCCGGAACCCGTGCAGCATCCAGAACTCCGTCAAGGCCACGTGGACCTCCGGTTTGTGGTTGCGGTCCTTGTAATTGCGGTTCGGCGCCCGCAAGGGAACGCCAAGCGCCTGTTCCCGGTCGTACCCCGCCTCGGCCTGCGACCGCGTGGGATGGGCCTGGATCGAGAGCATTTGGCGCGCCTCCAGCACCTTGAACAGGTACGGCAGGCCGGTTTTAACTTCGGGAGATGCTCCCAGCGTCTCGCGCGGAGCGTGGGCGATGAGTTCGGGCAGCGGCACGGCGACGCCGTCCAGAGAGCACGTCGAGGCTCCGCCGGGATGCGCTCCCAGCCAGAGTTCAGCGCAGGGCCTGGCCGAGGGATGGGGCTGTCCCAAGAGCGCCGGGATGAAGTCGAACCCGCCCCAATCGTAGGCTTGGACCCCCCCACGGAGCGGTGCCAGCGCGGGGGCGTTGCGGAACCGCTCTACGGCATCCCACCGCTCCAACCGCCGCAGCAAGCCGTCGGGTTCCGCCACCCCCAGACGTGCGATGGCATCGGCCCGCTCCTGCGTGTCGGCGACAGCATAGATGCGCAGTTCGTCCGCGTTGCCCGAAGGACGCACGTGGGCGACGTCGCCATTCTTGAAAGAGAGCCGCGCGCCATCGGTACAATCGAGCTTCGCCAATGTCGCGAAGCCATCCTCCGCGCGGAAGATGCCAGCCACGGCGGCCGCATCGGCCTTGGCCAGCCGCGACACGATGCGCTGGCTGGCCGGCCGGGGGAAGTTGGGCAAGAGGGCGGCCCGGCTGAAGCGCTTGGGAAGGCGGTCGAAGAGCGCGCTCAGACTGAGCCCCTGGGTGGAAGCGCTGACCAGCACGCTGAGCAAGGGCAACAGGGCATCCCGCGTGGGCAACGCCGTCAGCGAGCGGCCTTGGCGGATGAGGTCGGACCCGGTGAGAAAGCCGCCGTTGGCCTCCCAGCCGCAGATCGCCCGGCGGCCCTTGGCTCGTGCTTGTTCCATGCCATCGATCACGAAGGGCGACCCGATCCGGGTCTTCGGTTCCAGCGCGTGGCAAAGCGGGCCGCGGTCGATGGCGTCGTTACAGCTCACCGGCACCACGACGGCGTCAGCCCCCAGGAATTCCGCCACGACCATGCCCAGCAAGTCACCGCCGAAGAACCGCACGCGACAGGGCGGTTGACCGGCAGCCGCAGCGGTGGGTTCGATGGCCAGGAGCAGGGGCCGGTCACTGTCGCCGTCGGTGGAGACCACCGCCTCCAAGGGACCGTGTTCCTGCCACGCCGAGATCGCCAAGGTTTCGACGGCCTGGAGTTGTTCGGCGCCGATGTTCTCGGTGTCGATGGGAACGAAGGTTTCGCTGCGGCCGACCGGGATCACTTCTGCGCCGAATTGCTGGAGCAGTTCGACTAAGAGGTCGCGTCCTACGGCTGAGTGTTGGTAGGCGAGCAACCGCCGGCCTTGGAGCGCGTTCGGGCCGAAGAAGTCGAGATAACGGCGAAGGTAACGCTCGCGGGCTGCGGGGTTCTCGGGTGGCAATTCAACGTGCCCGGCTTTGAACATCCCGCGAACGTCAAAGAGCGAGTCTGCGAAGGGTTGGCCGTAGAGCCGGGCGCGGGTCCGCTCGACGAAGGCCTGGACGGGCTCTTCGTCCGACTTGCGCAGCTCGCCCCGGGAGGTGTTGGTCTTGTAGCCGTTGCGGTCGAAGGGAATGTGGCTGCCTGTGACCATCATGCTGCCCTTGCCTTGGGCCAGCGCGAACGCGGCCAGGGCGGGCGTGGGGATGCGGCCGAGGAAAACCGGACGCATGCCCGCATCCGCGATGGCGCGGGCCACGGCTTGGGTCAATTCGCCTCGCCCACCGAACTCCGGGCAGAACCCGGTGGAACTGGGCCGCAAGTCCGTGGCGAAGTAGAACTCCTCCCCGCGAACGATGCCGCCCCCGCCGACTGGGAGGGACTGGAGGTACTCCAGTTCGGCGAGGGCGTTGAGATAGACCTCGAGTTGGGTCAGGTCGGCCACCAGGCCGCGCCGCCCGCTCGTCCCGAATCGCAGGGGCACCGGTTCATATTGGAGTTGGGCTCGAAGCAAGGCGGCGGCGTGACTCATAGGGGCGCGGACTCAGGAAGCCCACCCCCGCGAGAGGCCATAGTAGACCTCGTTCCAATTCAGTTCCTGTTTGAATTGGCGCAGGCGGGTGTCGGCGTCGATGACCACGGTCTCGAGGCCGGCGATGGTGGCGAGGTCTTCGAGCATCTCGGTCGTCACCGAGTGGCTGAAGCCGGTGTGGTGCGCGCCTCCGGCGTAGATCCACGCGGCGGCGGCGATATTCAGGTTGGGCTGCGGCACCCAGACGGCCCGGGCGACCGGGAGCTTCGGCGACGGCTTCGCGCGCGCAACGACCTCAACCTCGTTAATAATCAACCGGAAGCGGTTGCCCAGATCGATCAAGGAGGCGTTGAGCGCCGGGCCGGGTCGGGTATCGAAAACCAGCCGGGCCGGGTCGGCCTTGCCGCCAATGCCCAAGTGATGAAACTCCAGCGAGGGTTTGGCCTTCGCGATGCTGGGGCAGACCTCGAGCATGTGCGCGCCGAGGACCACCGTGCCCTTCGGGTCCATGTGGTAGGTGTAATCCTCCATGAAGGAGGTGCCCCCGGGCAGACCGGCGGCCATGACCTTCATGGCGCGGACCAAGGCGGCGGTCTTCCAATCGCCTTCGGCGCCGAAACCGTAGCCGTCGGCCATGAGTCGCTGCACCGCCAGGCCGGGAAGTTGGGCCAGGCCGTGAAGGTCCTCGAAGGTCGTGGTGAAACCCTTGAAGCCGCCGGCCGTGAGGAACCCGCGCATGCCCAGTTCGATGCGCGCGGCTTCCCGCAAAGCGCTCTGCGTGGCCGAGTCCTTGCGCATCTTGGGCGCCACCGCGTATTGCGAAACGTACTCGGCCACCAAAGCGTCGATCTCGCGGTCTTCCACCTCGTTGACGACCCGCACCAGATCCCCCACGCCGTAGCCGTTGACCGAGTAGCCAAGCTGGATTTGCGCGGCGACCTTGTCGCCCTCGGTGACGGCGACCTCCCGCATATTGTCACCGAAGCGGCAGAACTTGGCGCCTTGCCAGTCGTGCCACGCGGCGGCCGCCCGAGCCCAGGCACCCAACTGCGCCTGCACCGTCTTTTCCTGCCAGAAGCCGACCACCACTTTCCGATTCAGGCGCAACCGGCTCATAATGAACCCGTGTTCCCGGTCGCCGTGAGCGGCCTGGTTGAGGTTCATGAAATCCATGTCGATGGTTGACCAGGGAATGTCCCGGTTGTGCTGCGTGTGCAGGTGGGCGACGGGTTTGCGCAGCAGCCGCAGCCCGTTAATCCACATCTTCGACGGCGAGAACGTATGGCACCAGGTGATGATGCCGATGCAGTTGGGGGCCGTGTTGGCCTCCTGGCAAAGGGCGGTGACTTCGGCAGGCGTCTTGACGACCGGCTTGAACACCACCCGGGTGGGAAAGGCTGCCGAGGCATCGAGGGCGGCGGCGACCTGTTGCGCGTTCGCCGCGACCTGCTTCAGGGTTTCCGGCCCGTAAAGGTGTTGACTGCCCGTGACCAGCCAGACTTCGAGAGTTTTGAGATCGATCATGTTAATAAGGCGGCCTGCTGCTCCCAGTAGACACGCCAAGCAAGGCGGGTAAGGCGTGCAGGCCGCATTTCTTAATAATCATAACAAACGTTCTCCACCTTGTCTATACATTAAGCAGCGGAAGGCGGAGCCGGTTTCCCGAGGATTGGCTCGGCACCGCAGTTCGCCAAGGCCAGGGCCGCAGCCGTGCAGAGCGAGTTGATCTCCCCGCGGGCAAAGGCCGCCGCCAACTCGGACCGGGTCAGGCGCACCAACTCCATCTCTTCCAGATCGCCAGAGTTGGGGAGAGACTCCTGGTGTGCGCCTTTGGCGGCAAAGAAATGGCCCCAGCCGCCCCCTGCATTAGCGTTCGTTACGAAGCTGCCCAGACTGCGCCATTCCGGGGCGGTGTAGCCGGTTTCCTCGCGCAGTTCGCGTTGCACCGCTGCGAGTGGTGCCTCGCCGGGGACCATCAACCCTCCCGGAACATGCAAGCCCGCCCGGCCGACCCCGTGCTTGTATTGCCGCAGGAGCAGGATGCGGCCTTCCCCGTCCTCCGCGACCACCATCGCGTAGTCGGGCATCTTGAGTTGGTGGAAATCCTCAACCTCACGGCCGTCCGGCAGCCGGACTCGCTGGAGGGAAAGTTCCACATAGGGCAGCCCGGAGTAGATGGTCCGGCTTGCCAACACCTCCCAGGGCTGGGGTTCAAAGGAGCCCTTGGCCATAGTGTTCTCCAATTTGCCGGTGCAACTCCTTGATGGCCTCCGCCTGGTCAGCCCGGCAGACCAGGGTGGCTTCCGGGGTATGGACAATGATCAAATCCTCGCAACCTACCGTGGCGATCACGTGGTGGGGATCGCTGGAGGTCACGAGCGTCCGCGCGGTGTTCAGCAGCAAGTGCCGGCCGGCGCCCAGGGAGTTGCCCTGCGCGTCCTTGGGGCAAATGTCGGCGTAGGCGTTCCAGGAACCGACGTCCACCCACTGCAGCGGCATGGGCACGGCCACGACGCGGACCTTGGGGTCGCGCGAGGCAGGTTCCATCACCGCGAAGTCGACGCTGATCTTCTTCAGGGTCGGATATACCTCCGCGGTAACCCCGCCCTGTTTCGGCGTGCCCCAGGCATTGGCAATCTGCATCAAACCGGAGTGGATGGCCGGTTCATACCGGCGCAGGCAATCGAGATACGTCGCCGCCCGCCAGACAAACATGCCGCTGTTCCAGAGGTACTGGCTTGGCCCGGCGGCGAAGTACTCGTGGGCGGTGGCGGCCTCCGGCTTCTCGCGAAAGCGCTCCACCACGCGCGCGTTGCCCGAAAGCGGCGCTCCCAGTTGCAGGTACCCGTAGGCGGTGGACGGGGCCGTGGGCGTGATCCCAAACGTCACGAGCGCATCGGGAAAGCGTTCGGCCAGGTCGAAGCCCTGCGCAAACACCGCGCGGAAGCCCTCCACCGGTTCAATGAGGTGGTCGGCGGTGCAGACGCCCATCACTGCTTCCGGGTCGCGCTTCTGGAGGACCGCCGCACAGAGGCCGAGCGCATTGACCGTATCCCGGCCCATCGGTTCGCCGAGGTACTGGTCACCGGGCAAGCCGCCCAGGCTCTGGCAGATCAGCTCGCGATGGCTCTCCCCGGCACAGACGAGGCGGTTCGCGGCAGGCACCACGCCCTCCAAGCGCTCGAAGGCCACCTGCAACAGACTCCGTCCGCCCGCCAGCGGCAGCAACTGCTTGGGCAGGCGCGCCCGGCTCCACGGCCAAAGCCGCGTGCCCGAACCTCCGGCCAGTACCACAGCGTGTTTCATAACGCCGCGAGGTTAACGAAAGGGGGAGGTCGGCGCGAGCGCGAAAAACGGTCTGGGCGAACCGGCCCGCGACGCGGCTCGCGGCCGTGGAACGGGGATCGCACCGCGTTGCCCTCACGGCGAGGCGCGCTGCAAGCTGGCGACCGGGGCGGCGCGGTGCCTTGGGCTGGAACGATACCGGGCGCCACCCCTGAACAGGGGCGGCGCCCGGTTGCAGCAACCCAAGCTATGATGCTGAGATGGCACTCATTGCCCCACCCCGCGAAGGGAGAGGAGAGTGCTGCCTACGATACCACCTCAGCGAACCGCCTGGCTGTTCTAAAACAACGCCACTCATGACTCGCCGACCTGACTGGAGTGGCATCATCCGCAGCCCAGACCCTCGCTCTGGTACGAGGTAGTTCGTAGACGACTGTGTATGGTTTATCAGAATTCGGCAGCCACCATCCATGCACAAACTGACAATTCTGTTTGCATTTTCTGGCCGCGAGGATTCCATAATACGCGCGTGCCCGACAGCGACCAGCGTTCGTTCTTTCGTTACCTCCCGGTAAGCCCCAGTGCCCAGGCCTGGGGCGCCTACGTCGTGAACGCGGGCTGCGCGATGGTGCCGGCCGGTTCGCCCTATCCCCCCTGCCAGCACCCGGTGGATCACCACTTTACGTGGGAGCGCGGTCGCATCCTGCCCACCTACCATTTCCTCTACCTGACGCGGGGCGAGGGCCTCTTCGAGTGCCGCGCCACCGGTCTGCGCCGCATCGGCGCAGGGGATCTGGTCATCCTGTATCCTCGCATGTGGCATCGCTACCGGCCCGTAACCGAGATGGGCTGGGATGAGTATTGGCTGGAGTTCGACGGCGACTACGCCCGCCGGCTCATGGACCGCAAGGAGTTCCCCGAGACGGATCCGGTGCTGCACATCGGCCACAGCGAACCATTTCTCGAAGTGTTCATGGAGGTCTTCAACCTCCTCCGGCACGAACCGCCCGAGTACGACCTGTTGCTGGGCTCGCTGGCGGTCCAGGCCATCGCCCAGACGCTCTCGGCGCTGAAGAAGCGCAGCCATGAGAATCGCCCGATCGCGGAGGTGATCCGCGAAGCCAAACACTGGCTCGCCCATCAACCCTCGCGGCACGAGCGCTTGGACCAGTTTGCGGGCCGGCTCAACATGAGCTATTCTTCCTTTCGGCGTCTGTTCAAAGCCGAGACGGGCTATTCGCCCCGCCAGTTTGCGTTGGAAGTCCAGTTGCGCCGGGCCAGCGACCTCTTGTCCCTGACCGAGATGTCCGTCAGCGAAGTGGCCGAATCCCTTGGTTTCGAATCCATTTACTACTTTTCCCGTCTCTTCAAGAAGAAGACGGGCCGGAGTCCCACCGATTTCCGGGAAGCCGTGCGCCAGACCGCCCAGGCCGAGTCCGTCCCGGGCGACGAGGTTGTCTCCTGAGGCGTTGCGGCAGCCGGCCCCCTTCAAGTGCCGATGAACGCTGACCAACACGATAGTGACCCGCTTGACCCCTTGGATGGGGGCCAGACCGTGCGCGGACAGGGACAACCCGCGGGGCCCACTCCCGATCCCGACGCCGACCTGGACGGGGGAGCCACGCTGCGCAAGGCCGGCCCGGCCAGGAAGACTCCGGATGACAACGATCTCGGTGGCGGGGTCACCATGCGAGCGAAGCAGCCCGCCGCGGGCGCGAAGGCAAGCGATGACCCCGGCCAGGGCGAGACGCTGCGCCAAGCCGGCAGCGGGGCAAAGCCGTCCGCCCCGCGCCCTCCCCAAGCATCGCCCACCGGCGATCCACCCTCCCCACCGGCAGGCCCGCACCAACCGGGCCAGCGCCTGTTCGGTCGCTTCACGTTGCTGGAGAAACTGGGCCAAGGCGGCATGGGGGCGGTCTGGCGGGTGCGCGATGAGGACTTGAAGGAAGAGAAGGCCCTCAAGCTGCTGCCGGAAGCCATGGCCCGGGATGACGCGCAGGTCGAGGCCATCATCCGCGAGACCAGCAAAGGCCAGAAGCTGACCCACGCCAACATCGTCCGCATCTTTGACCTGCACCGGGACGAGGACTTGGTGGGGGTGTCGATGGAGGTCGTCGAAGGCCCCACGCTGGCGAAGCTGAGAACCGCGCAGCCCAACGGCGTCTTCACCCCGGAAGCGCTGAAGCCCTGGATTCGCCAGCTCTGCGAGGCCTTGGATTACGCCCATGGCCAGACCAACGTCGTTCACCGCGATCTGAAGCCGGCGAACTTGATGGTCAGCAAGAAGGGACAGCTCAAGATCACCGACTTCGGCATCGCGCGGACATTGGGCGAGTCGCAAAGCATGGTGGCCCACCAGGGAGAACGCAGCTTCACCCTGCTCTATGCCAGCCCGCAGCAGTTGAACGGCGAGGATCCCCAGGTGGGCGACGACATCTACAGCCTGGGCGCCACGCTTTACGATCTGCTGGGCGGCGCGCCTCCCTTCACCACCGGAGACGTGTACCAGCAGGTGCATCAACGTCCGCCGCCCTCCCTGGTCGAGCGGCGACGAAGCCGGGGGTTGAGTTCTCCCGACCTGCCGGACAACTGGGAGGAGACCATCCTGGCTTGTCTGGCCAAGACTCCCGCCGAGCGGCCCAAGAGCGCAGGAGACGTCGCCGAGCGGTTGGGGGTGAAAGCCGCCACAACTTCGTCGAAGAAGCCTCTCTGGATCGCGCTCACGGTCAGCGCCGTCCTGCTGCTCGCGGCCGCAGGGCTCTGGGCCATGAAACGGTCGGGGGGACAGCCCGTCGAGCCCGTCCCGCACGCGGCCACCAATGAGACTCCGCAGCCTGGCGCGGGTCCCGCCACCGGTGGAACGGATCAAGCCGGAGCCCGGGAGCCAGTGAAGCCACCCCCCAAATCGAACGAGAAGCCAGCTGCGCCGGCCCTCGCGGCCTTGACGGTGTCCGCCAGTCCGGCGGATGCCCGCATCCGGATCGGAGAGGAAGCCGGCCAGGTCGGGCCCATCAACCGTCAGGGCCTCAAGCCGGGCACGTATATCGTGGCGGCCGACAAGGACGGTTACGAAACGGTGGCGAAGACCGTGACTCTGTCACCGGGGCAGACCTTGGATTTGAGCACCTTGGTCCTCCCACGCAGCGCCGGAAGCCTCGACCTCGAGAGCCAGCCTGCGGGAATGGCCTTCGAGCTGGTGTCTGCCGAACCGGGCTTCGGCGTCAAGCAGGGCTCGGCGCCGGCGCTCCTGCGGGACTTGCCCACCGGTGCGTACACCCTCAAAGGGGTCCACCCCGTTTTGGGCGAAACGCGAGTGGAGGTTCAGATCCGCCGTCTGGCCAGGGAATCGGTGACCCTCCGGCTGCCTTACACGGCGGTGAACCTCACCACCAAACCGGCGGGAGCAACTGTCAAAGAGGGGGAGAAGGTGCTGGGCAAGACCCCCTACAGCGCCTCGCCCGTCAAACCGGGCCGGACGGTGTACGAACTGTCGCTGGCCGGGTTCAAGCCGGTTACGTTGCCGGCCAACCTGGAAAACGGGCGCGCCTTTGCACAGGAAGTCGTGCTGGAAAGGCTGATTCCCGTTCCGCAAGCGGGCCAGCGGTTCACGAACTCGCTCGGCATGGCGTTCGCGCCGGTGAAGGGAACCAAGGTGCTGTTTGCGACTTGGGAAACCCGGGTGCAGGACTACGATGCGTTTGTCCGCACGAAAGGGATGAGTTGGCCGCAACCGGAATTCCCCCAGGGACCGAACCATCCAGCCGTAAACGTGAGTTGGCACAACGCCCGGGCGTTTTGCCAGTGGCTGACCGAGCGGGATCGCGCCGAGGGACGGCTGCTCGAAAACCAGCGCTACCGCCTGCCTGCGGACGCTGAGTGGAGTCTGGCGGCGGGGTTGGAGCAGGAGTTCGGAGCGACGCCCAGGGACCGCATCAACGGCAACCGCGCCCTCTTCCCGTGGGGCACGGCGTGGCCGCCGCCGCCCGGGGCCGTGAACGCCAACCTCGAGGAACAGAGCGACCCGCACCCCAAGACGGCTCCGGTGGGCAGCCTGACGCCCAACGCCGCCGGCCTGTACGATCTGGCCGGCAACGTCTGGGAATGGTGCGAAGACGATTTCGACGCGACCCGCCAGACCAAGGCCATCCGGGGCGGGTGTTTTGCCACGACGGCTCGCCAGCAACTCCTGGCGGCCTTCCGAAGCAGCGCGGCGCCCACCAGCCAAAACGCCATGCTGGGCTTCCGGTGTGTCATCGAGGTCGAACCATGAGCTGCGCCACCGCCATGGCGGGGCGAAGCGATTAATCGGAAGCCGCCGCCCCTGTCCATGGCGATCCTGCTGAAGAACGAGACCTCGGAGAGGTTGCACGCCAGCCTGGCGATTCCGGGCCTCAGCGCGTCGCAGGCCCGGCAAGTGCTGGCGGCGGCAATCCGCCGGGGCGAACTGCCGGGTTTCGGGCAGGGCTTTTCCGCCGCTCTGGTGGACCAATTGCGGGCCCACACGCGCGTGCCGCAGCTTGCCTTGGTGGACCAAGTGGTCTCCCCCACCGACGGTTTTACGAAGTACCTGTTTCGTGGCGAAGAACCGGGTGAATTCGAGGCGGTGCGCATCCCGCTGCTACACCGGCCGGAAGACCCCAAATACGTGGTGTGCGTCAGCTCCCAGGTTGGCTGCGCCATGGGCTGTGCGTTTTGTGCGACCGGCCGGATGGGCTTCCAACGCAACCTGGCCGCGTGGGAGATGGTCGACCAGGTCCTCAAAGTCCGGCAGGATTCGCCGCACCCGGTGCGCGGGGTGGTCTTCATGGGGATGGGCGAACCGTTCCTGAATTACGAGGCCGTGTTGACCGCCGCGCGCATCATGGCCGAGCCCTGTGGCCTGGCCATTGCGGCCAAGGCCATCACGATCTCCACGGTGGGGCTGGTGGCGGGCATCCGGCGGTTTACCCGGGAGCGCTTTCCCGCGCGGTTGGTGGTGTCCCTGACGTTGGCCGATCCCCGCAAACGGCTCGCGTGGTTGCCCGCCGAAAGGACCAACCCGACACCCGCTCTCATGGAGGCGCTGCGCGAGTATCATCAGGCTACCGGTCAACGGGTGACCCTGGCATGGACGATGATCTCCGGCGTCAACTGCGATGCCGAGGCCGCGCAACAACTGGCGGACCTCACCCGCGGATTACCGATCAAGTTGGATCTGATTGACGTAAACGACCCGACCGGACGTTTGCAGCCGCCCTCGGCAGCGGAACTGGATGCCTTTCGCGACGCCTTGCGGGCGCGGTTGGGGATGCCGGTCGCCCGGCGTTACAGCGGTGGCAAAGACATCCAGGCCGCGTGTGGCCTGCTGGCAGGAAGGAAGTTGGCCGAGTGGGCGTAGCGCCACTCGGACCTGCAACCGCGCCACCCCGTCGTCGTCGCCGGTCAATACCCGCCGGAACCGAGTTTTGCCCGCTTGGGCTTCCGGGTCCGGGTGGTTCCGGCCTTTTCAGTTCGCGCGCGGCGTTTGTAGTCGTCCAGCATGGCGGCAGTGGCGGTGGCGCCGCAACGCGTCACGCCCAGGTCGCGAACGTGGATCAGCGCATCCAGATCACGTACCCCGCCGGCCGCCTTGATCTGAACTCTTGACGAGCAGGTCGCGCGCATCAGTTTCAAATCCGGTTCGGTGGCGCCCAGATAGCTGTACTGGCCGGAGGCCTGCTTCACGAAGCCGTAGCCGGTCGAGGTCTTGACGAAGTCCGCCTTGGCCTGCTCGCACACCTGGCAAAGGCGGCGTTTGATCTTGTCGTCCGGCAGGAAGTCGTTTTCGAAGATGACCTTCACGATCGCCCCGTGCCGGTGGGCGGTCTTCACCACGGCGCGGATGTCCTGCCCCACATAGGTCCAGTCGCCGGACAAGGCTTTGCCGATGTTGATGACCATGTCGATCTCGGTGGCGCCGTCCCGGCAGGCCATCTCCGTCTCGAAGCATTTGACCTCGGTCGTGTTGCTGCCGTGGGGGAAACCCACCACGGCGCCGACCGCCACGCCGGTACCGCGCAGGAGTTTGGCGGCCGCTTTCACCGCGTAGGGTTTGAGGCAGACCGAGGCCACCTTGTACTTGGCGGCGAGGACGCAACCCGCCCTGAGTTCCTTGTCGGTAAGGGTGGGATGGAGCAGCGAATGATCGATCATCCCGGCCAATTCTTGGTAGCTGTACTTCATGGAAGGCACACTGGATTAGCGTGGCGGGCGCCGCCGTGAGGCCCGAACCGCGACGTACCAGGGTCGGGTCGGGACACGGTTCAGCGCCCGCCACGCGGGTTGCTGGGTGGGCGGAAAGCTGATGGGGAGGATCACAAGTTATAGCCGGACCCACCTGCGGGCGCGATGACTCTTGATGACCGCCTCGCAGAGGCGCACCTCCTCATGGCCGTCCACCGGCGTAGCGAACAGCGGCTTGGCCTCACCCCCATGCACGATTGCCCCGTACACCGTGCGAAACAGCATCTTGAAGGTGTCCGGAAAGCCTTCGTTATGGCCGGCGGGGTAGTCGGTGAAGCCTTGGATATCGGGACCGAACGCCGGGGTGTTCCGGATCGCGATCTGGTTGCACGTGTCGCGATTACCCATCACCAGCGTGTTCGGCTGTTCCGAATTCCACCAGACGGACTGCTTGGTCCCGTAGATTTCGATCCGGATGCAGTTCTTGCGTCCAGCGGCGACCTGCGAAACCGCCAGGTTGCCCCGGGCGCCGTTGGCGTATTCCAGCAGCAGGGAGGCGAAATCCTCCGTGGCCACCGGGTAGGCGGCGTACTTGATGGTGCGGTCCGCCTTGGCGAACGTCTGCACTTCACCAAGCGGACGCTGGCGGGTCTTGTGGAAGGTGGATAGGTCCGCCAGCAGACTCCGCACCGGGCTGTCGAGAATGAAGCCGACCGTGTCCAGCCAGTGGGTCCCGATGTCCGCCACGGCGCGGAGGGTGCCGCCTTCCTGGGGCAGCAACCGCCAGTTGTAGTCGGTGTCCTTGAACAGCCAATCCTGCAGGTAGGAACCGTTGACGTGAATGATCTGCCCCAGGTCTCCCCGGGTGGCGAGCTGCCGCATCTGCAGCACGGCCGGGTAGAAGCGCACGTTGTAATTGACCGCGAAGACGGTCCCCGCTCTGCGGGCCGCCGCCACGATCCGGGCGGTCTCCTTGGTGTTCATCGCGAGGGGCTTCTCGCAGATGCAGTGCTTGCCCGCCTTGATGGCGGCGAGGGCCATCTCGCAGTGAAAGCGGTTGGGGGCCGTAACGTGGACCACATCCACCTGCGGCGAATTCACCAAAGCCCGGTAGTCCGCGTCGCCATGGACTTCGGGAATCCCGTGTTTGGCCGCCGCGGCCTGGGCGCGTTCCGTGGTATCGCAGATCGCCGTCACCTTCACGCCGAGGCGTCGCAGGGCCTCCAGGTGGACCGGGCCGATGAAGCCGGTGCCGATGATGCCCGCGCGCAGTTCGTGGATGGGTTTTGTGGGACAGGGATTCATGCTGGGTCAGGTTTTGCGCCCCCGGCCGGGCTTGGGCATAAACGAAACGGTGGCCGGCGCTCCCTTCGTCGGGGCAATCAGGTTCCGAAATTCGTAGAGGTCGCAGCGGTAGTACGTGTCCTCGATCCACAGGGGACGGTCGCTCAGCCCCCGGCCATGCACCCACAGCGCCGCCGTGCGCGCCTTGACCCCCAGCAGCCGGGCGTCCACCGCCGGGAGGTTCACCGCGCGGATCGTCTGTTCGGCGCCCGTCAGGCGCAATCCATACTCCTCCCGCAGCAGGGTGTAGAGCGACCCTTCCAGTTGGCGCGCGGTCAGTCCGGGGCAGACGGCGGCCGCCAGGTAGCGGCGTTCGAGAATCACGGGAACCCCATCCGCCAGCCGCAGCCGCTCGAAATAGAACACCCCCTCCGGCGCGGTGAGGCTCAACGC
>CAYYMW010000095.1:0-18725 GCA_964472515.1 uncultured Verrucomicrobiota bacterium | reverse complement strand
GTCCGGCAGCTACTACACCCGCAAGGTGGCTCCGCAGCCCGCCCGCCCCACTCCTGCCAGGCCAGTCGCTCCGGCAACCGCTCCCGCCCATCAACCAGCCACCGCTTCGGCCGCCGCCACCGCCCCGGTGGATCCCGAGAAGGCGAAAGCGGAGAAGGAAGCGTTGGTGAAGCGAACCGTCGAGTTTCAGAAGAAGCGGGCCGAGGCTGGTTCGGAGACCGCCCAGTACGATCTGGGGATACGGTATCTCAATGGCGACGGCGTCGAGCAAGACCTCAAACTTGCCAAGAAGTGGCTCAAGGCTTCGGCGGAAAAGGGGCACAAGTTCGCGGCGAAGAAACTGGCGGAGATCGAAGCGGCGGAACTGAAGGCGGGTGGTTCCTCAAGCGAGACGGCTAGTCCCAAATCCCCGGATTCGGCGTCCGATTCCAAACCTGAGCCCAACCCCTCCGAGTAAACCGGCCTCGCAGCCGCGGGCTGCGTGTCGGGACCAATGGGAGGAAGGATGACGGTGGCGGGGCCTGTTGGCGCCCGGCTCTTCGACCGTCTGGAGGTCGGAGGAGTGACTTGCGGATTCGCTGCTCCTTTTGCCGCTCCCTTCGGTCTTCCTTCGGGCTGGCAGTTCCGGCTCAAGTAGCCTTGGCGGTTTCACATCGAGGGGGCCGCCGCCCCCCCCGACTTCCCTGGCCGAATCCGGGCGGTGAGGATGAGACGTTGCCGGTTCCGGCTCTCCCCTCTGCCGTGGTGGCTTCCGCCTCGGCCGTCCGTCTTCCGCGTTTTTCTGGCTTGGTTTCTGCTTGGTCGCTCCCCATACTTACTTAGCTTCAATAACTCAACATCCGGCTCTTGCAGAGCTTTCAACGGAAGCCTATGAAGGACTTTGGATTTGGATTCCGCCTGTGCGTTTGGGCGGGGTTGGCGGCAGGCCTCGTTTCCACCGCCCGCCTCTCCGGCGAGGTGGTCATCAACGAGATCCACTACGCGCCGGATGTGCCCTTGGAGCGGGTCGAGTTTGTCGAACTGTATAATCCCGACCCCAGTGCGGTTTCGCTGGCTGATTGGTCGTTTACGGGAGGGATTGCTTACACCTTCCCCACCAACGCCAGTCTGGGGGCGGGCGGCTACGTGGTGGTGGCGCAGGCCCCGGCGGCCTTCAAGGCGAAGTTCGGCGTGGATGCCCTTGGGCCGTGGACCGGACGGTTGAACAACGATGGCGACCGGGTGGTGTTGCGTGACCCGGTCGGGAAGGTGCGGGACGAGGTCGAGTACCAACTCGGGTTTCCCTGGCCGACGGTGGGCGATGCTCCGGGCAATTCCATCGAACTGATCAATCCAGCCTTGGACAACGATTTGGCTGGGAGCTGGCGGAGTTCGCCGGGCGGCGGTGGGCAGTCCTTGGAAACCGAGCTGTTGCCCATGGGCTCCTCTTGGAAGTACTTCAAAGGCACCAGTGAAGCCTCCGCGCCTCGCGAAGCTTGGCGGGAACCGGGATTCGACGTGGCCGGTTGGCCCGAGGGGACCGCTCCGATCGGCTACGGCGAGAGCTTCCTCGTCACCCGGTTGGACGATATGCGGTACAACTACACTACCGTCTATTTCCGAAAGACCTTTCAGCTCGCGGATCCAGGGGGGATTGGCTCGCTCCGACTCGACACCCTCTACGACGACGGGTTTATCGTCTGGATCAACGGCAACTACGTGACAAGCCGGGAGGTCTCTGGCACCAACCTCCCGCCCGATGCCACCGCCGTTTCCGCGCGCGAGAACTACAATTACGAACCGATCGAGGTGCGCAACGTGTCCTCGTATCTTCGGGCGGGTGAAAACGTGGTGGCGGTGCAGGCCCTCAACGTCTCGCTGCGGGACAGCACCGACTTCTTCTTCGACCTTCGGCTCGTGGGAGTGGCGGGCGGCGGCACGACCGGGCCCACGCCAGGGGCCAGGAACGCCAATTATCGCACCAACGCCCCGCCCCAGATTCGGCAGGTGGACCACTCACCGCAGCGGCCCGCCTCGGGCCAGCCCGTGCGGATCACCGCCAAGGTCACCGATCCCGATGGCGTGGGGCAGGTCACCCTGCTTTACCAGGTGGTCGAGCCGGGTCGCTACATCGAACTGACCGATCCCGAGTTCCAAGCCAACTGGGTGGCGCTCGCCATGCACGACGACGGCACCTCCGGGGACGCCGTGGCGGGAGACGGGGAGTTTGCCGCCGAGGTGCCGGCGTCCGTGCAAACGCACCGGCGGCTCGTGCGCTATTTCATTGCCGCGAGCGACACGCTCAACGAAAGCATCAAGGTGCCTTACGCGGACGACCCGCAACCCAACTTTGCCTACTTTGTCTACGATGGCGTTCCGGCTTGGTCTGGGGCGATCCAGCCCGGCAGTGCCGATCCCGCGCGCAGCCAACGGACCGTCTATGGCACCAATCTCATGAATCGCCTGCCCGTCTATCACCTGCTGGCCAAGACCAACACGGTCTTCGATGCGACGTTCGGCGGCTACGGTGGGGACCTTTACCTGTGGGCGGGCACCTTGGTGTACGACGGGCACGTCTACGACCACATCCATTACCGTGCCCGCGGCGGCGTTTGGCGCTATTCCATGGGCAAGAACATGTGGAAGTTCGATTTCAACCGGGGCCATGACTTCGAGGCCCGGGATCTCTGGGGCCGGAAATACGGGACGAGTTGGACCAAACTCAACCTGGGCGCCTGCATTCAGCAAGGCGACTACCTCCATCGCGGCGAGCAGGGCATGTTCGAGTCGGTCGGTTTCCGCCTCTTCGAGCTGGCCGGGGTGGAGGCTTCCAAGACCCACTTCATCCAATTCCGGATCATCGATGGCGCCGAGGAAGCCTCACCCGCCGATCAGTATAGCGGAGACCTGTGGGGTCTGTACCTCGCGGTGGAACAGGACGACGGCAGATTCCTCCAGGAACATGGTCTGCCCGATGGCAACTACTACAAGATGGAGAATGGGACGGGCGAGTTGAACAACGTCGGCGAGTTCGGGCCGCTCGACAAATCCGATCTCGACGCCTTCCAATCGGGTTACTGGAGCGGCCCCACCGAAACGTGGTGGCGCGCGAACCTCGACCTGGGCCGGTATTACAGTTACCAAGCCGTGGTTCAGGGTATTCATCACTACGATATATGCTATCAGAAGAACTATTTCTACTATCGGCGTCCCGACACCGGACGGTGGTCGGTTCACCCTTGGGATCTCGACCTCACCTGGGCGGACAACATGTTCGACTCCGGCTGCGGCGGCAATGACGAGCTGAAGCCCCGGCTGTTGGGGAGCCAGCCCTTCAAGCTGGAATGGGCCAATAGAATTCGCGAGTTCCGCGACCTGCTCTTCAATACCAACCAGACTTGGCGGCTGATCGACGAGTACGCCTCCTTCATCTACACCCCCGGCCAGCCCAGCTTCGTCGACGTGGACCGCGCCCAGTGGGACTACAATCCCATCATGAAGTCGGCTTATGTAAATCCATCCAAGGCTGGCGTCGGCAGATTCTACCAAGCGGCGGCTACCAAGGACTTTCCTGGCATGCTCGAGAAGATGAAGCAGTACGTGACTACGCGGGGCAAAATCCTGGACAACCTCGCCGCGGACCTCACGATTCCCGATACGCCGCTCGTCGAACCGGGGGAGACCAACGGTTTCCCCGTGAACCGCCTGGTGTTTCGGGTGGGCGCCTACTCGGGTGCCAACGCCTTTGCCGCCCTCAAATGGCGATTGGGTGAAGTGTCCGACACCAATGCCCCCGCCTTCGATCCCAAAGAGCCGAGGAAGTACGAGATCGAACCGCTCTGGGAAACGGGCGAGATCACGGACTTCCACGACACTATCCAAGTGCCGGCAGGCGTGGCGAAGGTCGGGCACGCCTACCGCCTTCGCGCGCGCTTCAAGGACGTCTCGGGCCGTTGGAGCCACTGGTCCGATCCCGTCGAGTTCATCGGTGGCGAACCTGATGAATCGGCATGGTTGGTCGCCAACCTGCGAGTGGCAGAAGTGATGTACCACCCGGCGGGCAGCTCGGATTTGGAGTTTATCGAACTGGTCAACTTGCACCCGGATCGCGCACTGAACCTGGCCGGGGTGACTTTCTCCGAGGGCATCGGCTTCACCTTCCCTACGGGCGCTTCGCTTGCGCCTGCGGCAAGGGTCCTGGTGGTTCGCGCGCCCGGCGACAATGATTTCGATGCCTTCCGCCGCGCCTATGGGCTCGACTCCCAAGTGCCGATCTTCGGCTCCTACTCAGGCAACTTGGCGAATGGCGGCGAGCGGTTGACCTTGAAAACCTCCGCCAATGGCCGTGTCATTGCGACCTTCGACTACGGGACGGGAATCTTCTGGCCGGCGGCCGCGGACGGCGCGGGCCACTCTCTGGTCTGTGCCGACCTCGCCCTGCCCCAAGACGGCGGCTATCTGAGTCACCCGCAAAGCTGGCAGACAAGCCAGGCGCTGGGTGGTTCACCGGGAACCGCCGAACCGGCGCCGGTGCCGGTTCCCGTGCTGAACGAGATCATGGCGCACACCGACTACTCGGACCCGCAGCAGCCGGAGTATGACTCCAACGACTGGATCGAACTATTCAACCCCACCAGTGCCACCTTGGGATTGAAGGGCTTCTACTTGAGCGACGATCCTGCTGCGCTCCAGAAGTGGCCGCTGCCCGACCTCAGTTTGAAGCCAGGCGAATGGATCGTCTTTGATGAGGTCAGCGGCTTCCACCATCCGCTGACGAATGGTTTTGGACTCAACAAGGCAGGGGAAGCGGTCTTCCTGAGCCGGTTTGAGGGAACCGGTCCCAACAGGGTCGTGGATGCGGTGAGATTCAAAGGACAGGCCGACGAATGGTCGTTGGGTCGGTTTCCCGACGGCAGCGGGGCATGGACACCGACGGTCCCCACCCGTTTGTCGGCCAACCAAACTCACGGTCCGGAACTCGTCATCTCTGAGGTGCTTTGCGATTTGCCCACAGTGACAAACCAAACCAATTCTGCATCAATGGAATACGTAGAAATGGTGTGTCTGAGCCCGCGTCCGTTGATGCTATCGGATACCAACGGCGCTTGGCGGATTAATGGCGAGATAGAGTTCGATTTTCCGACCAATCTGGTGGTTTTACCGTTGCAGACCTTGGTGGTCGTGGCCTTCGATCCGTTGGATCGAGTTGCCCTCCAAGAGTTTAAGAATCTTTATCCGGCCACCGCTTCTGCCCTGATCCTGGGTGGCTACCGAGGCAAGTTGTCCGCTCCGTCCGGTTGCCTTAGCGTTGAGCGCCCCCAAGCCCCCGATCTCCCGGGAGATCCTGTGTCTTGGGTCGTTGTGGATGGCGCCTGCTACGGGGGGAGGCGAGCCAACGCGACCTCGGAGGGAGCCTTCGCGCATGCGGAGCACCGCACAGATTTGAGTTCGTGGGGCACGCAGGCGGCGGCGTGGCGAAGCGCCGCGCCATCGCCGGGAGTGTTCGAGTTCCCGGTCGGCGACGATCTTGATCGGGATGGACTGCCGAGCGTTTGGGAAGTGGCTCATGGTTTCAACCCGGTTGATTCTCAGGGAGTTAACGGAGCGGACGGAGACTCGGACCAAGACGGACTCCCCAACTTGATGGAGTACGCTTTGGGGGCCGATCCGTCGGGTGTGGATATTGCCATGGAGGTGCGGCTCAAGGAAGAGCATCGGTTGACCGTTCGCCTCAATCAACCCGCCGGACGTCGAGTGGAGGTGCAGAAGAGCCTACTTGGCCCGCCCTTTATTTGGGAGACGGTGGTGGAATACGCCCCAGCCGCCTTAACTCAGGCAAGGGATACTGTAATCGACCTGAATGGAGAAGGTTGCGTGATTCGCGGTGTCCTTCGGTAAGCTGTCGATCATTGCCTGCCAGCTTGCCTCCGCCGCGGCTTAATTTGGTGTTAAAGTGTTCACGGTCAAGAAATTAGACATGATCATGGGGCGGGCCTCCAGGCTTCAACGCGGGGTAAGGCGGTTCTCGCTTTGCCCTTCCTTAAGTGTAAAGAACCCCGAATCTTGTCGGCCTTCTTTACACTGTCAGGGGTCAGTGGGATGTGTCTCACAACATATTTATTATCAACTAATTACACATTATGGAGTGGGGGGCTATGCGGTCGAGGGCGCGTGTCGTGTCGGAAATCCTTGCGCTCCGATGAAGTCCAATCGTCGCGGCGGGAGCCGTGGAACTTGGAATCTCAAGGAATGTGGGTTGATTGAATATTGGTAAGTGTTCAATTATGAACATGTTAAGGATGATAATGCTTGGTGCGGTTGAGTGGTTGTTGTAGTTGGCACGTCGGTTGCTGATAGCCATGTAGCTTGCGTTGCAGGCAAACAAAACAGAACAAAGTCGCGGGAGAAAAAGATTATGACGACTCAGATGAACAAAGCAGCGGTTGGGTTGACGGCGGTCGCAGTGGGCCTCGGCATGGTGGCAAGTGCGAATGCGGTGTCCCTGAAGATCACTCAGGCCACTCCGGCTACGCTCGACAACAAGGTTTCGTTCAAGTACAGCTTCGGCCCAGATACTTTCAGCTTCACGGCCAAGGAAGTGATGTTCAAGGCTGTGAATACGGCCAATCCGAGCGATTGGTTCTACACCTTCTGCACAGACATTGGTGTCAGCATCAGGTTCGGCCAGACTTACGAGTACAATCCGGTTCCTTTCGTGCCCACCCCGACTCACCCGAATCCGGCGTGGACCGCAAATGGCATCCAGTTCGCGGCAGAACTCTATAACAGCCACCTGAACGACGCGATTGCCAATCCTGTCGCCGGCACTGGCCTCCAGTTGGCGATCTGGGAGGTTCTCTATGACGCCAGTTGGGATCTGACCGGCGGCAAGTTCACCGCCAAGAACACGTTGGACAACACGGCCCCGATCGGTGACAAACCCACCGACTTCGCCAATGATTATCTGGTCCAGCTGTCCCAATTGCAGAGCGTTCCGAACTATCCTGGGACCTACTACCAACCGGCCAACGATGGCAAGTATCAAGGTCTGATCCGCGTTCCGGAGGGTGGTGCGACGCTCGCGCTGCTGGGCATGGGCCTCATGGGCCTCGCCGGGCTCCGCCGCAAGCTGAGCTAAGTTAGCGCATCAGCGACTTCGATCTGTCAGGGCCGTCGAAAGACGGCCCTGTTTTATTATGCCCTTCGACCGGCGGGAAGTGCCGCCTGACTTGACCGGTTGTCAGTATCCACGAGGCGAAACTGGGGGAAGGGTGGTGGGAGGATTGTGCAAACCGGCGAGAGGGGGGCTTGGTTTTCCGGTCTTGCCCTGAAGCGGCGGAGCGCTCACCATAAGGGACATCGGCACGCTGGATCATGTCTGAGGCCGCCACACGATTTGGTTTCGAGCGCGAGATTCGCCGTCTGGGGATCGCCCGTGTCGCCGGCGTGGACGAAGCCGGGCGCGGACCCTTGGCGGGGCCGGTGGTCGCCGGGGCGGTGGTGTTTGCCGCCGAGTTAATCGAGCGCGGCATGCCTCCCGAGTGGGCGGATCTTAATGATTCCAAGCAACTTACCGCCGCCCGGCGGGAGGAGTTTTTCGTGGCCTTGACGCAATCGCCGCTGGTGAGTTTTGCGATCAGCCAGAGCGAAGCGGGCGAAATCGACCGCATCAATATTCTGCGCGCCACGCACGAAGCGATGGTCCAAGCGCTACGCCGGTTGCCGACGCCCCCAGGCCACGTCTTGGTGGACGGACTGCGAGTCCCCGGGCTGCCGTTTCCACAAACGGCTTTGGTCAAAGGGGATGCGCGCAGTTATTCGATTGCGGCGGCGAGCGTGTTGGCCAAGGTGACACGGGACCGCCAGATGGACGAGTACGACCGTCAATATCCGCAGTACGGCTTCGCGCGGCACAAGGGGTACCCCACCCCCGAGCACTTGGAGGCGCTGGCCAAGCATGGCCCGTGTCCCATCCATCGGCGCACGTTCGCCCCGCTGCGCCCGGTGCAAGGGGAGCTTTTCGGATGATTCCGGGATGGACTTGGTTGAAGGCGTGGCTGGGCTGGCGCGCCTTGCCGGAACATCTGCGGCGGGGCCGCTTGGGGGAGCGCGCGGCCAAGCGGCACCTGTGCGCGCTTGGGCTCAAGTTCCTG
Organism: uncultured Verrucomicrobiota bacterium; assembly: GCA_964472515.1. GTDB lineage: Bacteria > Verrucomicrobiota > Verrucomicrobiia > Limisphaerales > J093 > CAYYMW01. The sequence continues at coordinate 10,593 of CAYYMW010000095.1, read as the reverse complement.
ACCGCCAACTACCGCACCAAGCGCGGGGAGATCGACCTGGTCTTCCGCGACCGCGACTGCCTGGTGTTCGTGGAGGTGAAGACGCGGTCGTCCGAGGAATGGAACCGCCCGGCGGCCGCGGTGGATCGGGGAAAGCGCACCCGCATCACGAAGGCCGCCCTTGACTATCTGACACTCCTGGGGCGGCCGCAGGTCGAGGTGCGCTTCGATATTGTGGAGGTCCTGCTCGAGGCCGGAGAGGTGCGGGAGGTGCGCCACCTGCCTGCGGCGTTTGCCATGCCCCATCCGTTTCGATACGGGTGAGTGCATGCGGACTGCCCGATGCCCAACCGACACTGCCAGAGTATATTCCCATTATGCCCGAGTTGCCTGAAGTTGAAGTTCTGGTTCGGCATCTGGCCCCCAGCCTGGCGGGGCAGCGGATCCACGGGATCGAGGTTCGGCGGCCCAAAGTCATCCAACCGACGACGGAGAAGCAGTTGACGACGACGCTGTTAGGGGCGCGCTTCCTCGACGTGGCCCGACGCGGCAAGTATTTGGTGTTCAGCATGGAACGCGCGCGGCGTGCAGGGCGGGCCACGGTGATAGGCCACCTGGGCATGACCGGGCGGATGTATCTGCTGCCTGCCAAGGAGGCGCTGCCCAAGCATACCGCCGTGATGCTTGACTTGGGCCGATGGCGCTTTGTGTACGAGGATTTTCGCTATTTCGGCCGGCTGACGCTCGATCCCGGCAGCCTGGCTGCCCTGGGGCCGGAGCCCTTGTCCGACGCGTTCACGGCCGCCGTCCTGGCGAACGGGCTTCGGCGCTCTTCGCAGCCGGTCAAGGTGAAGTTGCTGGATCAGACGCTGGTGGCCGGGGTGGGCAATATTTACGCGAGTGAAGCGCTGCATCGGGCAGGGGTGTCGCCCAAGCGGCCGGCGAACCGGCTCACGGCACTGGAAACGGAACGGCTGCACCGGGCCATTGTCACGGTGCTCCAAGAGGCGATGGATTGGGGCAGCACGGTGCCGTTGAATTGGTCCGGTCGCGGCAAGGCCAACGGGCTGTTCTACTACGGCACGGAATCGGAGGCGGGCGCGCACTACCATGAACGGTTGGCGGTGTATGACCGGGCGGGGCAGCCCTGTGGGACTTGCGGGGCGGAGATACGACGCATCGTCCAGGCGGCGCGGAGCACGTATTTCTGTCCGGCGTGCCAACCGGCCAGCTCGCGGCGGAAGCGACTGGCTGGCCGGGCTTCGGCTTGAGGTTCGGTCCTGCCTCCGGAGGTGGTTTGCGGTTTCTCCCGCTTTCTTGCAGTGCCGCGCACGGCGCTGTGGCACAGGGCGCTGCTGCGCAGATCGCTGCTGCGCAGGGCGAGGTTGGGAAAGCGGATTTGCGGAGCTGGATGGCGGCATATTGTGGCTTCATGCGGTACTAAACGGAACCCTATGGGACCACCAAGAATCGAGGCGCCTGGATATCTGCGGAGGCCGCGAAGGGCGCCGACATACCGGGCCGGGAATACCGAATTGCAGCTATTTGCAGCTTTTTGCACTTGCGGTGAGCGGTGCTGGGCGGAGGACCTGCCGCGGGCAAGATCGTGGAGGTAGAGCGGGGCAGGATGCCCCGCGCACCGGCAGGCTGGAAGCCTGCGGTACCCGGACGCCGCGGCGCGCGCACCTGCGGACGGCGGGATGCGGTATGGCGGCTTGGCATGGGCAGGAGACGACACGCCTTCGCGCCGACGACGTTGGCGCGTTTGGCTGGCCGGGGATTGCCACAGGATGGACTCCGCGGGCAATGGAGGCCCGGCGGAGACTCATGATCTGAGCCCCGACAAACGAGAGTCATGTTTGGCAACCTCAGCGGAAAGGGGCCGCTTTCGTCTTCATCCTGAATTACTGCTGACAGCGTTCATCACCGTGAAGGTAGGCTCAGGATGGCAGGGAGGGTGACTCCTCCATGGTCTGGGTAGACTGGATTACGCGAATTGGGAACGCGGCTCTCCGCAGGCGAAGTCGTGCCATCCGATGCTCACTCCGCGCTGGCAAGAATGCCCGAAAAGCCACTGCCAACCATCATCCAGCGCCGCCCAGACGCGCGCCTCCGAGAACTCGCCGACTGGCCGCGCGCCCACGCTTCGGGGCTGCTTTCCGTGTCCGACGGCATCTTACGGCGACCGCAGGCGGTAGAACCGGGTCGGGTAGTTGGTCCACCCGGCGTCACTGAAGTACGAAACCCCGCCGGTGAGGGTGTTTGTGCCCACCGGTACCCACACAGGATTAGCCAAGTCCGCGCAGGCCTCTACCACGACCACTTGGTCGCTCGCCCAAGCAGCAGTGAAACCGAAGCCGTTCGTTCGCACGCCAAACGTGGCGTCTGTGGCTTCCAACTTGGGCTGCCAGACCGCCGTGGGCCGGCCGCCGAAAGTAGGCCACCAATTTCTGGCGTCAGGCAGGTAGTAGATGATCGTGTTGGTGGTACCGGAAAAGGCGGCGTTATCGACCAAGGGCGCGTTACTCTTGAAGTAGGCCCCCATCAGCCGTTTGCAGTTACTGAACACCTCCTTGTCCAGCATCGAAATGCCTGCAGAGAGCGTGATTTCCTTTAGTCCGGTGCAATTCTGAAAAGTCCCTGTGCCGAGCCGCGTGACACTGTCCGGGAGTGCGACGCTGGCAAGGCTGGTACAGTTGGAAAAGGAGTAGCTGCCGATGCTGGAGACACTGGCGGGGAAGATGATGTTACTCAGACCCACGCAATCGGCGAACGCGAAGTCAGTGATGCAGCATACTCCTTCGGGGACGGCATAGTCACCACGCCTTCCTCGGGGATACTGAAGTAACATGGTCCGTTCTCGGCTGAACAAGACTCCGTCAACGCTGGCGAGGGCGGAATCCGGCGCGGCAACGGTGAACGCACTCAGGTTGGTGCACCCGTAGAATGCATCGATGAGGATGCTCTTCAAAGTGCGGCCAATCGTTACTTGGCTTAACTGTCTGCAGTTCAAGAACGCGCGGTTGGCAATCATCACGACATTGTCCGGCAGGACGACGCTCGTGAGATTGAGACACCCCGAAAAGGTATCCTCATTCACACGGCCCGTCATCCCGCCAAGATGGACGTTCGCAAGATTCGTACACCCCGCAAATGCAGATGATCCCAGCGTTACCGCACCGTCAGGGAGGGTCATATTGGACAGGCCGGTGCAGTCCGAGAAGGCGGTTGCCGCGATGTTGGTGATAGTGCCCGGTAGGGTGATGTTTGTGAGGTTGCGGCAGGATTGGAACGCGGTGGCCCCGAGGGCGGTGACGCCGAACGGGACGGCGTAGTTGCCCGTCCTGGCCTCCGGACATCGAACGAGCGTGGTTTGAGCCCGGTTGAACACCACACCATCGACGCTTTGATAAGATGGGTTGAGCGGAACCACGTGGATTGCGACCATGCGGCCGCAATCACGAAACGCACCCACACCGAGGTTGGTGACACCGGAGCCGATCATGACCGTGGTCAGGTTCGAGCAGTCCTGGAAAGCTCCTTGCGCGATCTGCTTGACCCCGTCAGGAATCAGGATGTTCGTGAGACCGGTACAAAATGCAAACGTACCGCCCTCGAGGTTGATGACGGATTTCGAGATGCTCACGTTGGTCAACCCTCGGCAGCCCACAAAGGCCAGCATGGCTAGGTTGGTCACGCTATCGGGGAGAACCACGCTTGTGAGGTTCGGGCAGGAACTAAACGCTCCCTGCCCGATACTGGCAACGCTATTGCCGATCATGATTTCCGCCAGGTTCGTGCAAACGCTGAAAGCAGAGTCTTCGATGCTGGTCACGCTGTCGGGGATTGTGATGTTCGTCAGGCTTCCACAACGGCTGAAAGCGCTGGAGGCAATATTGGTGACCTTGCCGGGTATGACTACGCTGGAGAGTCTGGCACAGCCCCAGCATGTGGAACTGGGAACCGAGCTCAGAGCGTCGGGCAGCACGAGGCTCGTCAGTTCGGTTCGGCGCATGAACACCGATGTACCAAAACTGGTGACAGGAAGGCCGTTGATCTCGCTTGGGACAACTACCGCGCCGCCTGGGCCGTTATACGCGGTGATGGTGATGGCGCCGTTGTTGGTCACCCAGGTAAAAGCCTCGGCTTGTGCAGCCGCGGGTGGGGTCAACCGCAGCATGGCCAAGAGTAGCACCACGGCACGGATGGTCCAGAGGTTCCCTATCCGACTTCTCAGCCATCCCAGCCCTGCGTCAGTAGGTCGTGCGTTCATGATTGCTGATCCTGCGGAAATACGGGGATATGATTAGATGAAGTGCTGATGTGTCGGCAAGGCAATTCGCCACGTCATTGATTTTCAGGCCGTGTGCCTTGGTTGGGCCGCAGCGCTGTAACCGGGGCATCTGCCAAGCGGAAGCCAACGCTCCGCGCCTATTGCCAAGGGATGGCATTTGGCCAAGCGTGGTGGCTTGGTGCTCTGCGGAATGCCCTGTTACCTTCCCGGCGTTGGGGGATGCTACTCCACCCGCAGCACTTTCGAAGGCACCAGGCGCACGGGGCCAAGGAGGCCGGAGGCCAGGAGCGGGTCGTTTTTCTTCCAGAGGCGCCAACTGGTGAAGGTGACGCGGCCGGAGGGGCTGGGCTTGCCTTGCTGCACCCAGGCGGGCCATTGCTTGAGCGTGCCGTCGGGATTGCGTTCGCTGTCCTCGGGGAGGAACTCGTCCCCGATCTGGCGGTTGGGCCAGAGGTTCACTACGGTGACCTCCAGAGCGTTCTCCCCTGCTTTGGCGGCGTCCGTGATGTCGACGAGGAACGGCGGTTTCCAATGCAAGCCGAGGTCCTTGCCGTTGAGTCGGACCTTCGCCATGACCTCCACGCGGCCCAGATCCAGATGGAGCCGCTGGCCCTTGGCTAGCAGCGCGCGCGGCACCTGGATGGTTCGCGAGTAGGTGGCGCTGCCGGAGAAGTACTTGATCCCGGGCTCGGAACGGTCCGACCACGAGCCCAGTTGCTCGAACGTGGCTGAGGCGGGCGCGCCGGCGTTGGGCGCGAAGCGCACCTGCCAGGGACCGGCCACTTCCATCGCGGCGGGCAGATCGTTCACGTCGAATTCGCGGCCCTTGCGCAAGGCGAGTTCCCGACCGATTGCCGTCGTGATCTGGTAGTGACCCGGCTGGAACACCTCCACGCACGCATGGCCGGAGGCATCACGATTGACCATGGCCGCGCGGGCGCCCGGCGGAGGCAGGGGCGGACGGAGGTCGATCAGCTCGGGGTCCGTGCCGCGGGCAGTGAGCGGTTGGCCATCGCGGGTGTATTCCACTTCGAGGGTCTTGACGACCAGGAAGGCGGGATCGTCGCCGTCCGCCATCCGCGCCACGATGAAGGCGCTTTGCCCGGCGTCGATCAGCCGCTGCAACTTGGCGCGCACGTCCCGGGTGCGCTTCGGGTCGTCCAGCACACCGTAGCGGGCCTTGTCTACCGTGATCTTCAGGGCCTCCGAGGTGAGGCGCACCGTGCCGTCGTCGATGCCCTTGACCGTGAAGGCCTTCCCGTCGATCTCGTAGTCTACGGTCAGCGTCTTCACCTTGCCTGGTGCGGGATCGCCCGCGTCGATGAGCGAGCGGACGGCGAACGTGGTCTCGCCGCCGTCCACCTTGCGCTGGACCTGGTCGCGCACATCCCGGGTGAGCGCGGCGTCCTCCGCCGGTCCGTAGGTGGCGCGGCGAATCAGGACTTTGGCCGGCGGTTCCGGGGTAGCGGAGAAGAGACTCTCCTTGCCCCGCATCACCTGGGTGATGACCGCCTTGGGGGCGCCGGTCTTGCGAAACACCACAAAGACCGAGCCACTGGCTTCGAGATCGAGCGAAACCGTGGTCAGGCCGTCCTGCTCGGAGAACACCGGGGCCACCTGCCTGCGACCGGTGACCGGGCACCAGAGTTCTGGTGTGCGGTCCTTGACGCGGAAGCTGGCGGTGGTAACCACCGGGCGATCGGATGGGTTCGCCACGAAATAGAGGTCCGTGTCCGACGTGGCCCGATGCAGGAAACGGAGCGCCTGGCCGCTGGCGAAGTCCGCCGGTACGCCGGCCTGGCCGAGCACCTTCTCAGGTTCGGCGGCCCACACGATGCGCCCCTTGCCGACGGCCCGTGAGCGGCTCTTGACCCCATCGCAGTCGCCCCATAGCTCCCCGGCCAGGCGTGCCACCTCGGCGTCGCAGCGCGGGTAGTCCGTCAGGCTCGGCGACACCTTCGGTGGCGCGCCAATGACTGTCGCCCCTTTCTCCACCAACTCCTTGATGCGCCGCAGCAGGGCCGGGGTCATGGTGGCGGTGTTGGGCAGGGCCAACACCCGGTAGCTCATGCCATCGGGCAGCACCAGGCGTCCATCCTGCACGTCCAGTCGGGTGAGCACGACCTCGGCGCCGCATTCGTCCCAGTCATAGCCTCGTCGTGGATACATGGTGAATCCCTGCGGCGGGGCCTCGTTTTGCAGATAGAGGATGTCGGCCACAAAATGTCCCTGGCGGAGCAGGTATTGGCAGCGGGCGAGGTAGTCGTGCCACGGCCCCAGCCATTCCCACCAAGTCTGCGTCCGCTCGTAATGCTGGCCCCAGGGCCCCATGGTCATGCCGGGCCGGTACTCCGGCGTCCACGGCTGCATGGCGTAGCGGTGAAAGACAAACCGATTGATGCCCTCGCAGAAAGCGCGGTCGCCGTGCGATTTCAGCAGCGCCGGATGCTCCTTCCATCGCTCTTGATCAGCCGAAGTAAACGCTTCCGCGCCGATGATCCGCTTGCCGTAGACATGCCCGGACGAAGCCATGCCGCGGCAGGTCTCGATGGCCCCGCTGGGGGTCCAGAACTCGCCCATCGGCTCGTCGGATTGCCCGCCGTAGGGGATGTGATCGCACGGACTGCCGTAGGCCTCCGCCGTGAAACGCAGCCCATTGGCGTGGGCCAACTCGCGCATGCCCCCCGCGTAGTACTCGATGACCAACTCCGACACCGTGCGGCGCAGATCCCACAGGAAGCGCTCGGAGAAGTCGGCGCTGACGATGGTCCGCCCCGTCAGCACGGGCAGGAACGGCAGGAGATCGTAACCGCGCCGCTGCTGGAATTCCTCCCGCATGCGGGCGGTCCAGTTCTGCGAACCGTTCTCCCAACTGTCGATGTGCGTCGCCACCAAGCCGCCCTTGGCTCCTTTGGCGACGGGATTCTGCGCGGCCAGCTTCGCCATCATGGCCCGGTAGTTCGCCGCGATGCCTTCGCGGCTCAGCTTGTCGCATTCCAAGCCGCGGCCCGTGGCGGGCGCGGGCGCGTTCTCCACACCGGTGCAGGTATGGCCGAACCGGATGACAGTCCATTCGCCGGCGGGCACGTCCCAAACGAGCCGCCCGGTGGCATCCATCCGGGCGGTGAGGTCGGTGACCTGCTCGCGGGGAAGGGTGGAGGTGGGCTGGTTGCCCTCAGGCGGCTTGGTCTCGCGGCCGCGTTTCTGGAAGGCCGCTTTGCCCTCGAAGCCCGGCAACCGATAGTAATCCGCCTTGGGAAACGCCTGCACGGTGATGTCGCGGTAAAATCCGGCGACCCTCTCCGGCTCAGCCAGCGTGCCCTCGAAATGCGCCGGGCCGGTGAGGTTGGTTTCGCTCCAGGTGACCTCCTGCATGGCCTGCTCGGGTTTGATCCACGGCCCGCCGCTGCCGTTCCAGCCGGCGTCGTTGTTCATGTTGACCTCGATCCCCAGCCGGCGCGCCTCGCTGGCCACGTGCCCAAAGAGCTTTTGCCAGCGGTCGCCCATGAAATCCGCCGGGCCGACCGGCGCGCCCTGGTCCACCTCCATGATGAGCACGCCGCCCACGCCGACGCGGCGCATAGCCTCGAGGTCGGCGGTGATGCCGTTGCTGGTGATGTTGCCGTTGAGCCAGAACCAGTAGACCCACGGGCGGGCCTCGGCAGGCGGATTCTGGAAACCCTTCTCCAGGGTATCGGCTTGGGGTGTGGGAACCCAAGCGCACGTGAGGAAGCCAAGCAGAAGCGGGAAGAGGTCGATGCGTTTCATGGCGATCGCAGTAATCGTGGTTGGCACTGAGTGTGCCTTAGCTTGCCGCACTCGGCCCCGGTTGGCAACCCCGCGCCGACTTCACGCTGCGCCACGCTCTCACCCTCCGGGCAAACCCTGTAAAAATAGCATTTCCTACACCAAGTCTTTGCGGGCATGATCGGTTTGCGGGCTGGCCCGATGGGTTGCGCAATTATTGCATGGCGGCGGCGGCGCAACGACTGGCTTTGAACCGCAGGCCACCCGTCCCGGTGTCTCTCGTGGAAAAAAATGGCGGGCGCCCAAAGGACGCCCGCCCAACCCAAACAACCAAACAAACCTCCTCTATGCCACCCGCGGCTGGCACAGCCATCGCGCAATCGCTACGGTAAGCAGGAACCGCAGACCATTGGCGTTGAAACCGCTGGCAACCACAGAGCATGAGACGAAGGGGCTTAAGCTCATGTTCAAAACTTTTTGCCAGCTTTCCATATTCGATAAGACCCCTATGCTGGGGAAAAGTTTCAGTGAAACATGCGTATACTTAACTTGAATCCCGGCGACGATGTCGGCGCCAGCGCCTGGCGGGTAGAAATCGGCGGGCACCGTCTGTTGCTCGATGCAGGCACTCACCCCAAACGGGAGGGAAAGCACAGCCTCCCACTCTATCGCAAGGTGCGCGGCGAGGATGTGGATGCCATCGCCGTCACGCACTGCCATCACGACCACGTCGGCTCGCTTCCGGTGGCGATGCGGCATTTCCCGCTGGCGCACGTGCTGATGACCGAGCAGAGCTACTTCATCATCGAGCGCGTGCTGCACAACTCCGTCAACGTCATGACGCGGCAACGCGACGAACTGGGGATCGCGGAGTATCCGCTCTTCACCCATGAGCAGTTGGATGAGCTGGCGGCCCGCTTCCAAGGTTTCCGGTACAACCGGGAAATCGAGTGGGCGGCGCACCACCGGCCGCGGAGCGCCACCGAGTCGCCCACGCTCGAGTTTTTTGATGCGGGCCACACGCTCGGTTCGGCGGGCGTCCTGGTGCGCAGCCGGCAGGAAAGCCTCTTCTACACCAGCGATGTCTCTTTTGGAGAGCAGACGCTCCTCAAAGGGGCGCGCTACCAAGACGTTCACTGCGATATCCTGCTCATGGAGACGACGCGTGGTTTGCGCGAATTGCCGCCGGGCTTCAGCCGCGAGCAACAGGTGGAACGATTGCTGCAGAGCATCCAGCGTGTCCTCAAGCGCAAAGGCTCGGTGCTGATCCCCGCTTTCGCGCTGGGGCGAACCCAGGAGATTCTGGCCATGCTGGCCTTGGCGATGCGCCAGGGCCGCCTCAAGCGCCAGCCGGTTTATGTGGGCGGGCTGGGGCGTGTCTTCACGGAGATTTACGATCTGGAGGCCCACCGCACCCATCGGCATCACAGCCACTTGCTCCTGCACGAGGCGCTCGATCTCCAGGTCCACGACATGGCCCAACTCGAGCGCATGCGGTTGACCGGGGGCAAGATCTTCGTGCTGACTTCGGGCATGATGTCCGAGAACACCGCCGCCTGGCGCATGGCGTTGCGCCTCATGGGCGATGAACGTCACGCCGTGTTCTTTGTCGGTTACGCGGATCCGGACACGCCGGGCGGACGGTTCAAGGTGTCCAAAGCGGGCGCGCCGTTCGCGTTCTCGGCCACCGGCGAACCGGTGATCCGTCGTTGCGAAATGGAGGATTTCGATCTCACCGCGCACGCCAACCGGGAGGAACTGTTGGGATTCGTCAAGGAGGTCCGTCCCAAGGTCGTGGTGCTGGGGCACGGCGGCCCCGAAGCCAGGCAGTGGTTTGCGGAGCAACTGGCGAAACGGCATCCGCGCATCAAGGTCCTCCAACCCGGCCCGGGGGAGAGCGTTACGACGTAGCGGGTGGCGCCATCCTCAGCGTTCCGCCGGGGGCGGGTCGACGGTGATCGCCACCACGAACGGGGCGGCCTCGGACAGCCACGAGATGAAGTCGATTGACTGGATGCGGGTCTCCGGCCAGGGGTTCTTCCAAGTGGTCAGGTAGAGCCGCCTGATGGGCGGTTGGGCCGAGTCCGGGGAGGCGGGGCCTTCCCAAGCCACCTGCGCGCCGGGTTGCTCGCGCTCCTCGGGGTTGGACGGCAGCCAGTCCAACACATCCTGGCCGTACACGAGCGTCACAAAGCGCTGGCGTCCATCCACATACTGGATGGCGTAGGTGCCGACCGGGCGGCCGGGGCGGTCGGGCCAGCCGGTGGCGTGCAGGAAATGGATCTGGCTGGCAAACGCTTCCACTGGCAGGCCCACCGCTTCGCGGGGGTAACCCCGATCCATCAGGCGCCGCCCAGCCAGTTGCACCACGCCGCGGATATCGAAGGGTATCCCTTGCAGCACCTGGATCCCCACCGGCAGCGCCTGCAAGGAACCCGCCGTGCCGCCATGCCAGTTCTCGGTCAGCGAGGCGTTGTACCAGCTCGACAAATCCAACGCCCGGGCCGGGGCGGCAGGGTCACGTGGGGGTACGGTTACTTCGGGACGCTCTCCCGTCAACACCGGGGGACCCC